>JALWKP010000098.1 GCA_027081355.1 Campylobacteraceae bacterium
ATGCATTTAAGAATGCTAAGATATTACAGTGATATACTCTTTTTATATGAAAAGTATAAAGTCAGCCAATATTTAGTTTATATCGGAAAATCAAAATGTAATATGAAAGAAACAGTAAAAAGAGATAAAATTGACTATAAATATGATATAATAAAAATGGATGAAATTGATTGCGAAGAGTTAATCCAAAGCAATGACTCTTCTGCTATAGCTCTATCTATACTTTGCGACTTTAAAGGGCAAGATAAGCAAAGTGTTGTAAATAGAATTTTGTTAAAGTTAAGAGAACTTAATGACGATAGAGCTTTTGAAAAGTATTTAGAAATAGTAACTCTATATTCAACAAACAGAGGCTTAGAAGAAAATGTAAAGAAAGGAGTAGAAATGCTAACAGTAGATATTGAAAAAACACCGTTTTATAAGATAGGTGTTGAGAAAGGAAGAGAAGAAGGGATTGAGAAAGGTATTGAAAAAGGTATTGAAAAAGGAGTGCTTTTGGTGGCAAAACAGATGCTAAAAATGAATATGGATATAGATGCCATAGTAAAAGTTACAAATTTATCAAAAGAGAAGCTTTATGAAATTAAAAAGGAGGAAAATATTTAATGATATAAAGTTTCACTGAAAAACTTTAAACCCAAATTTTTTCTTCTCTCGCTCCCATTATTCTGAGGCTGTGAAAAAAACTAGAAAACAACGGAAATGAGGCTTTCTCACAGAGAGTGCAAGCACAAGAGCCTCATCCTTTTATTGCCATTTTTCTCTCGTCTTAAAGCTCTAGCTTTTAAATGCATATTTGCACATCCTGCATTTCTTGATACAGAATGCATACAATAATGCGTATGTGCAAGAAAATGTTCCAATGGAAAAAGATGTATTTCTCCTCGTTTCATTAATTAGAATGCATATTTAAGCTCAAATTTCTAAAATATTTTCAGCCTTAACAGCTTTTATAGTTTTAATTATAAAGCTTTTTAAACTCTTCGCAATTTTTTAAAAGATGCTCTTTATTTCCTTGGCAGACTATTTTGCCATTTTTAAATACCAGTATTTCATCGGCATTTTCTACCGTTTTTAAACGGTGGGCGATAATAAAAATATGCATATTTTTTAAATTGTGAATAGTTTGCATAATAACCGCTTCGCTTTTATTATCCAGCGCAGATGTGGCTTCATCAAGTATTAAAATGCCAGGGTTTGTATAAAGGGCTCTTGCAATTGCAATACGCTGCTTTTGTCCGCCGCTTAAATTGCTTCCTGCCTCTTGGAGTTTGGTATATATGCCCTCTTTTAAGCTTTCTACATAATTTAAAAGATTGGCTTTTTTTAGCGCTTCTTTTATTTTTTTTTCATCTGTTTTTTTCCCGTAAGCTATATTTGCGGCGATTGTGTCGTTGAAAATATGCACATTTTGCGGAATATAAGCAATTTTATCCAATAAAGAGCGCAAATCATACTCTTTTATGTCTATGCCGTTTATTAAAATATTGCCGTTGCTGGCATCATAAAAGCGCATTATTAAAGAAATAAAAGAGCTTTTTCCGCCCCCGCTGTCTCCTACAAGACCCACTATTTTATTTTGCGATGCTGTGTAATTAATATTTTTTAAAGCATAAATATCCCCGTATTTTAAGACAGCGTTTTTAAATTCTATAGTATCGATTTTTTTCAATTTTATATCGCCGCTTGTAATTTTAGGTTTAAGGTTAAATATCTCTTTTAATCTGTCATTTGCTGCAATTGCATTCTGTAAATAAGAATATGTATTAGAAGCCCGTTTAATAGGTTCTGTCATCATAAATAGGGCAGTCATAAAAGAGAAAAAAGCGCCTACACTCATACTGCCGTCTATTACCTCTTTGCCTCCGACAATTATTACCACTGTTGCAACAGAAGCGCTTAAAAGTTCTAAAATCGGATTTAACAAAGCTTGGGTTTTAATTGTTTTTAAATTTATTTTAAAAAAGTTTCTATTTTCTGAGTCAAATTTTTTATATTCAAAATCTTTTGCATTATACGCTTTTATAGTTTCGATATTATTAAAAATTTCATTTAATTGGGTATTTAAATCAGCAGTTTTTTCTTGGGCGCTATGAGAGAGTTTTTTTAATTTTTTAGCTATAATTTTTATTGGATAAACAACTAAAGGCAGTATTACAATTGCAAAAAAAGCAAGTTTTGGATTTTGGTAAATTACAACTCCTAAAAGCGCAAAAGCCATTAAAATATCGCGGATAAAGCTGGCAAGTTCATGGCTGATTGCATTTTGGATGCGGTTGATATCGTTAATAATGCGGCTTACAAGTTCTCCGGAGTGAGTTCTTTTAAAAAAATCTATATCGAAATTTAAAATATGATTTAATAAATTATTCCGAATTTGTCTGACAATATCTTCTCCGATATAAGTTACATAATAAGTTTGCAAATATCTTCCTAGCCCTTTGGCAAAATAGATAATAATAATTCCAAACGGCAAGGTATAAAGAAGAGAACTGTTTTTTTCTATAAAGATTTTATCGAGCACAGGTTTGATAATATAAGCAATTGCAGAAGCAGAAATAGATACAAGTATCATACCAACTAGAGCAAATGCTATTTGTTTTTTATAATTTTTATAATAAGGAATATACTCTTTAAAAAAGTTCCACACAATAATCCTTTTGATATAATAGTGTTATTTTATCTAAGAACTATTAAAGGTTACTATGGATGCGATAATAAAACTAAGTTCTATGGGTGATGTTATCCACTCTTTGGCAGTTTTGCCAAAACTGGATAGAAAAGTGGCATTTATTGTAGATAACTCATTTAAAGATATTTTGCAGCACAATCCATACATAGAGCAGATTGTTCCAATACATTTACGAGAGGCAAAAAGAGACAAAAGACTCTTTTTTAGCGAATTTATGAGGGTAAAAAAGTTAGAGTTCAGCAGGGTTTACGACCTGCAGGGGCTTTTTAAAAGCGGTGTTGTAGCATCTTTGCTCTCTAAAAAAAGGGTAGGGTATCAAAATCCGCGTGAAAAAATAGCCTCTTTTTTTTATAACAGAAAAATTCTATCTACAAAAGAGTATGCGATAGAGAGGTATCTGGAACTGTTTGAAATTGATGACAGAGATTACCTTGTAAACCATCCAAAACTGCTCTATTATAAAGATAGGGAGTTTGATATATTAAGCAAGAAGAAAAAAAATATTATCTTTATAATAGGGGCAAGCTGGGAGTGCAAAAAGCTGCCGGTTGAAAAGTGGATAGAGTTAGCAAACGCTTTAAGCGGGGAGAATATTATAATCCCATATATTGGCGAAACTGAAAAAAAAGATGCCTTTAAAATAGCCGACAATGCCCCAAATGCAACCCCTGTGACACTAAGCATTAACGATTTAAAAGCTCTAATAGACAAATCAGACCTGCTAATTGGCAACGACACGGGACCTAGCTTTATAGCATGGGCAAATAATGTAAAAAATGTAATTGTTTACGGATGCACATATAATAATAAAATTTTAGAGAATAAATTTAGTAAAAGTGTAGAAATTCAGCACTCTATAAATAGATATTTAGATGTAATTGATAAAATACAGATAAAAAATATCTTAAAAAAAGCAGAAGAGTTTTAAGAAGGAAAATTGTGCAAATAGAAAGCTTAAGAAAGTATCTTTTGGTCCTTTTTGTATTTACATTGCCAAACAGTGTAGCAATTAACAATATTGCTTTGGGGCTTTTGATTATATTTTGGGTTATATGGGGGGATAAAAAGCAAACTTTAGAAACAATAAAAAACAATCCGGTTGCACTATTTGCATATATTCTGTTTTTCTCTTTTGCTTTTTCTCTTTTATGGA
>JALWKP010000099.1 GCA_027081355.1 Campylobacteraceae bacterium
AACTCTCCTGGTTTTATCGGATATCCAAAATAAAGGATTCTTTCATAAAAGTTGCTGCCCCGTCCTAGCGCTTTTCTTGCTACATCTGTGCTGGTTCCTGAACCTAAGTGACCTAAAAAGTTATGCATAGCCATATCTTGAGCATGGGCTTTAGCAGCATCTACCAACTTTCTATTCCATTTTACTGGCGGAGCTGAAATTCTAGAACAAGGGGCTCCGTTGGCTCTAACAGCATTAATTTTGTCAAGCAATCTGTATTTTATTGCCATCAAATTTACAAAATTTGTCCCTCTTGTCCCCATTCCCCTAGGATAAGAGTAAATCATTGTAGGTTTGACATTTCTGCTTTGTTCATCCAATTCTGCCATACTGTGAGCCGGTTTTAAAATTTCACTCTCTCTAACTGGCTGATATCTTGAACCTCCGTATCTTCCCTGATTAATAGCCTGCGGATAAGCTCCCCTAATTTGGGTAAATCTTGGCACTCCGTTAGTTGAAGCTTGTCTGTAAGCACTATTATGACTCGCATTATTATGATTGTGATAAAATCTATGCGGTTTTAACCTATGATGATTACAGCCTGTCATTGTCAGCACAATAATGCCTGTAATTAATACTATTTTTCCAATTTTCATTTTGTGTCCTTTTGATGTTTTATAATTTTAAGCCGCAATCTTGGAAATAACTCAACTATTCCCAAAAAATGCCACTTTTTTCTTTTTCTATTCGTATTATTCCATAATAAATTTTTATTGTCAAAAAAGATGTCATTTTGAAAATTAATTTAGTTCCATTATATGCGACTTTTGAGGTTTAGAGTAATTTCAAATAACCTATCTTGGGGGCTTTGGAAGGTATGGTATATTTTTGTTTTAACTTAAAGATAATAAATTCAAATTAACAAATACAATTTTTTAATTCATTTTTTCTTACTAAAAGGCAATTTTTCGGGAAAAAAATTTCAAATTTCTTTGTTTGTTTTAAAAATTTTACACGAATTTTTGGGAATATTTTTAAAAAATGTTAATTTTTTACACTTTTTTCACATTTTTTGCAGTAATTTAAAGCCATTTTATAGCCATTTTTATCATTTACATTAAGATAAGCGCGGGAGTTTTCTGTTTTTAAGAGATATTTTTTGCTGCTGTTTATCATATTTTTAAGTTTATGATCGCCGTTTTTTATCATTTTTAAAGCAATAGGAAGAATTTTTCTTGTATATATTGCAACTGTCGGTTCTAATCCATTTTGGCTCTCTATAAGGTATATGTCATAATTTTTATTCTTTTCGTAAGATTCCAGCAAGTTTTTAATATCATCAATTGGAACTAAAGGAATATCAACTGATATTAAAAAGAAATCCTCTTTTAACTCTTGCAAAATAGAAGCAATTGCAATTAACGGCGAGGAGTCTTTGTAACTGTCTAAAATAATTTTTGCATCGAAATCAAATTTATTGCTTTTGCTGCTTATGTAAACATTTTTAAAAAGAGGGGTGAGTTTTGCAATTTGATATTCAGTTAAGGTTTTAAAATTTCCAAAAGGCAAAAGGGCTTTGTCTTCTCCCATCCTGCTGCTTTTGCCGCCTGCTAAAATTACTGCATTATTTAACATACTCTCTTCATTTTTTATGGATTAATAGCAATATAGCTGCAAAAAATGCGCTTAATGCCTCGAAAACAAAAAGTCCTGAGGGGCTGATTTTGTAAATAATGCCAGAGAGCATTGCTCCTAAAGCGCCGCCTAAACCAAAACCTATGCCCAAAAAGAATTGCTGTGCAAGTTTTTTTTGGCTATAAAGTGTATAAACATAAGCAATTGCAGCAGTATAATAAAGTGCAAAATTAAGCGCATGAGTTGCTTGTGCAAGCATCAACAGCAATAGATTCTTTGGAAAAAATGCTACTATCAGCCAGCGAAAAACGGTGCTGAATGTAGAGATATAAAGCAGTGTTAAAAGGCTGTAACCTTTAAGCAGCGGTCCTTGAAAAATCAGCATTAAAATTTCGCAAATTACGCCAAAAATCCAGAGATAACTTACAGTATCTAAACTTAAGCCGCTGCTTGTTTCATAAATTGTAAAAAAGTTATAAAATCCGCCAAAACTAAATTGCAATAAAAAAACACTAATCCAAAATGCCCAATATTTGGAGATAGAGAAAGTTTTATTCTCTTGTAACTCTTGTGAAGCATCCTCTATGTTTTTGTCAAATTTCGCCAATGCAAAGCCAAAAAATGCTGTTAAAAGCGCTGTTGCTATTAAAAATCCAAGCGCCATCACCCAGCCGTTTAAAATTTTGCCCAAGACAAAAGCGACAACACTAAAGCCAATTGAGCCCCAAAGCCTGATTTTGCCGTATCTCTCTTTGCCTGCATTCTCAAGCGCAATAATTTCTACAAACGGCAAAACCGCTCCCATTGCGCCGCCAAAAGCAAAATTCATAAGCAAAAAAAGCCAAAAGCTTTTAATTGTTATACTAAAAAGCGCTGTAATTAAAAGGGTTAAAATAAGAGATACAAAATAGACTTTATGGGTTAATTTAATCCATTTTTTGAAAATAAAAGGCAAAATAAAACGCATAAGAGGCGCACTTGTGTAAATTGCTCCAATCTGCACAGAACTGTAACCTATGTCTTTTAAGACTTTGGGCATAAAAATTATATACACCCCAATCATAGCAAAGTAAAAAAAGTAAAAAAGCGCTAGGGGCAATTGAACTTTTTTAAACAGGCTAATTTTTATCATTATTGTAAATTAGTGCCGTTTTTAAAATAATATCCTGGAGGTTTCGGTTATCTTTTCTAAAAAACATTATAAGCCAACCCCAAAATATAAAAACAATTTTAGAAAGAATTTGCCGGATTATTATAAGCTGCGGAGTTGGTTTTTTGCCTGTATATAGAGATACCAGTTTTAAATTATACGCTCTCATTCCAGGTGTTTGACCCATTGTGATTAAAAAAATCGATTCTACAACCGCCAATGTTCCAAAAATATAAAGCCCTCCTGCTTGCCAATGGTGCGCATACTCTTCGCGGCTTCCAAAAATTATATAAAAAGTAAAATACATAATTGGCATTAAAAGCATAAAACTGTCTGTTAAAACCGCTTTAAAATAATCCCTTTTACTGGCAAAATATGTTTTTTGCGAAGGGTTGCTTTTCTCTTTTTTCTCTGTTTTTGTAACTCTGCCTTGTTTTATATCTCTAAATCTCTGTTTTGCCATTTAATTCCTTTAATGCTTAGCAGCACCCACACTCATACTGAAAATAGGAAGCAGCATAGCCAAAACAATAGTTCCGACAATTGCGCCTATTAATAGCATCATAATCGGCTCCATCAAACTAAGCAGCATTTTTATTTTGTCTTTATTCTCTTCGGTATAAAGTTTAGAAATGCTTTTTAAAATAGATGAAACACTGCTACTCTCTTCTCCAAGTGCGAGCGATTGCATAAAATTTCGTTTAGGTTTAACGCCTTTAGTCCGATAAAGCGCTACTGAAAGTTTATTCCCTTCTACAACTTTAGATGAAGCTTTATCAAAAAGCGAGCGCAGCGCCATATTGTTAAAAGTAGAAGATGCCAATTGAACCGCCTGGGCATAAGAGACCCCGGAATCCAGCATTAAAGATAGAATATAACTAAAGCGCCCAAGCTCGTAATTTTGAATAATATTCCCAATTACAGGCAATTTTAATAGCATAGAATCGATACTTTTTCTAAAACTTAAAATTTTTGAAAATGCAAATTGAAAAATTGCCACAATAATAATTAACCCTATTAAAACATGCATCCAGTAGTGTGTAAAAAAGTCGCTTAAACTTAAAACAATTTTGGTTATTGTTGGCAGTTTCTGCCCGGTGTCTTTGAATATTTGAGTAATTTTAGGCACAACAAATGTAATTAAAAACGCTGTCATCCCCATTGCCACCAAAAAGATGAAAGTCGGATATATCATTGCATTTGTCGCTTGCTTTTTAACTTCGCCCTGCGAGCTGAAAAAATCGCCCATAGTTGCTAAAACTTCATCCATTTTACCGCTTTGCCCCGAAACATTAATACTTTGCAAAAAGAAATCGGGCAATTCGTAAACCGATTGTGAACTAAGCGCCGCATAAAGGGTTTTACCCTCTTCGACCATTTTTTTAACCTCTTCGATAAATGCGGCATACTTTTTTTCTGTTTTATGCTGATTGTGCATAAGTTTAAGAGCGGTAACTATTGTCATTCCAGATTCGATATAACTGGCTAACTCTTTAGAAAAAGCACTCATTAAAGCGCCGCTCATTGGGCGTTTTTTAAGATTAGAAAGCAGATTTCTTCCGCCGCCTTCTTCTAAAGACTGGTAAAAAATGCCTTTTGATTTTAAAATTTGCTTAGCTTCGTTAAGGCTTCCGGCAACTATAACACCCTTAACTTTCCTGCCCTCTCGCGTAAGCCCTTTATACTTATACTGCATTTAGCGCCTTATTTTTTACATAAATTATATGTAATTTTAGCTTTGTATCGGCTTTATGTGCGGAAAACGGAAAACAGACAGCAGAAAACGGAAAAAGCAATTTGACAATAGGGGCAATTTATCCGGCTATACCCCTCAACCCTCACCCCTCGCTCCCGGAAGCTGCTCTACATAAATAGACTGAGACGGGAAAGCAAAGCTTGAGCCGTTTTTTTCTACTATTTCATTTATTTTATAATTAATGCTCTCTTTTATTGCCAAATATTCTTTCCAAATGGAAGTATTAGAGTGGGTATAAATAAAAATCTCTTTTGCACTGTCGCCAAAATTATCAAAACTAACCAGCGTTAAATCGTTTTGATCTATGCCGCTGTGAGAATTTAGCATCTGCTTAATCTCTTTTGTAATTTTTTCTATCTGCTCATTGTCGGTATCGTAGGTTAATCCGATTCTAAGGCTTATTCTTCGGCTGTTTCTGCGCGACATATTTTCTATTTTGCTATTTGCAATAATCTGGTTGGGCACAATTATTAAAGATTTTTCAAAAGTTCTGATTTTAGTTGTGCGCATACCAATATCTTCTACAAAACCGTCTATTCCATCAACCCGAATCCAGTCTCCGATTTTTATGCTTTTATCGATTAAGATAGCAATAGAGCCAAACAGATTTGCCGCCGTATCTTTTGCCGCCAAAGCAAAAGCCAAGCCTCCAAGCCCGAGTGAAGCCAAAAGCGCAGTAACATTTATTCCCCAAAGGCTCAAAACCGAAGAACCCGCCAACACCCAAATTAAAATATTTATCAATTTCAAAACAAAGCGAGCTAAACTGTCAGACAACTCTTGGGTCAATTTATGCATAGCCTTATATACTATGCCTTGCAAGGCATGGACAATTGCTGCTAAAATCCAAAAGAAATTTATAATTACAAGAGAATCTAAAACTTTATATACTTCTTCGTTTTGAATATAAAGTATGGATACAAAAATATAAAGCCCAAATATCAAAAAAGCAAATTTAAGAGGCTTATGCAGGGCTTTTACAATTTTGTCATCATAAGAGGTTTTGCTTTTGCTGCTAAGTTTAAGAAGAAGCTTAATTAAACCTGTAACAGCAAGCGGACGGATAAAAAGCAGTAAAACAAACAGAGCCACAGCCAGTATTATTTGAGCGTATGTGACTCCTAAAAATGAGTGCCCAAGCTGAGGAAACTTGTTAAATAGCGAAATTAACATATCCTGCGAAAAGCTGTCTAAACTTTTATCTAATTTAGATGCAACTTGCGCGGTTACTGTTACATTATGCTCTACACCCATTCAATTTCCTTTAGAGTGCAGCGTTTTTAACTGTTTTTGTCATCAGCAGATATTCTTTTTACACTGTTTTCTTCATCTTTTTTGGCATATTTTTTCATATCTTCAGGTTTAATATTTATAAGCTTTGCAACTTCTGGGTCAATATCTAAATTTTCTTCTTCGCTGCTGTCAGTTTGAGGAAGTGTATTTTCGCCGTGCAAAGCTTCGTTATAAGTTTGAATATTACCAATAATTGAGCCGCCTTGCTCTGTTCTGATTCCTTTTGTGATAATTTCCCCCTCTACCGAGCCGCCATTAACAACTTCTAGCAGTTCAGAAGCAACAACCTTGCCGTTTACTTTGCCTACAATTTTAATTTGCTTGCTTTTGCACTCTTGAATATCAGCTATGCCGTTAGAAGATATTTCAACAGAATCAGCCGAATAAATGGTGCCGTTTACATAACCATCAACAAAAGATTTATTCGCATGAATCGCCCCTTGGAAACGCCCGCTTTTTGTAACTTCTGTTGCAGTAGAGTTGATTGTTCCTTCAAAATCCCCGGAAATCTTAACTTTTCTCGCTTTAATAGTTCCGCTAAATCTTGCCCCTTTTTCTATAAACACTGTATCTTCAATTTTAATATTTCCTTCAAAAATTCCGCCTATTATCAAAGAGCCTTGCCCATCAATATCTGCCTTGACCTTAAGTGTCTCTTTAATAACCGAAGTGTTGCCGGTAGGAGTTTTAATCACATCATTGCTGCTTGGTGTTTCTGCCGCTTTGGGCATAGTCGCTGCAGGCTGAACAGTCGGCTTTTGCTGCTGCTTTTTACTGCTAAAAAATCCCATTTTAATCTCCTTTAACATTAAGTTAGTATATTATATTATTTTAAGTTTATATTAATGTTAAACTAAGAGTTTTTTATATAAAAATATTAAATTCTTTTTAAATTAACCCAAATAACGCGGTATTGCCGCGCTATGAGCCTTGTTTGCTTAAAATATCTTTAACAATCTTATAACCGTGATTTAGTGCAATAGCTATCGAGCCGCCGCTTTTAAAAGCTATGTCGCCTGCTATGTAAATGCCTTCTACCGAGCTTTCTAAATTATCTTTTATAATCGGTTCGCCCTTTCTGTCTAGTATTAAATTTGCACTTTTTAAAAAATCTACCGGAGTTGTGCCGCCTATTGCATAAATAACCCTGTCGTAAATTTCGCTGCTTCCATCTTTAAAATTGACTTTTACCAATCCATGCTCGGATTCTAAAGAGTCAATATCTATGCCTAATTTTAATTTAACCTCATCCATTGCATAAGCTTTATTTATATTTTTCAAATTGGTAGGATTTGGGCGGGTTAATTTTTCGCGTCTGTAATTTAGCGTTACATCATTGCTTTTTGCAAGCTCTACTGCATACTCTGTTGCGCTGTCTCCCCCTCCGACAATTAAAATTTTTTCTGCTTTTGAGCATTTATCCAAATTAAAATTGACTCTTTTGCGAATAGACGGCGGTATTTTATAGCTAGGTTTATTTGGTTTGCCCATTCTTCCAATAGCAATAACCACATTTTTAGCCAAAAAGTCCCCTTTGCTGGAGCGGACAGTAAAAGTGTTGTCATCATTTTTGGTAATTTTATCGACTTCGCAATTAAAATGGTAATCTATTTCGTGCTCGTCTATCATTTTATCAAAAAAATCAAGCGTGCTCTCTTTTGTTCCGTCGGTAAAAGGCACATGACCTTCTATTTCGATAATTTGCCCTTGCCAATTTTTATCTACCCTCTTATTATCTTTGTAAAAACGCCTAATGGTATCAGAATGGTTATCGCTTTTTTCCAGCAGCAAAATATTCTTAAGCCCTAAAACTTTAGCTTCAATAGCGGTTCCTATGCCTCCTGGTCCTCCACCGATTATGATAATATCATAAACTTTTTCCATAATAACTCCCCTAATAGTAATAGTAAGAAAGCATTATACTACTAAAAAGTAAATAGTAAAAATAATTAGGCAAAAAATATAAAAGAGTTGATTTTTTTCAAAAACCAAGGTTTATTTTATTTTTCTTTAAGGTTTGCTTATGTATAATCACAGTCCAAATACGCGGGAGTAGCTCAGGGGTAGAGCACAACCTTGCCAAGGTTGGGGCCGCGGGTTCGAATCCCGTCTCCCGCTCCATCTATTTATGTGGTGTCTTCAAAATAGGCATAAAATCCAAAATCAACTTTTTTGAGTGTTGAAATTTTGGTAATGTAAAAGCCCGGGTGGTGGAATTGGTAGACACGAGGGACTTAAAATCCCTTGGCCGTTTGGCCGTGCCGGTTCAAGTCCGGCCTCGGGCACCACCTCCAGTTTATATAAATCCGATACTTTTAAATATTATCGTTTTTATATAAGCTTGTATTGGCGCCATAGCCAAGTGGCTAAGGCAGGAGCCTGCAAAGCTCTGATCCCCGGTTCGAATCCGGGTGGCGCCTCCACTTTATTGTTTCGGGAGATGTCGGAGTGGTTGAACGTGCCGGTCTTGAAAACCGGTGAGGGTAATACCTCCGGGGGTTCGAATCCCCCTCTCCCGGCCACTTCTAAAATACAATTTGAGATATTTTATGAAAAAAATATTCTGCTTTTTTTTATTTACAGTAAATTTACTGCTTGCAAGACCCAATTTTACTCTTGTTCCATATCACACTTATATTAAATATCACGATTTATATAAAAAAGAGGCTAACTGCCTGGGGGTTTATGCATCTTTAGATAATGCGCCGCATAAATTAGAATTTGCAACCTCTTACAGCAATGTTATATTTAAATACAATATACCGAAGTATGAGCAGACTGAAATTGTTTCTGTATATAGTTATCTTTTAAATAATAATGTTTTAATAAAGGGCGGTTTGCATTTTGTTGCCAGCGATGATAAGAATTCAAACGAAGGTTTGGCAGCTGTTATTACAGGTGCGGAGTTAAAACAGAAAAAAAGCAGCATAGGTTTAGAGCTTTTTTACAGCAATTACAGCCACTATTTGCCAAAAGAGTTAAATTTATTGCAGCTTCATCCCTATTTTGTTTACCATTTAAGAAATATATCTTCAAAACTCGGTTCTTTAAATATCAAAGGGGATTACAATTATATAAAACCTAAAAATGCAAATTTATACCCGGAATTAAAAAATGAATACAGCTCCTTTGGGTATCAGTTAAGCAGCAGCAACGGCAAATGGAGCACTTCGCTCTCTCAATGGTTTGGCGAAAGAGCTTTTTCATTGGAAGACGGCGGTTTTACCCTATATAATTTAAACAGAGTTTATAACGGCGAATATAGTGCAAAAATAGATTATGCAGTCAAAAAAAATGCCCATATCAACTTAAAATACAGCCGCAGAAAATATAAAGATATAAATAATAAAGACGGTCACTCAGACTCTATTACTACCGCCTTTTCTTATACTTGGTAATAAAACCATTAACTAAATCTATTTTTAGAGATTAGAGATTAGGGAAATTTGTTTTTTGTAATCTGTATTCTGTAATACGAATGTCAAGATGCCTTTCTCTGTTGGCTTTTTGTATTTAATGGATACAAAATCCTTAACTTAATAGCAATAAAGGGCAGTAAATACCCTTTATTGATGAGATATTTAAGCGGTTATATCTCTTTTAATTTCTCTTGCAACTCTTTTACCATTTTCTTTTTCAGCCACTTAAAAGAATCTAACAGCGTTTTTGGAGAGTTTTCTAAACTGTTTGCAATCTCTTCTGGAGTAAATTTTTTTAATATTTTAGAAACTTTTTTATCGCCTATTCCTTTAACAGATTTTAAAAGTTTTTTTATTTTTTTTTCTGAAATTTCTATTTTTTTCTCTTTTTGGGGCTCATTTTTCTTTACTGCTTCGCTTGATTCATCGCTGTCTATTGTGCTGTTTGAATCAAAATCCGCTTTTTTTATGCTTTTGCCGTATCTGTCTTGAAAATTCCACTTTTCGCTTGGCCACTCTTCGCCATCTCTTGTGTATGTGTTTAGCATTGGGTAAAGTTTATCCAATTCATGCAGGTAATATTCGCCCTCTTGCGCCTTTTTAACTTTTTTATCTAAAAAATATGCCCCGTCATAACTAGGTGTGTAGCGCCCAAAAGTTATATATCTTAGCGTTCTTAAAACCGAAGAATCCATTTTACCCAACTCTTCCCAGTTGTAAATTGGGATATTTGGCAGCGGGAATCTGCCGTTAGAGAATTTCCACATCAAATACTGCCCAATCCAGTCGCGGATATACGGGAATGCCGCAAATGCTGTTGCGCACTCTAAAATTCTAAGCGAGCCATCCTCTTTGGCCACAGCAATATCACAAGCCCAATACTCCGCATTTGCGGCTTTACTTACCTTTACAGCTAAATCCAGCACCTCTTTTGGCACATCTTGGTAATCCATAGAGCCGCCTTGGCTTGTGTTGGTTAGCCACTCGCCCTCCGGCGGACGCCGCCAAAATGCGCAAACAGGCTTGTGCCCAATTAACATAACACGAATATCTGCGCTCATTGGCACGAAATCCTGCATATAAACCGGGTAATATTTTTTCTTTTCAAAAAGCTCTTTTGCCTCTTCTTTAGAATCAACTTTGTGCACAAAATACCCGCCGTAATTAGAAGGTCCGTAACTTCTCTTTACAATTTTTGGATAATCGGTGCTTTCAATAAATTTATCCGCCTTTTTCTTATCGTAAAAGATATAAGTTTTAGGTATTGGAATATTATACTTCCATGCAAAGCGGGTAACATTCTCTTTTGACTTATTGGCAAATTGCGTATCCAGCGACGGAATAAATTGAACTTTTGGCAAAGCTCTTGCAATTTCTCTAAATGTTTCATACGCAGTTGCGGGGATATTTCCTATTAAAATATCAATTTTCTTGCGCTTAACCTCTTTTATAAAGCGCTCTTTGTCATTCCCCCAGTGGTAAACAACTGTTTCGATTTTATCCGGCCATCCGCGAAAATTTGATTTATCGAAAAATCTCAATACATGGTCTAAATACAGCAGCCCCAATCTTGGCAATTTGTTTTTTTTACTCATTATGCACTCTCCTTAGTTTTTCTATCTATTAAATTTGCTATCAATTCTATCTTTTTGTCATTAAAATTTAATCCCAATTTTTCTTGCTCTGGAGTTGCAAAAGCTGGAATTCCATTCACCTCTAGCACAACATACTCTTCGCGCTCCATATCGTAAATTATATCTACCCCCGCAATATCTGCACCGCACACTTTAGCAGCTTTAATCGCCAAATCTATCACTTCATCATCGGCATCTCTTAAAAATACGCTGCCGCCGCTTGTTATGTTTGTGCGCCAATCTTTGCCGCCGGCTTTTCTGCCGTAGCAGCTTACAAATTGCCCGTCAACAATATCGATTCTAAAATCGGTATTGTCATATTTTACAAATTTTTCTACATAAAAGTAGCGTAAATCGGCGTAATTTAAAAATGGCATCAGCATATCCAGCGTCTCTTCGCCTTCAATTTTTGTAAGCCCCACGCCGCCCCAGCCATCTGTCGGCTTATAAACCATCTTTTTCCATTTTTTGATAATATTTTTTAACTGCTTGCCGTCATCTCTATGGCATAAGAAAAAGTCCGCTGTCGCAATCCCGTTTTTATTTAAAACAAAAGCTGTCTGAAATTTATCTTCTGTTAATGCAAATGATTCATAAGAGTTAATTGTCGGAATAATCCTGTTTAACGCCTGATAGAGATAAACTTGATACTGTGTCTGCTCCCCCGCATTATAAGAGAAAAACAAATCCAATTCATCAACTCTTAAATTTTTGTGAAACATTTTTCCGCACTGAACAATTGCATTCCGTAAATTAATACCGGTTTTTGCATCTATTTCGCGCTCTTGTAATTTTTTGACCAATTTTTCTTCGATTATGTCTCCGCCGCCGTTTTGATAAAGCCAAATTCCTACTTTTCTTTTCATAACTGCTCCCGCCGTAAAATTATTTCACAATCATATAACAAATGTGATAAGAATGTAAAACTTTTTTATGAAAAAAAAGCTTTTTTTATAAAAAAATGATAATATAGCAACAGGTAACTAATAAATTTTAGTAGATTTAATGGGAGTATTTTAATATGATTGATTTCAAAGAATTAAAAACTGTTATCGAAATCAACTCTTATACCAAAAATAAAAACGGGGTTGATAAAAATGGCAAAATTTTTCAAAAATGGTTAGAAGATTTAGGCTGCACAACGGCTGTTTACAAAAATGAAGATATTGGAAACCACTTATACTTTCAATCTATGCATAAAGATGGAAAAAAAATGTTGCTTTTGGGGCATTTAGATACTGTTTTTCCGCCTGGAACTTTTGAAGAGTTTAAAGAAGATGAAAACTGGATATACGGTCCTGGGGTTTGCGATATGAAAGGGGGAAATTATATCGCAGTTTTGGCATTAAGAGAGATTTACAAAAAATTTGGAAAAATTGAAAATATAGATTTTTTACTAGTAAGCGACGAAGAGACAGGAAGCGATAATTCCAAATTTATAACTAGCAAAATAGCTCCAAATTATGACTACTGTTTAGTTTTTGAAGCAGCAGGGACAAATGATGAAGTGGTAACCGCCCGAAAAGGCGTTGGAACCTTTTTTATAGATATAAAGGGCAAAGCAGCCCACGCAGGAAACAATTACACCCAAGGAATCGATGCAAATTTAGAAGCTTCTTATAAATTGCAAGAGTTGGTAAAATTGACAAACTTAAAAGAGGGAACAACGGTAAATGTCGGTAAAATCGAAGGAGGAATTGGAGCCAATACAATTTCGCCAAAAGCTAAATTGACTTTTGAAATCAGATACACCCAGACATCGCAAAGAGATTTTTTGCTAAGAGAGATAGATAAAATTGTAAATAAAAGTTATGTAAAAGGGAGCATTGCAACTTTAAGCGGCGGAATTCAACGCGATGTTATGGAAGAAAACAGTAAACAATTGGAATTTATAGAGCAAATCAAAACCCTCTGCAAAACTAATTTGCCAATAGAAAAAAGAGGCGGCGTAAGCGATGCAAACATCGTAGCAAGCTGCGGGGTTGTTACACTCGATGGCTTTGGACCGTTCGGCGATGGCGACCACACAGTAAATGAGAGGGCATCCAAAAAAAGCTTTAAAAACCGGCTAAAATTAGTAACCCAAATTTTTAGCCATTTTATGGAGGGGGAATTTTAATATCAAATATAATCGTAGGGTCGATTTATCGACCTTATATCGCAACAAGTCTAATAATTGCAATAATTTATCGTTTACCAATTGGTCGGTAAACCGACCCTACATTTTCCAAATTGTATTTGGGAGCATTTATCTGCAAATTACGAGCTTGATTCGATAGAAAAGCCACATATAACGGAATACGGAACACAGATATTCCAATCTCTAATCTCTAATATCTCCCGATAGAGAACACACAATTACAATTCAATAACAAATTCAAACATCTCTTTAATCTCTTTTTCGTGAGATATTAAGAATATTTGGCGGTAACTTGAGCTGATTTTATTAAAGCTTTCCATTATTGCATAACGGCGCTGTTCGTCTTGGCTGCCGAAGATTTCATCAAATGCTAAAAAGCCGATATTTGTATTTGAGTTTAACTCATTAAGTGTTTTAGAAATTGCTATTCTTAATATCAAGTTTGCCAAATCAACCTCGCCTCCGCTGAAGCGTTCTATCGGGTATCTGCGTCCCTCATCATAAATATAAAAGTTAAAATCATCATCTACTTCGATAAATTGGTATTTCCCGTTAGTTACCTCATAAAACATTTCACTTGCAGTTTTACTGATTCGCGGGGTCAGCTGACTGTTTATTTTGGTTTTAAAATCAAACAGAAACAGTTTTAATTTTTCATAATCATCTCTATCTTGCTCTTTTGATTTCAACTTTTCTAAATGGGTGCTGTTTTGTGCAAGTGTCTGCTCTTTGGCTGCTTTTTGCTCTTTAAATTTTACCTTTTGGATTTCGGTTTTTTTAATTTGCTCCTGAACTTTCTCTTTTAACTTTAGTGCAGCTTGATACTCCTCTTTTACTTTTGTTTCAAGTTTGCTGTCGTATTTATGTTCTTTTAAACGGCTCTCTTTTTCTGTTATTTTTTGCTCACCCTCTTGCAACTCTTTTTTTAAATTCTCTTTGAACTCTTTTATTTTTGGAATTTGCTCTATCAACTTCTGCACACTAAGCAGTTTTTTGTAAACCGGCTCTATCTCCTTTAACTCTTTTTGCAATTTCTGATGGGTTGTTTTGTCATATTTTAACCCCTCTAATTTTTCTAACTCTTTTTTGTTTTGTAAACCTTTTTGTAAAACCCTATTGTGGTTAATGTCAACTTCTTTTAAGCGTAATTCTAAATTTTCTATTGTTTTCAAAGAGCCATAAATTCGTTTTAAATCCTGTTCAATTTTAACTTTTATCTCATTTGCTTCATTTATTTTTTTATCAATATCTTGTAATGAAGTTGACAATTTATTCAACTTTGAAATTGTTAAATCCTCAACTGTTTTTGTTAAAGAGCTGACAACTGCATCATACTCATCAAGAAGCGCTCTTGTGCAAGTTGGACAGGCAGAAGTTTTGCCCAGCTTTTTAATTTCTGTCAACTGCTTTTTAGTATTGTCAATTAACGCTTTGGCACTTGCATACTCTTTTAAAAGAGTGTTTTTGCTCTCTTGAAGTTTTTGCAAAAAACCGCTCTGAGATTTTAAAATTTGCTCTTTTTGGCTTTGCAAATCTTGCAATTGCCGCTTTTTATAAATTTCTATTTTTAATTTTCTTATATCCTTTTTAAGAGCTTTTAACTGTTCTCTCAAACTCTCTTGTTCTTTTAATAAGCCATCTTTTTTAATGCTTAACTCTTTATCTTTTTGATATTTTGAAATCTCTTCTTGCAGAGTTTTATACCGCATTAGAGTTTGTCTGTTTTTATTGTAAAATTCCTCTTCTGCCAAAAGAGTTTTTATTTCATTTTCGGTTTTTTGTAAATTTTTAATCAAACTGTTTTGCGTTAATTTTAATTTATCTAATTCGTTTTTTTGGGCAGTATAACTCTCTTTTAACTTTTGATGTTCATCAACTTTTTGTAAAGCTATTTTTACAGTTTCGGTTGCAATTTTTAAGTTGCTGTTTAACTTTTTTAATTCACTGTTTTTCTCTTTAAAAGCGGTTTTTAACTCTGTAATCTCTTGCTCTATTTTAGCAATTTCATCACCGCTTAAAAGCAGTTCGCCAAAACTTTTAATATCCCGTTTTAACTCTCTTATTTTAATAACTAATTCATTTTCAATTCTGTCAATTTTTTCCAATCCTAAAAGACGGCGTATTATCTTTTTTCTCTCTTCGCTTTTTAATTTGCTAAGGGCGCTAAGCTCTT
>JALWKP010000100.1 GCA_027081355.1 Campylobacteraceae bacterium
TACTTAGTTTTTAGATAAAAAATCTCTCCAAAACAGCATATTTAACAACTCAAACCATAAAGCACGGATTGAAAATAGGATTTTTTAAGAATTTTAGTGATTTTACTGTAAAATTGAAAAAATTGAAGATTTTAATCTTTTTTTAACTAGGGAAATAGCTGTTGGTTACTTTTTAGTGTTTGAATTTGCAAGTGGCTCATTAGAATTTTAAATACGCAGTATAGAATTTTACTGTCTGTGGTCGATGATTTAGCAATTTTTATATGTATATGCGACCATGATGATTATGATTTAAGAAATAGAAAGTGTTAGCAAGAGGGCGTAGCAAAATAACAAAATAAGGGTCGGGTAGCAACCTGATATTTATTAACTTGACCTTCTTAATGTTAATGGTTTTTCAATTAATAACCTATAATTATGAAACAAATCATAATGAAAGAAAACATAATTAAAAGAGAGTTTTTTGATTGCCACTCAAAATGATTATTTAAATGGCGCTCTTTTAGACAATAAATGATATTATTCAAAAAAGTTTTTACGGAGAGTTTTGTATATGTTAAGCACGGTTAATTTGACGCAGAGGTATGGTAAGAGGGTTCTTTTTGAGAAGATTAGTATTACTTTGGATCCGGGTAAGAGGTATGGGCTTATTGGGGCTAACGGGGCTGGTAAATCCACTTTTATGAAGATTTTAGCGGGTGAAATTGAGCCAACTGAGGGCGAAGTGCAGATTCAGCCGGGGGCTAAGCTTGGGGTGCTTGGGCAGAATCAGTATGCGTTTGAGGATTTTACGCTAAAAGATGCGGTTCTTTATGGGAACAAAAGACTTTACGAGGCGCAAAAAGAGAAAGAGAAGCTCTATATGGAGGGCAATTTTGACGACGATGCGGTAAATAACCGCCTTGCAGAATTAGAGATGATTTGCGCCGAAGAAGACCCGACTTACGAGAGTGAAGTTAAGATAGAGAAGCTTTTAACCTCTCTTGGTTTTCCAATCGAGATGCACGATAACTTAATGAGCACGCTAAAAGGCGGGGATAAGGTTAAGATTTTGCTAGCACAGGTTCTCTTTTTGCAGCCTGATATTTTGCTGCTTGATGAACCGACAAACAACCTTGATATGGAGACAATCTCTTGGCTTGAAGAGCAGATAAAGCGTTACGAAGGCGTTGTTGTGATTATTTCGCACGATAGACACTTTTTAAATGCGACAGTTACCCATATTTTGGATTTAGATTTTAAAACTATCCGCGAATTTACCGGCAATTACGACGACTGGTATATCGCTGCAAATTTAATGAAAAAACAAGCCGAACTTGAGCGCAGCAAAAAGCTTAAAGAGAAAGAGCAGTTAGAGAAATTTATCGCCCGATTTAGCGCAAATGCTTCAAAAGCGAAGCAGGCTACAAGCCGTCAAAAGCAGCTAGAGAAGCTCGATATTCAAGAGATTCAAGTCTCTTCGCGCCGCGACCCGTCTATTGTGTTTAAAGCAAACCGCGAAATAGGCAATGAAGTTTTAGAGGTAAATGATATATACAAAAGTTACGACGATAACAAGGTGTTAAACGGTGTAACTTTTAAAGTTGATAAAACCGATAAAATAGCAGTTATCGGTGCAAACGGGGTAGGGAAGACTACGCTTTTAGAGATTATTATGGGCAATTTAGAGCCTGATAGCGGTTCTGTTAAATGGGGGCAGACTGTAACGCCTACATATTTTCCGCAAAATACTACCGAAATTTTAAACTCTAACGAAAAACTTTACGAGTGGATTCAGGGGCATGACCAAAAATGGCATATAGACGAAATCCGAAAATGTCTTGGGCGTATGCTCTTTAGCGGCGAAGAGCAGGAAAAAGAGGTGGCTTCGTGTTCGGGGGGAGAGAAGCACAGAATTATGCTAAGCAAAATGATGATGGACAGTGCTAACTTTTTGGTGCTTGATGAGCCGAACAACCATCTTGACTTAGAAGCAATTATCGCTCTTGGCGAAGCGCTGCATCAATATAAAGGCGGGGTAATCTGCGTAACGCACGACCGTGAATTGATTGACGCTTTTGCGAATAAAATAATTAAAATCGAAGATGGGAAGATAGAAATTTTTGAGGGTAATTACGAAGAGTATTTGGCAAGCTAATGCAGGTGCGGCTGTGCCGCATATTTTAGTGAATAGTGAATAGTGAAGAGTTTTGGTAGGCATTACTTTATAATGCTTTTGTTACATATATTTGTTATTTCTGTGAAAGCGGGAATTTGGGGAATTGGTTAACTAGTTGATTGGTATATTAGTTATAGGGAAAGTTTAATTAATATCTGCCAATAACAAATATACAAATACACTAATACACAAGCAACCGTGTATTTCTAATTAAGTTGGGGATGACGGGAAGCTCAAGATAGAAATTGAATCTCTTTGGAAAGGTTTATAAATGAGTGTTTTATTGGAGTTTGCTATTTTTCCTACCGACCATGGCGAAAGCAAAAGCGAGTATGTGGCGCGGGTTATTCAAATGATTAAAGAGAGCGGTGTTCCGTATCAATTTACGCCGATGGGAACGATTATAGAAGTGCCGTCAGTTGCAGAAGGTTTGGCTATTGTTGAAAAAGAGTATGAAATTTTGCAAATAGATTGCAATAGAATATACAGCGCCATTAAAATAGATTACCGTAAAGGGTATAAAAACCGATTGGAGCAGAAGATTAAATCGGTTGAGAAGAAGTTATCTTAAATTTGGCGCAAGATAGGTGCAGTGAGGACACTGCACCCTACGGTATTTTACCGGTTGCAAAGCTTATGCATCCCAAAGCTGGAGCTTTGGGACGATAGAAATTAATAATTTTGCCAATCTGTCATTCTGAGCCGAAGGCGAAGAATCTCTTTAACGCCGTTCTATCGAGATTCTTCGCTTCGCTCAGAATGACGTCGAAATGGAATTTTGTATAAAGAATGACTTTTTTCATAGCTTCTGCAGCTTTGGAATGAGAGAAACTATTCACTATTTGTGCGGTCGTGCCGCAGCTGCATTTGGATTACAGATTACGGAATGCAGAAAACGGAATATAATCTCTTCCACTAAATCCTGTAACCTAAATCCTCAATCCTCAAATCATTCCACAATAACAGAATAAACAGGCGTATTTAATTTTTTGGCGCCTTCTAAGAAGCTTAGTTCTATTATAAAGCAGGCTTCTACGCAGTTTGCGCCTACTCTTTCTATCAGTCTGCTGGCGGCTGCTGAGGTTCCGCCGGTGGCTAAAAGGTCATCGATAAGCAAAACCTTGGCTTTTGAGCCGTCTTCTTTATTGAACGCGTCTATGTGAACTTCTACTTCGTCAAAGCCGTATTCTAAAGAGTATTTTTCGGAAACGGTAGTGTAGGGGAGTTTGCCTTTTTTTCTGATTGGAATAAAGCCAACCCCTAAATGAGATGCAAGCGCAGAGCCGAAAATAAAACCCCTTGCATCAATACCTGCGATGTAATCTAAATTATAATCTTTGTATCTTTCAACCAGATGTTCCATTAAAGTTTTGTAAGCTTCCGGATTGTTTAAAAGGGTAGTAATGTCTTTAAACATAATTCCCGGTTTTGGAAAATCGGGAATTACTCTTATGGAGTTTTTAATTATTTCTAAATCTTGTCTATTCATAAAAATCCTTTATTCTAGCTATCTAGCTGCCAGTCGCTAGATTCTAGCACTTAGATTATATTTCTGCTTTTTCTTTTATAAAAGCTTCCATTTCTTCAACAATAGGTTCTATTGGACGTTCACCGTCTATAACCTTTAATAAATTTTTTTCTTGATAAAATTTTTCAATTTCTGCTAAAGGTTCTTTATAAATTTTCATTCTATTATAAAATACTTCTTCTTTATCATCACTTCTTTGTTCACCCGGCGCTGCTTCTGCTGCTCTGCCTAAAATTCTTTCTTTTGCAACTTCTTCGCTTACTCTTACTTCTATTACAGAAAGAAGCTTAATGTCGTTTTCATTTTGCAGCAATTTGTCGAATTCTACCATTTGCTCAACACTTCTTGGAAAACCATCTATAACAATAATATCTTTATCACTATTTTTAATGGCATTAATAATTGTGTTTAATACAATTTGCAATGGAACTAATTTACCTTTTGAAATATAACTTTCTATCTCTTTGCCAAGCTCACTGCCGCTTGCAACTTCTGCTCTTAGCATATCGCCTGTTGAGTAATGGTTGATTTTATCGCTGTTTCTCTCTGCAATAATGCTAGCGTCTGTTGTTTTTCCGCTTCCCGGTGCTCCGATAATTAAAAATAGTTTTTTCATAACCTTCTCCTTTTAACTGTTTATGTTTCTTCTAACTCTTAAGCCAAGCTCTTTTAACTGTTCACCCTCAATATCCGACGGTGCTTGTGTAAGCAGACACTGGCTTCTTTGAGTTTTAGGGAATGCAATAACATCTCTGATACTGTCTGTTTTTGCAAGCAGCATAATCAATCTGTCAAAACCTAGCGCAAAGCCTCCGTGCGGCGGAGCGCCGAATTTAAGCGCATCTAATAAGAAGCCGAATTTCTCTTGAGCTTCTTCCTCCTCGATTCCTAGAAGTTTAAATACCTGCTCTTGGATGTCTTCTTTATGAATACGGATAGAACCGCCGCCAAGTTCTGTGCCGTTTAGCACAATATCGTAAGCAACCGATTTTAAATCTTCTATATCATCGTAACTTATATTGCCGTTTTCATCAAGCTGCGGCATTGTAAACGGGTGGTGCAGCGCTTTTATTTTGCCCTCTTCAACTTCAAACATTGGGAAATCTACAACCCATACAAAGCGGTATTCGTCTTTATTGATTATATCCATTAATTCTGCTAAATACAGTCTAAAACGCCCCATGTAATCTAAAACGGTTTTTTTATCGCCTGCGCCGAAGAATACAACATCGCCGATTTTCAATTCGCATCTGTCGATGATTTCTTGCAAGTCGCTTTCGCTAAAGAATTTTGTTAAAGGACCTTTTAGACCCTCTTCTTTATATTGGAAGTAACCTAAACCTTTAGCACCGAATTTTCTAACATAATCTTCGAAGCCTTTCATTTGGCGTTTGCTAAAGATATTATCGCCGTTTGGAACTTTTAGCGCTTTGATTCTGTTTTTCTTTGTATCTTTTGCAATGCTGCTGAATATTTCATTTGTAGAGCGTGCAAAAATATCGATAACATCGACCATCGGCATATCGAAACGTAAATCAGGTTTATCCGAGCCGTATTTCTCCATAGCCTCTTCGTAAGAGATTCTTTCAAATTTTTCAGGAACCTTATCGTCCATGCCGCAGCCGTTAAATATATCTTTTATTAAATTTTCTGCAACCTCTATAACATCATCTTGAGTGCAGAAACTCATCTCTACATCTATTTGGGTAAATTCAGGCTGTCTGTCGGCTCTTAAATCTTCGTCTCTAAAGCATTTTGCAATCTGGAAGTATCTGTCAAATCCCGAAACCATTAAAAGCTGTTTAAACAGCTGCGGAGATTGAGGAAGCGCAAAAAATTCGCCCGGAAATACGCGGCTTGGAACCAAGTAATCTCTTGCGCCTTCAGGCGTGCTTTTGGTTAAAACCGGTGTTTCCACCTCTAAAAAACCCTGATTTGCCAAAGAGTTTCTTGCCGCAATTGCAGCTTTAGAGCGAAGCTTAAAAATATTATGCATTCTTTGGGTTCTTAAATCTAAAAATCTATATTTTAATCTGATTTCTTCGTTAACTTTCGGGTCGTCTAAATCAAACGGCATCGGCAAAGAGCGGTTTTCTATTGTTAATTTATCTACAACAATTTCTATTTTTCCCGTTTTTAACTTAGGGTTTTCTAAACCTTCGCCTCTTGCTCTTACTTTACCTGTTGCAATTAATACGAATTGGTCGCGCACATCTTCTGCAACTTTATGCGCTTCTTCGCTGTCAGCAGGGTCGCAAACAAGCTGAACCACTTCGTCGTTGTCTCTAATATCAATAAATATGACACCCCCGTGATCCCTGCGGCTAGACACCCAACCAGCTACGGTAACCTCTTGTCCTATCAACTCTTCGTTTACATCTGCACAATAATGCGTTCTCACTGTTCACATCCTAAAAATTATTTTTTTGCGATTATATCTAAAAAATATAAATTAGGGTTGAGGTTTGAGGATTGAGGATTGAGGTTTGAGGGTGTTGGGTATGTAGGCGCGGCTGTGCCGCGCAACCAATAACCAATCACTATCACTTATCACTTATCACTTATCACTATCAACTCTTTTTCCTAACTACTTTAGCCCCTAAATTAGATAATTTCTCTTCCAATCTGTCGTATCCTCTGTCTAAGTGGTAGATTCTTCTTATTTTTGTGGTTCCTTTGGCGGCTAGGGCGGCGATTACCAGGGCGGAGCTGGCTCTTAAATCTGTTGCCATTACTTCTGCGCCTATTAACTCTTTTACGGGTCTAACGGCAGCTACATTTCCTTTTAGCCAAATATCTGCACCTAAGCGGTTTAATTCGCTAACATGCATAAAGCGGTTTTCAAAAAGGCGCTCTTCTATTAAGCTTTCTTCTTTTGCCAAAGTTGCAACCGCCATAAATTGCGCTTGCATATCAGTAGGAAAGCCTGGATATTCTGTTGTTATTATGTTAACCCCTCTCAATTCATCTTTTGGGATTATCATAATTTCATCTTTTTTAATATCAAAATCGCACCCCATGCTTTCAAGCTTTTCAATAGAGGTTTGAATATGTTCTATATTTACTTTTTTTAGAGTGATTTTAGAATTAGTAATGGCGCCTACGCAAAGGTAAGTTCCTGCTTCGATTCTATCGGGTATAATTTCTATGGGTTCGTTAAATTCTAAAGGTTTTCCGTTTGTTCCGTGCACCACTAGACGGTCTGTTCCTATGCCTTCTATTTTTGCGCCTCCCATATTTAGCATTTCGCAAAGCTGAGCAACTTCGGGTTCTTTTGCTGCATTTACAATTTCTGTAATCCCTTCTGCCATAGCTGCTGCCATTACCGCATTTTCGGTTCCGCCCACCGTGATTTTATCAAATATTACTTTTGTGCCGTGCAAACCGTTTGGGGCTTTAGCAACAACATATCCTTGCTCCAGCGTAACTTCTGCACCCAGAGCTTCTGCTGCTTTTATATGTAAATCTATCGGTCTTTGCCCGATTGCACAGCCGCCGGGCAAGCTGACTTCACAATGTTTAAACCGGCTAAGCAGGGGTCCTAAAACCAAAATAGAAGCTCTCATTTGCGCAACGATTTCGTAAACTGCTCTTGTTGAATTTATGGTTGAACAATCTATTTTGGCTTCTGTATCGTTATGCTCTACTTTAGCTCCAAGCATTGTAAGCAGTTTTAAGAGGGTTCTAATATCTACAACATTGGGTAAATTTTTTAATATTACCTCTTTATCGCTTAAAATAGTTGCTGCAATTATTGGCAGGGCTGCATTTTTAGCTCCGCTTATTATAACTTCTCCGCTTAATTTATGTCCGCCTTCTATTTCTAAATAATCCATAATTGATATTCCTAATGTATAATATTTATAAGTATGGTATTTTATCAAAATGATATAAAAGATAGCAGAATAAATTTAAAAAAGTTCTTATCATATCTCTAAAAAACGGATAATAATGCCATAAATGCACATTAATAAATATTATTTTTATATTAACTAATGAAATTTTTGATATTTTTAGATATATTTAATAAAAAATTTGATATTGTGTTAAAAGGATATTATATTTCTTCCTTATTTAGTGTGTAAAGATGAAGATTAATGGTATATATTATAAGGGTTTTTATATTTTTTGGGAGGGACTATGGGCGTTAGTGTCGAGAGACTAAGAAGCATTAATGAAAAGTTAAGAAAAAAAATAGAGCAAAAAAACGCAGAAGATAATGACAGCAATCTGTTTACAATAGATGTAGCTGCTATCACAGATGATTCTTCTATTTCTGCTACCAGCACGGGAAAACTTCTTAGTCAAATACCTGCCGGGTTGCAAAAAGAGATTGAAATATCAGAAAAATCAGACCCTGTCAGATTAGAAAATTTAGTAAGAATGTTAGAGCTTTATGATAAGCTAGAGATTTCAAAAAAAGCGCCCGATTTAGATAAAATATTTGTGTATAAAGCGATGAATATTAGCGGTATAGGATTAAAAGATGAAGATTTTGGTCAAATCCGCGAGGGAAAATATGTTCAAATTATCGCTATTACTTATGAGCCTGATAAAAACGGTAAAAAAAAGGCAAAAAATATCTCTTTGGGTTATTTCGGTAAAGCCGAAACTTTAGAGCTGAGTTTTAAAAATGAAATTATAGAGTTTGTTTTGCGCTGGCGCTACGAGAAAGCGTTTCAGAATTTGAAACATTATAAAATTCTTTTGGCAAAACTTAATTGATTTGAAAGCTAAGAGCTTAGAGCTGAGAGTATAGGGCAAACAAGGTGGCTTCGCCTTTTTTTAAGCGGCAAAGCTGCAAATATTAAATGCGGAACAGCCGCACAATCAGCTCTTAGCCCCCGGCTCTAAGCTTATTTAGATTCTTTGTTTTGCTCAAGTGGCATTATCTTCTATTGATGCTAAGTATCAGACAAAACTGCCATATTTCTTTAACTCTTTTCTTGCTTCTTTATAATTTGGGCAATGTTTGGATACTAGGTTCCAGAAATCTTTTGAATGGTTTTTGTGTTTTATGTGGGCTAATTCGTGGATTATTACATAATCGCTTAAAGTGCGGGGCAGGGCACAAAGACCGATATTTAAAGATATGTTGTTTATAGAAGAGCAGCTTCCCCACCTGGTTTTTGCTTTTCTAAAAGAGACTTTGTTTGGGAATAGCTGCATTTTATTTGCAAAGTATTCTACTCTGTCTAAAAAAAGATGAGGGGCGTGCTGTTTGTATATGAATTTTCTTATAATTTCTTTCATTTCTGGGGTTAACGGGCTGTGTAACTCTAAATAGAGTTTGTTGTTTTCTATTTTGGCGGTTTGATTTTTTGCATTTGGGTTAATTGTTTCTATTATGTCTATCATTTCACCGCAAAAGAGAAACTTATTCATTTCTTCTTTTAATACGGTTTGATTTTGCAATTTGCTGTAAGCTTTTTCTATTCTGTGCAAATTATCATTTAAGATTCTAAAAATCTCTTTTTTGCTGAATTTATGGCTGCAGCGCACTTCAATGCCGCTTTCGCTTACTTGAAAATAAAAGTTTTTAATGTTTTTTTTAACAATAGTAACAGGGATAGAACGCTCTTTTAATTGTAGTTTTATTACTCTTCTCCTAAACCGTAAGATATGCCTTTTTTATTTAAAAAGTCAATATATTTTTGAAACTCTTTTTTGGCTTTCTCTTTATCTAAAGAGGCAACTGAAATTGTGGCTCTTGGTCCGTCGCTGTAAATTTTTGGCAAAGAAGAGACTTCTACGCCTTTGGGGGCTTGCTGCATCAATTCTATAAATTCATTCTCTCTGCATAGTGCTGTTAGAGTGTATCTATACTCTTTTTTGCCGCTGTTTTTAAAATATTTATCTAGTACATACTCTACCATAGGATGGCTCATTTCGGGGAAGCCGGGCATAAAAAAGAATCTATCATCCAGTGAGAAGCCGGGCATTTTATTTACTACATTTGGCAGCAGTTTTGAGCCTTTTGGCAGTTTTGCCATATTTATCGGGTGCGGGTAAGCCTTTTTGCCTAATCTTTCTATAATTAATTTTTCAAACTCTTGGTTTGCGTAAAGTTTGCCGTCTTTTAAAGCTTTTGCCGCTGCCAATCTTGTGTGGTCGTCGGGCGTAGAGCCGATTCCGCCAAAGCTAAACAGCACCGAATTTGGCAAAGTTGAAATATAAGAAATTGTTGATGCTATAAGTTCAGGAGTATCGTCTATAATAAAAGAGCCGCTAAATTTTAGATGACGGCTCTTTAGGGTTTTTCGTAAAAAATCAAAGTGGGCATCGTCTCTTCTGCCGTTAAGCAATTCGGTGCCTATAATTAAAGCGTAAAAATTTTCTTTATGCATTTTTACTCTTCAATATAATTTTTAAGTTTTCTGCCCACTTTTGGGTGCTTAAGTTTTTTAATAGCTGAAGATTCGATTTGGCGGACTCTTTCTCTTGTTACATTTAACTCTTTTCCAATTTCTTCTAAAGTTCTGTCGCTCTTATCCTGAAGAAGCCCAAAACGCATTCTGACAACTGCTTGCTCTCTTTCATTTAATTGTTCTAAAACTTCATCGATTTGTCTGTTTAAATCATCGTTCATAACAGCATCTGTCGGGCTTAAAGAACTTTTGTCTTCGATAAAGTCCCCAAATCTTCCGTCGTCTTCATCTCCCACCGGCGCTTCTAAACTTACTGGCTCTTTAGTGATTTTAATTACATTTTTAACCTTATCGACACTTAAATCAACCTCTTTTGCAATTGTTTCTAAATCAGGTTCTTTGCCGTTTTCTTGTAAATGTTTGCGGATGATTTTATTGATTCTGTTAATTGTTTCTATCATATGTATAGGAATTCTGATTGTTCTTGCCTGGTCTGCAATTGCGCGGCTGATTGCCTGGCGAATCCACCAAGTTGCATAAGTAGAAAACTTATACCCTTTTTGGTATTCAAATTTATCAACCGCTTTCATAAGCCCGATATTTCCTTCTTGAATTAAATCTAAAAACGGCAAACCGCGGTTTGTGTATCTTTTGGCAATTGAAACAACAAGGCGCAGGTTTGATTTTGCCATTCTGGTTTTCGCTTTCTCGCTTTTTGCTTTACCTATTCTGATTTGCTGTAAAATCTCTTCCAGCTTTTTAGGGTCTAAGCTAAAGCAGTTTTTACTTGCTTCTTTGGTTTCAAAAAGCTTTTTGATTTGCACATAAGTGCTTACCATAGTGGCTTCGGGCACCGCATTGGCAATATCGTCTTTATCCATATTAACAATATTATCAAGAATTTTTTGGTGCTCGGCTCTTAACTGGTCGTTAAACAGCTGTAGTCTGTATTCTAGTTTTTTTAATTCTCTATCGAATGCATCGTCACTTTTTAGTGCGGTTTCGATTGCTTTAACCAATTCATTAATAAGTTTGCTTGTGGGTCCTAAGTTTAACAGAGCCTCTTTTAATAAATGTTTTTTGTAAGCAACTTTTAAAATCTGGTGGAAAAGAGCATCTTCTTTTGTGTCACCTTCTTCTACCATTTTATCGTATTTCTCTTTCTCTTTCATCCACTCTTTTTTGGCTTTTTCTAAAGCTTTAAAGCGCTCTACTACTTGTGTAACTCTTTTGTCGGCTTTGCTTGTCTTTTGCGCTTCTTTAGATTCTTCGGTTTCAGTTTCTTCATTGTTCTCTTCATCTTCATCGTTGTCATCACTATCTTCAAAACTTTTAAACAATTCTTTTACGCGTCTTTCTCTGTTTAAAAGAGGTTCTTTGTAGTTTAATATGTAATCTATCAGGTAAGGAACTGAGCAAATTGCATCGATAATAATATCTTCTCCCTCTTCAATGCGCTGGCTTAACTCTATCTCTTCTTCTTTTGTTAGAAGCGGTATTTTACCCATTTCACGCAGATACATCCTAACAGGGCTGTCGCTTCGGCTCCACTCTAAAAGCTCTTTATCTTTAGTGATGTCAAATTCGTCTTCGATTTCTGCATCGTAAGCGGCTTCTATTTCTGCTCTTTTCTCTTCTAATTTTTTATCATTTATAAGTTTTGCATATTTAGAAGCTGAAATAATTTCAACATTATATTTTTTTGCTAAAGCTTTAATTTTTTTTGCTTGTGCTGCTGTTGGCGCTTTGCTAAATTCTTTAGCTATATTTTCATAAGTAGCTAAAGAGCCTTTTTTTAAACTTTTAAACTGTTTTTCTATATTTTTTAACGGATCTTTTTCTTTTTTTGAAGACATATAATGCAGCTCCTAAGGGCGTTGTATTTTTAAGATATATATTATACCGAAAACTTTGTAAATATAGCACATATTTTTTAAAAAAAGTCTAAATAAGCAACTTTTGTTACTATGCATAACTCTTTACAATAAAATTTTAGGTATAATCGCGAAAAATTTGTTATTAAAAGGAAGTTTCGTGAAAGGTAAAGTTTGGAAATTCGGTAAAAATATTGACACAGATATTATAATTGCCGCAAGATATTTAAATACAAGCGACCCTAAAGAGCTGGCAAAACATATTATGGAAGATGCCGACCCTAAGTTTACGCAAAAAATGCAGCCGGGCGATATTATTGTTGCAGATGAAAACTTCGGCTGCGGAAGCAGCAGAGAGCATGCGCCAATTGCTCTTAAAGCAGCAGGCGTTGCAGCGGTAATTGCGCCTACATTTGCAAGAATTTTTTACAGAAACGCATTTAATATGGGCTTGCCGATTTTTGAACTAAAAGAGGTGGATGAAATAAGAGAAGGCGATATTGTTAAGATAGATATGAACAGCGGTGAGATTTTAAACGAAACTACGGGCATAAGTTATAAATTTACCCCGATTCCGGAATTTATGCAAGAGCTTGTAAATGCAGGCGGTTTAATAGAGTTTGCAAAAAAAGAGCTTGCAGAGCAGGGGGCGTAAAATGGGTAAAACTTATAAACTAGGCATTATAAAAGGGGATGGAATAGGTCCTGAGATTATTAACGAAGCTATAAATGTTTTAGATGCTGCCGCTTCAAAATTCGGCTTTAATTTGGAATACGAAGAGTTTTTATTGGGAGGCGCAGCAATAGACGAAACCGGCGTGCCTCTTCCGCAAGAGACAATTAACGGTGTTAGAAGAGTAGATGCCGTGCTTTTTGGCGCAATAGGCGGACCTAAATGGGATAATTTAGAGCGCCATCTTCGCCCCGAAACAGGGCTTTTGGGTTTAAGAAAAGAGATGGGAACCTTTGCAAACCTTCGCCCCGCAATTGTTTACGACGAATTGGTAAACGCTTCTTCGCTAAAGCCAGATGTGGTAAAAGGCGTAGATATTATGGTGGTGCGCGAATTAACAGGCGGTATCTATTTTGGACAGCCAAGAGAGTATTCTAAAGAGAAGGCTTACAATACAATGGTTTATACCCGCGAAGAGATTGCAAGAATCGCAAAAGTAGCTTTTGATATTGCGATGAAACGCGATAAGAGAGTGTGCTCGGTAGATAAAGCCAATGTATTAGAGGTTAGCCAGCTTTGGCGCGAAGTTGTAGAAGAGGTGGCAAAAGATTACCCCGAAGTTGAACTTAGCCATATGTATGTTGATAATGCAGCAATGCAGCTGATTCGTGAGCCAAAGCAGTTTGATGTAATAGTTACGGGCAATATTTTCGGGGATATTTTAAGCGATGCGGCAAGTATGCTTAGCGGTTCTATCGGGCTGCTTCCTAGTGCAAGTGTAGGCAATAAGGTAGGGCTTTACGAACCGATTCACGGAAGCGCGCCCGATATTGCAGGGCAGGGGATTGCAAACCCTATTGCAACAATTGCAAGCGCAGCAATGCTTTTAAGATACGAATTAAACGAAAGCGAAGCAGCGGACGCAATAGAAAATGCAATTAAAAAAGTTTTGGCAGACGGTTACAGAACAGGCGATATCGGTGCATTTGACGCTAAAGAGATTCTCTCTTGCACCGAAATGGGAAATACAGTTGCAAATTATGTAGCAAAAGCGTAAAAATGGCAAGCAGAGCTAGAGTTTTAATTGATTGCATTGATAAAAAAGGCTTGGTGTATAAAATTTCTAAAATCTTTTACGAATTCGATTTAAATATCGTAAGCAACCAAGAATTTGTTGATAAAGAGAGCCGCCACTTTTTTATGCGAAGCGTAGTAACAGGCGATTTTGATGCGCAAGAGTTAAAAAATAAAATTCTTAATGCAATCGGCGATGATGCAAAAGTAAAAGTTGCAGAGCCTAGAAAGAAAAATATAATTTTGCTTGCAACCAAAGAGTCACACGCTCTTGGCGATATTTTAATACGCCACTTAGACGGCGAGTTGGATGCAAATATAGCAGGCGTAATTGCAAACCGTGATAATTTAAAAACTTTGGTAGAGCGTTTTAATATTCCGTTTATATGCATAAGCGCAGACGGTTTAAGCCGGCAAGAGCACGAAGAGCTGGTTTTAAAAGAGTTAGAAAAATATAGTTTCGATTATATGGTGCTTGCAAAATATATGCGTATTTTAACGCCGAATTTTGTTGCAAAATACAAAGGTAAAATTATAAACATTCACCACTCGTTTCTGCCTGCATTTATAGGTGCAAACCCATATAAACAAGCTTACGAGAGGGGTGTAAAAATCATCGGTGCAACTGCGCACTTTGTAACGGACGATTTAGACGAAGGTCCGATAATTGCGCAAGATGTAATTGCCGTAAACCACCGTTATGACTGGAAAGATATGCAGCGTGCCGGGCGCGATGTAGAAAAAGTTGTTTTATCAAGAGCGCTTAAACTTGTTTTAGAAGACAGGGTTTTTGTAAACAACAATAAAACGGTAGTATTTTAATGTTTAATATTGTTTTAATAGAACCCCAAATTCCACCAAACACCGGAAATATCGGCAGAATGTGCGTAAATTTGGGTGCAAAACTTCATTTGGTTAAACCGCTTGGTTTTGATATTGGCGATAAAGCGATAAAAAGAGCGGGGCTTGATTATTGGAAAAAGCTGGATTTAACCGTATGGGAAAATTTAGAAGAGTTTTTAGCAAACAATCCGATAGAAAAAATGCATTTTGCCACTACAAAAACCGACAATATCTATTGGGATGCGAAATTTAATATAGGTGATTATATAGTTTTCGGTGCGGAAACCAAAGGACTTGACGAAGCACTTCTTAAAGCCAATTTAGACAAATGCATAACAATTCCTATGGGAAAAGAGGGCAGAAGTATAAACCTTGCTACAAGCGTGGGAATAGTAACTTACGAAGCGCTGCGCCAAAATTATGATAAAATAGAGTTTGAAAAAATTAAAATTGAATTTAGGGATTAAAAATGCATAAAATGGGATTTTTTGATTATGTGTATATTATTGTCGCAATACTTTTTGCTTATATGACTTTTTTAATAATACTTAGAAATTTTCAAAGCAAATTTACTGAAGACGGGCAGAGAAAAGATTTGATAGAAAAAGAAGATAAAACCAAAGAGCAATAATTTGGTTTTGAAGTAAAAAAATAAATTTTTACCCTATATCCTCCATTCTAAATCTTAATACTCAATCTCTTGAGCATCTTCGCTTTTATCACTGTTGCCAAGCAATTTATCTACTATTCCTTCTTGAGAATCGCTATCAGGAGAACTTTGGCGCAGTTTCATTTGTTCTATTAAGTATTCAGCTCTTTTTTTACTGTTTAATTCATCTTGAATAGTGCCTTCGTTTGGCAATATCTGTTTACATTTACTTCTGCCTAAAATCCAGCCGTCGTAATAATCTTTTGAACTTGAAGACATTGAATAGTCTTTTGTAAAAGTTCCCTCGCCTGTTTTACATCCGTCTTTTATTCCTGCTTCGTAATCTTTCCCCCTGCTTTTGCCAAAATTTATATGATTATAACAGAAATTTCCATTTTGCCCGCAAGTTGAAAGGTCTAGCTGATTACTGCTGCCGCAACCTGTTATTATTAAAATAGTTAAGGTTAAAAAAAGATTTCTTTTAAAAATTTTACTCATTTTTACCCATTTCATAATTTTTTTTAACTATTTTACCATAAGGTGGTAAATTTTTACATATAATTATAAAAAAATATGAGGAAAGTAATGAGAATAGCAATATATACGGTATTGTTTACTGTTTTTAGCTATGGAAACAGCGTGTTGAATTTAATTAATAGTGTTAGGTTAAAATGCGGAGCGAGTCAATTGCAATATAGCTATGCTTTAGAAAAATCAGCTAGAAAACATGCAATTTATTTAAATAAAAACAGAGAATTTGGACATACTGAAAACAGATATAAAGATTATTTTTATGGAACCGAACCGTGGAACAGAATTGTAAAAGCGGGTTTTAATACCAAAGCTGTGGTAGAAAATATCTCTTTTTACGAAAGAAATTATAAAGCTTCTATTAATAAACTTATGGCTACGGTTTATCACAGACTTGCTTTTTTAGATACAAGAATTGATAGTATAGGTGCTGCAAAATACGGTAGTATTTATGTTTACGATATGAGTAATTCAAAACTCTCTTTGGCTTGCAAAAAAGAGTATGCAAACAGTGGCGGTTATATAGAGAATATTTGTAAAAACAGTTATAAAACTTTGCCAGTTTCTCTATTTCGCAATATTTTAAATTCTACAAGGTTAAAATCTAATTCAATTATTGTATATCCGTATAACGGCGCTAAAAACATTCCTGTGAAATTGGCGGATGAGAGACCTGCATTTTTATATAAAAACAATATCGGTTTGCCTGTAACTGCTGTATTTAATGATTACTATTACAAAAATGTTAAACTAAAACGTTTTGCTCTTTTTGAAGGGAATAAAAAAATTAATTGTAAAATTGTTACTTTTAGAAACGATATGGCAAAAAAAATCAAAAAAAACAGTTTTGTTTTAGTGCCGCTAAAAAGATTGAAGCATAAAACTGTTTACAAGGTTTATTTAAATGCCTTAGCAGATGGCAAAAGCATAAAAAGAAGCTGGAGTTTTAGGACGAAATAATTTTGTAGGCGCGGATGTGCTGCACAAAGAGTGAATAGTGATTAGTGAATAGTGATTAGTGAATAGTGATTAGTGATTAGTGAATGGTTTTGTAAACCTAAGGTGCGGTGAGGGCACCGCACACTACGCATTGTCACCCTATTAACTATTAACTATTAACTATTAACCAACCCTTCCGGCAGCGTATCTTCTTGACCTGGGAATATGCTTTCTACTGTAATTTCGGGGTGAATTAACTCTCTTAACTTTTTTTGCACAACCATTTTTGTTGTCATTGTGCTCATAGAGCAGCCGTTGCAAGTGCCTCCTAATTCAATGTAAATTACTCCGTCTTTAACACCGAGCAATTTCATTGTTCCTTCGTGAGACTTTATATATTCCTCGATTTTAGGGAGGTAATTTGATGTTGCAATGTATAAATCTTCATCTGAAAACGGTATCATAAATATGCCTTTTAGCTTTTTTTTGGCAAAATATAACACAAAAATATTAAACAAAACTTTATTTGGAGAAATATGCGCTGTTTTAGTTGCGGTAAGCTCTCTTTTGAACCGGTTTGCAAAGAGTGCGTAAAAGATTTTTTAACACCGGAAATGATAGAAACCGAAATAGGCAATTTGGAAGTAGTCAGTTTTTTTGATTACTATTTAACTGTTGAATTTATTAAAAGCAAATATATATCAAGCGGTTATAGGGTTTATAAATTTATTGCAAAGAAATTTTTTGCTCCTTTTATAAAGGCGTATGTTGAACATTTGGATAATAAAGAGATTTATTTAATAGGTGTAGATGAAAATATAAGCAGAGGATATTCTAATGTTGCACTTCTTAGCGAATTTGCCGCGCGTAAAGCTAAAATAAAAGCATTACACGGCGTTTTGAGGGCAAAAAACAGGGTGCAGTATGCAGGTAAATCTTTGGAGTTTAGGCTTAATAATCCGCGAAACTTTAAATATACCGGACCAAAAAATATACAAGCAATTTTAATAGATGACACAACCACTACCGGAACCACGCTAGAAGAGGCGCATAGGGTTTTAAAAGAAAATGGCGTGAATGTTCATTTTGCCCTGACGGTTGCCAATGCGAGAGAAGGAGTGGATTATTAGTAATTGATAGTTGATAATGGATAATTGAAGTTGGGGCTTTGGTTTCGACGCTACAATTTAACTTAAAAGTGATATAATTCATAAAATAAATCAAGGAAATGTGTATGAATATATTTGATGATGATGATTTTATGGTGACTACGCCTAGAGAAAACTTTATTTCTATTATTAAAACCGCCAATGAGAATATTGTGGCTAATGAATTAGAAAAGATGGTTGCAAGGCTTGCTTTGGCGGAAAAGCTTTTGGAAGAGAACGGTTTAGAAGAGCAGTATGAAAAAACCTTGCCTTCTTTTGCGCTTGCCGAGCCAAAAGAGTATGAAAACAGAGTAAACTCTCTTTTTATCGAAACGGTCGGAAATATCGTTACTCAGTGTGAATAGGGAATTAGAGTGCTAGAAGCAGTAGAGAGAAAAATAGAGCAGTATGTTTTAAGCTTGGACGAAAAAGATATTGCCAATGTTGTATCTAAAATTCCTGCGGGTAAAAGGCTTAGAGCCAGATTGATGCTGGAGATTGCCGGCAACGGTTTGAGCGTAATAAAAAGCGCTGCTATTGTAGAGATGATTCACGCTGCAAGTTTGTTGCACGATGATGTAATAGACGAAGCTTACACGCGCAGAGGGGTTGCTTCTATAAATGCGGTTTACGGCAATAAAAGCGCTATTATGGTAGGCGATATTTTATATTCTAAAGCATTTTACGAACTTGTAGATATAGACAGATTTGTTGCTAAAATTATCTCTAATGCGGTTGTGCAGTTAAGCATAGGCGAGCGCAAAGATGTTTATATGGGCGAAAAGTTTAATACCAATAGAGATGAATATATAACTATGATTTACCAAAAAACAGCTGCACTTATAGAAGCAGCAGCCGAAGCGGCGGCTGTTTTGGCAGGTAAAAACAGAGAAGTTTATAAAACTTACGGCAGAAATTTAGGTATTGCTTTTCAAATGATAGATGATATTTTAGATATAGTCTCAGACAGTTCCACACTTGGTAAACCGGCTTTGAATGATTTTAAAGAAGGCAAAACGACACTGCCGTATATTTATCTTTACAAAGTTTTAAACAGCGATGATAAACAGAAATTAAGAAATATGCATAAGAAAAAATTAAAGCCTCAAGAACAACAGTGGATTTTAGACAAATTTCAACAGCATAATATTATTCAAAAAGCCAAAAACGAAGCTTTTGCACTGATAGAAGAAGCCATAAAACTTATGCAAAATGCAGGAGAGAAGGGCTTGGAGGCAATTGCAATTAAAATGGTAGATAGGAGTTTTTAAGTGTATTATCAGGTTGTAAGTTTTAATTATAAAAAATGCTCGCTGGAACAGAGGGAATCTATTGCGTTTAAAGATAAAGAAGAGATAAAAACTTTTCTTAATACCTTAACGGATTTTGAATTTATTTTAGAAGCTTTTGTAGTTAATACTTGCAACAGGGTGGAAATAATTGCCGCAAGCCGTGATAATTTTGCTACATACCACGCAATTTTGGGACTTTTGAGTAAAACCAAAAATGTCAATTTTTACGAATTGGCAAAAAATGCTTTAAGATATGAAGAAGATGCCGCAATAGAGCACTTTTTCAGTGTAGTATCTTCGCTTGATTCTATGGTTGTGGGTGAAGCGCAGATAACAGGGCAGGTTAAAGACGGTTACAGGCTCTCTTACCAAAACGGCACAGCAGGAAAAGAGTTAAACAGGCTTTTGAGTTATGCTACAAGATGTGCGGCAGAAGTTAGAAACTCTACAAATATTTCGGAGCATCCAATATCTATTGCATCTGTTGCAGTAGCTCAGGCAGAAGAGGAGCTAGGCTCGGTTTCGGGTATGATAGCTTTGGTAATAGGCACAGGCGAGATGGGCAAGCTTGCTTGCAAACATTTGCTCAGGGCAGGAGCTGATGTAGTTTTGGTTTCAAGAACCAAAGAGCATGCAATTGCCCTTGCGCAGGAGCTTGGCGAGAATGTAAAAGTAGGAGATTACGAGAAGCTGGATTCTTATATTAATAAATATAGACTTCTTTTTACAGCAACTGCCTCTAAAGAACCTATTATTACTAACGATATGATTGAAGAGAAAAATATGGAGCGCCTTTGGTTTGATATGGCGATACCTAGAGATATAGATAATGGAATTTCTCAAGATAATATAAAGATTTATTTTATCGATGATTTACAAGAAATTTCTAAAAACAACCACGCTTTAAGAAAAGAGCAAGCGCTTGTTGCTTCTGAAATTGTTTTACGCTATAAAGAAGAGTTTTTGCGCTGGCTGCAAGCTCTTTCTGTTGAGCCTGTTATTAAACAGATGAGGTTAAATATCGATAAAATCGTAAAAGAAGAGGTAAGCAGAGTAATAAAAAAAGGTTTTGTGCCAAGCGAATACCGGGAAAATTTGGAATATATGGCAAAACAGCTTTTTGATAAGTTTTTGCATAATCCTACAAAGAAAATGCGCTCTTTGTCCAAAGAGAGCGAAGGAAGTGCGGCAATCGAAGCTATTAAAGAGGTATTTGATATTAATACCGACAGTATCGACCCTAAAATTTACAAAAAGGATAATTGATAATGCGATTTTCTGAATCTTTTATATATACAAGCAAAGAAGCGCCAAGCGATGCGGTTTTACCAAGCCACATTTATTTAGTTAGAGGCGGATTTATTCAAAGTGTAGGGGCAGGGCTTTACAACTTTTTGCCGCTTGGTAAAAAAGTTTTAGACAAAGTTAGAGCAGTTGCCAAAGAAGAGTTGGATAAAGCAGGGTGCCAAGAGGTGGAACTGGCATTTGTAACCCCTAGCGAATTTTGGAAAGAGAGCGGCAGGTTTGAAAAATACGGCAAAGAGCTTTTAAGATTTAAAGATAGAAAAGATTCCGAATATGTTTTGGGACCGACGCATGAAGAGATGATGGTAAATATGGCGCGCGCTTTTATTAAAAGCTATAAGCAGCTGCCTGTAAATCTGTATCAGATAAAAACAAAATTCCGCGATGAGATAAGACCGCGCTTTGGGCTTATGAGAGGGCGTGAATTTTTAATGAAAGACGGTTACAGCTTCCATAAAGACGAAGAGTCGATGATAAAAGACGGCTTTGAAAAAATGGAAAAAACTTACAGCCGAATTTTCGAGCGTCTAGGGCTTGATTTTAGAATTGTAGAAGCAGACAGCGGGGCTATCGGCGGAAGCGGAAGCAAAGAGTTTATGGTTTTAGCCGACAGCGGCGAAGATACGATAGTTGTTTGCGAAGATTGCGATTACGGGGCAAATATCGAAGCGGCAGTGCGCGAAAATCCAAAAGCTCCCCACGAGATTGATGCAGAGTATGAAAGACCCGAAATGCAATTTGGCAAATTCTACACACCTGATGTAAAAACAATCGATGAATTGGCAGAATTCTTTCATATAGAACCGTATTATACACTTAAAACCGTGGCTAAAAAAGCGCTTTACGACGAGGGCGTAGAAAAAATCGTTCTATTTGGCATAAGGGGCAGCGACGAATTGCAAGAGGTAAAAGCGTGCAATGCGGTAAATGCCAACGATTTAGTTGATGTAAGCGATGAAGAGTTAGAAAAAGCAGGGCTGGTTCCGGGCTTTATGGGACCGAAAGATTTACCTGAAGATGTAATTTTTATTGCCGATAAAACATTAGAGGGCGAGATTTCTATTATTGCCGGAGCAAACGAAAAAGATTATCATTATGTGGGCTTAAATTTGGTTGTATTAAAATTAGAACATAAAGATTTGGCTGCTGTAAAAGAGGGTGACAGCTGCATTAAATGCGGCGGAAAGCTAAAATACACAAAAGGCATAGAAGTAGGGCATATTTTCCAGCTTGGAACAAGATACAGCGCCCCTATGAAAGCTGAATTTTTAGATGAAAACGGCAAATCTAAGCCTTTTGTAATGGGAACTTACGGTATAGGAATTTCAAGACTTTTAGCCGCAATTATCGAACAGCATCACGATGAGAGAGGTCCGATATGGACAAAAGAGAGCGCTCCGTTTGATTTAGAAATTATAATTTCAAATATTAAAAAAGAAGAAGAGTTAAAAACAGGCGAAAGCCTATACAAAGAGCTTAGCAAAGATTTCGATGTGCTTTTAGACGACAGAAAAGAGCGCTTTGGATTTAAAATAAGCGATTATGAGCTTTTGGGGATTCCATACGCAATAATTGTAGGTAAAAAAATAAAAGACGGTTTAGTTGAAATAGTAGATAGAAAAACGCTTCAAAAGCAAGAAGTGAATGTAAAAGAAGCTGTTGAAAAAATAAAAAGGTTATTAGTATAATGCTTTTTTTGATTGTAGGGTATTTTATTATTGAATTGCTGGCTTCTATAAAGGTTGGAATTACAATAGGCTTTGGATGGAGCGTGGTGTGGGTTGTGGCAACCTCATTTATCGGGGCTCTGCTTCTGAGGCTTTCGCCTTATGCAATTATGGATAGTATTAATAAAATAGGTTTTGGGAAATTCAATATAGTCAGTGCCCAAAATGCTGCAATTTCTTATATTTTGGGTGCTATTTTATTGATAATCCCCGGAGTGTTTAGCGATATTTTGGGAATAATTTTACTTTTATACACGATTTATTTAAGATTATTCGCTAAAATACCGACTGAAGTTAAAAATTTTAAAAACAGTAAAGGAGATGACGATGTCATTGATGTTGAAATTATCGACAGCAGTTCTAGCGACAACTTTGCTAGCAAGCGCTAAATTTGATTTAGAAAATTATGTAAGACACGATTTAATAAGAAATCCTCAAATTAAAGTAAACAGTGTAGAGTTAATTGCAAAAAAAGATGTGCCAAATTTAAAAGATTGGAAAGCGTATCTTTTTTTAATGAATTTAACTATCAAAAACAAAGCCGATGATTATCCCGAAACAGTTTTGGTAAATGAAAAAGAGGGTATTGTATCTTTAGATTTATACGATTATAAACATCATAAAAAGCTGGCTGATGATTTGCATCCAAAATTAGGCGAAGGTTACTATAACGATGCGCATTTGGTTGCAGGGAAAAAAGATGCTAAACATAAAATTGTTGTATTTTCTGACCCAATGTGCCCATTTTGCAGAAAGTATGTTCCGGATATTTACAAAAGCGTAAAAGAGCATCCTGATGATTTTGCATTATATTATTACCATATGCCTTTAAAAAGAATACATCCGGTTTCTGGTGTTTTAACGCGTGTAATGGAAGTATTGCAACATAAAGGCAAAATAGAAGATGCTATGAAAATGTATGATTTAAATATTCCTTTAAACGAAACAGATGAAAATAAAGTTTTAAAAACTGTTAATGAGCAATTAAAAGTTAATGTTACAAAAGAAGAGATTGATGATAAAAAGATAAAAGATGATATTGATTCAGATGTAAAAAAAGCAACAAGAGTTATGTTAAGAGGAACACCGACAGTTTATTTAGACGGTAAATATGACCCGGATATTACAAGTTATAAAAAATTAATTAAGAAGTAATTTGTGAAAAAAGTAGTAATAGCAACAAGAGAGAGTCAGCTTGCGCTTTGGCAGGCGTATCATATTCAAGATAGAATAAAAGAGCTTTTTAGCGATGTAAAAGTGGAAATAAATAAGATGACCAGCAGAGGCGATGTTGTTTTGGATAAGCCCTTAGCGCTTATTGGCGGCAAGGGGCATTTTACTAAAGAGCTGGAAGATGCTATGCTGGAGGGGCGTGCAAATTTGGCTGTCCATTCTTTAAAGGATGTGCCTACATTTATTCCAAAAGGGCTTAAACTTGCTGCCGTTACAAAAAGAGAAGACCAAAGCGACCTTTTTTTATCTCATAAATATGCAAGCTTTGAAGAGTTGCCAAAAGGCGCGGTTGTAGGAACAACAAGTTTACGCCGCAGGATGCAGCTGCTTAAAAAACGCCCTGATTTAACGGTAAAGGATTTACGCGGTAATGTAAATACCCGTTTAAGAAAGCTTAAAGAGGGGCAGTATGATGCAATTATACTAGCATATATCGGGCTTAAAAGATTGGATTTAATAAAAGATATTCCATATACCCAAAAGCTTGATTTTATGATACCGCCAATGGGGCAAGCAGCGCTTGGCATCGAAATTATCGAAGGCAACTCTTTTTTAGAAGAGGTTGCAAACAGTTTAAATGATGAAAATACTTTTATTTGCACCAAAATAGAGCGGGATTTTATTTCTAAAATTGGGGCAGGATGCTCGGCGCCTGTTGCGATAAATGCCGTAATTAACGGGGATAAAGTTGAAGTAAAAGCTTTAATAGGTTATGTTGACGGCTCTAAAATTTTAGAAGAGAATATTTCTGCCTTAATTGACGAATATGACAGTTTAGGTTTTAAATTGGCAGAAAAAATGATAGAGCAGGGTGCAATAGAATTATTGAAAGAGGCGGAAGAAAATGCATTTAAGCAAGAGCGTCCTGAGCGTATTTAGTATCGCACTGTTATTGAGTGCGTGCGACGACGGCGCTTATGTGAATTATTATGATAAATCTTTAAAAAATCACAAGTTAGAGTGCCTTTCTTATATTCCATCTTCAAACAATGCTTTGGATAAAAAGCTTTTGACTTTATATAAATTTGATAAAAACTGTAAATATACTCTTGTTTTATCTTACAAAACCGGTATTGTATGCCATAGCCCCTATAATGTTCCAAGTAAAGTAAACAGCAATTTTCCTTCGGCATTTATAGAATTAGATGTAAAAAAAGGATTTAAAACGGTATATAGTTATTATAAAGATTTAACATCTAAACCCGATACCGGCGATTTAGAAAATGCTTTTGAAAGATTGAGAGAAGATATTTTAAAATAACTCTCAGCCTGGGGTTTATGGAATTTAAGTTATTAGACTTGTTGAGATATCAAGTCTATTAACTAAACTTAATGCAAAAAGTGCAATAATTACAAAAAAAATTTGGAGTTGCCAAATGGGTAGAGCGTTTGAATATAGAAAAGCTGCAAAAATGAAAAGATGGGGAACAATGTCAAGACTGTTCCCTAAACTTGGCAAGCAAATTACAATAGCTGCAAAAGAGGGCGGTTCGCCTGACCCTGAGATGAATGCAAAATTAAGAACTGCAATTATGAATGCCAAAGCTCAAAATATGCCTAAAGATTTAATAGAAAGAGCGGCAAAAAGAGCTTTTGACAAAAATGCGGCAGATATTAAAGAGATTAGATATGAAGCCAAAGCCCCGCACGGCGTGCAAATGATTATAGAGTGCGCAACAGACAACAGCACAAGAACCGTTGCAAATGTCAGAGCTGCACTTAAGAGGGGCGGCGGAGAGATGCTGACTTCGGGTGCACTAAACTTTATGTTTACAAGAAAAGCGGTATTTGTTTTTGATAAAACAGATGATATGGATGTAGAAGAGTTAGAGCTTGATTTAATAGATTACGGTTTAGAAGAGATAGAAGAAGATGTAGAGCCGCAAGAAAACGGAGAAGATAAGCCGATATTAAGAGTATATGGCGAATTTACCTCTTTTGGCAAACTCTCTAAAGCTTTAGAAGAGCGCTCTATTGAAGTGAAATCTGCAAATTTAGAGTTTATTCCAAATATGACAATAGAGTTAAGCGATGAACAGCTTGATGAGATAGAAGAGCTAATCGAGAAACTAGAAGAAGATGATGATGTAAACAAAGTTTATACAAATTTAGCATAATGTGTAAAATAGATTTTACTTTAGATGCCAAAACTATTCAAGAGCTGCAAGAGTTTGCCAAGCTCTTAAATAAAGATATAAGCAAAATAATGCAAGAAGCTTTAGAAGATTATTTTGCAAAAGCTGAGCAAGAATTGCTTGCTAAAGAGAAATCGCAAACCAACTTAAGTTATGATGAGTTTTGGGATGGAGTAGATGTTTGAATTTAGCTATGACAAAGCAGAAAAAATTAAATATTTTTATAATTATGCTATAATCTTGTTTAAAAAATAAGGTTTTTAAAATGAAAAAAAGTATTGCATTGCTTAGTTCACTGTTTTTTTTAATTGCTTGCTCTAACAATCAGAATTTATCAAAGCCGGGTGCAAAAAAAGAGAATTTGGCTTTAAGCGGTGATAAAGCTGTTTATAACTCTATTTATCAAAATATCTCTAGCCAGAATTTAGATACGGCGGACGACAAATATATTAAATTAAAAACAGATTACGAAAACTCTCAGTATTTAAATAGCGCAGCCGATACTTTGGCAGTTGTTCATATGCAAAACAGTGAAAATATTTTGGCAAATTTTTATTTGCAAGAAGCATTACAAAGCAATCCAAGCGATGATTTTGCTAAATTTTTACTTGTTAAAAACCAATTTTTAGCTGCTGTTAAAAACCAAAGAGATAAAAACTATATGAATAAAGCCCTAAAAGCTTTGGAAACAGATAAAGATTTAGTAACAAGCCAAGATGATATAATAGCAGCAAATAGTATGCTAAACAGGGTAAAGTTGGATATGGCATACAGCAATAAACAGATAAGCGACCTTTATAAAAGACAAAATAAACAAAAAGCTTATGAAATTTATCAAGATAAATTCAAACAGCTGGGCGTAAATGTTGATGATGTTTATAAGCCTTAATGAGACTTTAAATTATTGGCTCAAAGTTTAAAGCTAAAAGTTAAGAGCAGCCATTGTCTGTTTATTTTCGTAAAAGAGAAACAGTGAAAAAAATCTCTTTTCTCTTGTAGCTTTCTTTAAAAAAACCTCCGAATTTAAGTTGATAACTTTTTATTTTTTTGCCAAATATAAACTATTGTCCAAATTGCCAATCCTATTGTGTAACAAATATATTTACTCTCTAAAGCCGGAATATATTTTAATACAATATTTGGAATAAAAAACAGCGGTGTAGCTATTAGGAACAAAAAACGCTCCAGCAGGTTGCACTGTTTTATAAAATAGCCTTGGATGGCGCTGGAGAAGCTGAACATTCCTAGCATTGAAATTAAGAAAATTACTGCAATCTCAAGCGGGTTTGTTATGAATGTTAGTTTACTGGCATCGGACGGGTCTATTTTATCTATTAGCAGCAGTTGGGTGTTAAAGAAGAACATAAATGGCAGTATAGCGGTTCTAATATCGTAAGCAAAGCCTTGCAGACCGGTTTTTACAGGGTCGGATTTGGCTATGCCTGCGGCTGCGTAGGCAGCTATTCCAACAGGCGGGGTGTCGTCGGCTAAAATTCCGAAATAAAAGACAAATAGGTGCGCAGCGATTGCGGGGATTAGGTAGCCGTTATCGCCTGCTAACTGTATCATAATCGGGGCTGTCAGGGATGCTACAACTATATAGTTTGCGGTTGTCGGCAAGCCCATTCCTAAAATTAAAGAGATTAGGGCGGTTAAGAGCAGAACTATTAAGATATTGCCGTGCGATAGGCTGTCAATAACATCCAAAAGCACCTGCCCGATTCCAGTTAGCGTAATACTGCCTACAACAATGCCTGCAATCGCGGTTGCCAGGGCTATTGGAACCATATTTTTTGCGCCGTTTACCATTCCGTGGAAAATATCGCTAAAGCCTTCTGTAAAATCTTTGATTTGCGGTTTTTGCTTTTTTACCAGGGCAGCAAGCGGTTTTTGGAGCGCCATTATAAGCATAAGCACCCAGATTGCGCTAAATGCTGCAGATTGTGCAGATTGGCGCAAAACTATTAAAACATACATCAGGTAAATTACCGGTATTAAATAGTGCAAACCGCTTAAAAATGTTTTTAATTTTGGAGGCAATTTAGATGGGTCTTCGCCTTTTAAACCGAGCTTTTTTGATTCTAAATGAACAATGTATAAAAGCCCAAGATAGCTTACAATTGCAGGGATTGCGGCAGATATTACCACATCAGTGTATGAAAGCCCCAAAAATTCGGCTATAATAAATGCTGCTGCACCCATAACGGGCGGCATAAGCTGCCCATTGGTAGAAGCAGCAACCTCAACAGAAGCCGCTTTTTCTGCCGGGAAGCCTAGCCTTTTCATCAGAGGAATTGTAAAAACGCCAGTTGTTACGACATTTGCGGTAGAGCTGCCGCTTATTACCCCTGTCAGTCCGCTTGCAACCACGCTGGCTTTTGCGGGTCCGCCGCTGTATTTGCCAAGAAATGCGTAAGCAAGCTTTATAAAATACTCCCCCGCACCCGCGCGCTCAAGCAGGCTTCCAAAAAGCACAAATAAAAACACAAACCCCGCACTCACACCTAAAGGAACGCCAAAAATTCCTTCGGTTGTTAAATACATTTGCGAAACAAGTTTTGTTATAGAAGCACCTTTATGCGATATTAAATCGGGAAGATACTGTCCGAATTTATCGTAAGCCAAAAAAACAATCGCAACTATGCTTAAGGCTGCGCCTATAACCCTGCGCCCCGCTTCTAATAAAATTACGGTAAATAGAGCCCCTATGGCAATGTCTCGCAATAAAAAGTCGCCTACACGGTTGGAGATTCCTGTGTAATCAATAGCAATATACGCAGCGCCAAAAGCACCGGCAATTGCTAAAAGATAATCGAAAACGGTGACTTTTTTTAGCAGATTCTCTTTTTTTTGCGAAGGGTAAATTAAAAAAGCCAAAGCAGCGGCAAAAGCAAGATGAATGCTTCGAACTATTGTAGAGTTTACGGGATAATAAGATACATAAAGTTGAAACAGAGTCCAAAAGAAGGCTAGGGCGGTAATTAGATAATAATTAAAACCGCTCTCGAAATTTCTTTGACCCTCTAATTTTAAGAGCAATTCATCCTGATTTTGCATCTCCTCCTCCTTTTTTGTAAAGCTAAAAGCTGAAAGCGTAAAGCATAAAGCTTAAAGCCAAAAGCTAAAAGCTGAATGCTGGCAAAGAATCGCATTCTGTCATTCTCGCGAAAGCAGGAATCCAGGGTTTTTTTATGATATAAAAGATAGGAATCAAAACTTTTACAGTTTTCCGCTTTCAGTTTTCTGCACGGAATGACGGATTGCATTCTTTCTTTATAAGAATATCCAAAAAAAGTGGCAAAAGGTATAATGTGTATCAATTTTTAGAAATTATTTGAGAATTGGTATATTGGTGTATTTGTATTAAAAAAATACACCAATAACCAATAACTAGTAACCAGTAACCAATACACTACTTAATTAATCCAGCTTCTTTAAATGCCTTTAAAGCGCCCGGGTGCAACAGTGAATGGTCAAATCCTTTTAGCAAATCTTCTTTTGTCAGGTTTTTGTATGCAGGGTGGAGTTTTTTGAAATCTTCGAAATTGTCCAGTATCGCTTTTGTCATTGTGTAAACCGCTTTTTCACTCTCTTTACTGCTGGTTACTAAAACCGCTTTTACACCAAATGTTACGGTGTCGTGCTTTACACCTTTATACATATTTGCAGGAATTGTTCCCCACTCGTAGTAACTTTTTTCTTTAACCAATTTTTGAGCTGCCGGCACATCTTTTAGAGAGATTAAATCAATATCTACAGAGTTTGCTGCATCTTTAAAGTTTGCTGTCGGGTGACCCACCATATAGAAGTAGCCGTCTATCTTTTTATCTTTAAGAGCATTTGGACACTCTGAAGATTTTAGCTGTTCGGGCTTTATATCGGTAATGTTTAATTCGTTAGAAGTTTTAAACAGCAGTTTTACGGTTGCTTCGTTTCCGCTGCCCGGGTTGCCGATATTTATAATTTTACCCTTTAAATCGGCAAATTTTTTAATATTGCTATCTTTTCTAACCGCTAAAGTTAAAAGTTCGGGGTGGATAGACATTACAACTTTTAAATCTTTAAAAGGTTTATCTTTAAATTTACCTTCGCCGTGAACCGCCTGATAAACAATATCGCTTTGCGCAATACCGAAATCGAGCTCGTCTGCCTGAATTGTTTTAATATTGTAAACGCTTCCGCCTGTTGATTCTACGGTGCATTTTATATGGGTCTCTTTTTGCGTTTTGTTCATCATTTTACAAATCGCGCCGCCGGTTGGATAATAAACCCCCGTAACGCCGCCCGTGCCGATTGTTATAAATTCTGTTGCGTAAATTGATGATGATAATATTGCCGCTAATAATGTTTTTTTAAGCATATATTTTCTCCTTTTGATTTGTCGATGAATTTTAATTTTCCAGTTGCACTCTCTGTGAGAAAGTCTCACCTCCGAGAAATGCCAAGTTATTTCGTGCTCTCATTTTCGTAGGAATGACAAATTAAAGCAAAAACCATTGCGAAGCAATGTTTCCAAAACTATTCATTTCTCACTCTTCACTCAAAACAAGCTTCCCTCATAAGAGTCTCTGTTTAATATCTCTTCTGGGGCTAGCCGGTAACAAAACGCGAAATTATAGTGTTCTTGTTTTAATATTTGCTTTGCTTCTTCTGTATTATTATACCAAAAAGGTTTTTCTATTGTTTCTAATTTGTTTTTTGGCGGGGTTAGGGCGATGCTTTTTATCCATTTGCTCTGTTTTCGCAAATACTCTATTGCCAAATCTACGGTTTTTAAATCGTTTACAAAAATAAGCACCTGTTCGGTTGTGCCTTTATTGGCAGATGTTAAGTTTTTTTCTACATAAAATGGTTTAAACTCTTTGGTGTATTTTAACCTGTTAATATCATAATCTGCTTCATTTTTTTGGCAAAATTTAACTACTTTTTTTAAATTTTCAAAAAATATCGGCGTTAGTTCGGCATTTTGGTAAACATATTTTTCTATTTTAAAAGTCGTGCGAAGCAGGGTGTCTGAAATTATATACCCGTTTACGCTCTCTTCTAACTCTAAGAAATTAGGCGAAATAGAGTTTGCCAGCTCTTTGGAGCTTGTAATATAAATTTCGTAATCGGAATTTAGCACCGCTTCGAAACTCTTTTGCCAATCGTTTGTTAAAATAGAATAAATGCTTGAGCGTCTTGAAACAATAGATTTTAAAAGCGAAATTTCAATATCTTTAAAATAGAAAATTTTACTCTCTTTTTGCAGTACAACATAACGCAAAAAGTTTACGGTTGCGCTTTTTATAGATTCGACTTTAATATAAGCGATTTCAGGGTCAGTAATTTCTACATCCCCCTCGAAAACAATAGCATATGCTCCGTTATCTACTGCTTTTTGGATGCTTTGTAAATCGCAGGCGAAATACAAATCGCCGCTATCAACTTTAGAGGGGTAAATTGTTGCCGATTCTATTTTGGTAATCTTTGGGCTGTTAACCAGCTCTCCGCCGATTATGTTTACTAAATTTTCTATTGTCACGGTTTACCTTACGATACTTTTGTTCCTGCTTTTTTAGGGTTTTCGGGGCGAAGCAGGCTTAAGCCGTTTTCATCTTTTGCGGCAAGAAGCATTCCTTCGCTTAACATCCCCATAAGCTTGGCAGGTTTTAGGTTTGCTACAACGCACGCTTGTGTGCCGACCAGGCTCTCTGGCGAATACCACTCTTTAATACCTGCAATAATCTGGCGCGGTTTCTCTTCGCCCAAATCTACTTTTAATTTAAGCAGTTTTTTGCTTTTTGGCACCTCTTCGGCTTCTACGATAGTTCCAATCTTCAGCTCTGTCTGGAAGAATTGGTCTATTGTAATAACTCCGCCGGTTTCTTCTTTTTTATCCTCTTTTGCTTTAGGCTCCGGTTTTGGAGCTTCGGGCTCTTTTAAAAGTTTTTCTTCTATCCTAGGGAATAGAGGAGGGATTTTTTCGATTGTGAAATCTTTTAAAAGCCCTTGCTCTTTAAACAGTTTTTCGTAACTTTCAAAGTTTATCTCAAACCCTAATGAAGTTGCGATTTTTTGGGTGGTTTTTGGCATTACAGGGTGTAACATTATAGCAACTTTTGCTAAAATATTTGCAATTAATCCGTTTAGCGCCAGAGCTTCTTCAATTTTGCCCTCTTTCATTAAATTCCAAGGCTGATATTTATCGATTGCTTTGTTTGCTACGCTAAGCGGTTTCCAAAGCTCTTCTAAATAGCGGTGGATTTGCATCTCAAAAAGCAGCGGCTCCAGTTTTTCCATAGAAGCATTTACTTCGTCTAATTCGGCTTGGTAATATTTGGCTGTATTTTTGCTGCTTACTTTGCCTTCGTTATATTTGCCGCTCATTCCTATAAGGCGGTTTAGCAGGTTTCCAAGGTCGTTGCCAAGGTCGGAATTGATTCTGTCCATCAAAGCTTTTTGGCTAAAGTCGCCGTCTCCGCCAAATGGCACTTCGCGCAGCATAAAATAGCGGAAATTTTCAAGCCCGTAAGCGTCTGCAACCTCTTTAGGGTTAATTACATTCCCTTTTGATTTGCTCATTTTTTCGCCGTTTCTTGTCCACCATCCGTGCGCGGCAATATGTTTTGGAAGCGGAAGCTCAAGGCTCATTAAAAATGCCGGCCAGTAAATTGCATGAAAGCGCAGAATATCTTTGCCTATAAGATGTACACGCGCAGGCCAGTAATCCATTTTATCTTCGGTTGTGCCGTAACCTAACGCGGTGATATAATTCATAAGCGCATCTAGCCAGACATACATTACATGTTTTGGGTCATTTACGCTATCTGGCAGTTTTACGCCCCAGTCAAAGCTGGTTCTGGTAATCGATAAATCTTCCAAGCCGCCCTCTACAAAGCGCATAACTTCGTTTCTTCTGGTTTTTGGCAAGATGCACTTTTCATTCTCTTTATACCACTGCAAAAGCTTATCTTGATATTTAGAGAGTTTAAAGAAGTAACTCTCTTCTTCTACAATAGAGGTAACTTTGCCGCAGTCGGGGCAGAGTTCGCCGTCAACTATCTGCGTATCGGTAAAGAATGTTTCGCAACTTATGCAGTAGTGCCCTTTGTAAGTTCCTTTGTAAATATCGCCTTTTTCATACATTTTTTCAAATGCTTTTTGGACACCGATTTTATGATAATCGTCGGTAGTTCTTATAAATTTGTCGTAAGTTATATCGAAATAGTCCCAAAGATTTTTAAATTTAGAGCTGATTTCGTCGGCATACTCTTGCGGAGTTTTGCCTCTTTGTTTTGCCGCCTGCTCAATCTTTTGCCCATGTTCATCGGTTCCTGTTAAAAAGAAAGTATCAAGCCCCGCCATTCTTGAGTAAATAGCCAGAGCATCTGCAATTACGGTAGTGTAAGCGTGCCCGATATGCGGAACATCATTAACATAATATATAGGTGTTGTGATGTAAACTTTTTTGCAACCTTTGCCCATTTGTAACCTTTAGAAAGAATTTTTAACATTTTATCTAAAAAGTTAAAAAGTCTCTTTTAAATAATGGTATAATTTTATAATTTCTCTAAAAGGAGCAGAAATATGGATATTAAAAAATGCAATTCGCTCGAAGAAGCGCGCGGCGAGATTGATAAAATTGACGATAAGATAGTGGAGCTTATTGCTGCAAGAAACGCTTACATTAAACAGATTGCACACTTTAAAAACTCTATCGATGAAATTAAAGCAAAAGACAGAATCGACGATATTATAAACAGAATGAGAGGACGCGCAATAGAACTAGGGCTTTCGCCGAATTTAATTAACGATTTATATATAAGAATGATAGATGCTATGGTAGATACGGAAGTATCGGAATTTAAAAATGCTAAAAACTTCTAATATATTTATTAATATCAAGGGCAATTTTGCCCGTTGCTACTCTATTAACTTCTTAAGCTAATTTTACTGATTGAAAATTTTTTATTTTATGGTATAATTATTAAAATTCACATATAAAGGAAGAGTGGATGTATGCGGTTGAATTTGAAACAGATATAAAAAACGGTATTGTCCGTATCCCTAAAAAGTTTAAAGATTTGCAAGATAAAAAAAGTGTAAAGCTATTTATTGTTTATGACGACAATAAAAACAAAAACGGTTTTAAAAGAAAAAAAATGAGTGCCGTCTCTATCGACACTAAAGGTTTTAAATTCAATAGAGAAGAGGCTCATGAAAGATAGAGTATTTTTTGATTCAAATATTATAATCTACTCATATTCTAGCACAGAATCGGATAAAAGCGCTATTGCCAATGAGCTTATATTCTCTCTTGATGAAGTTATAGTATCTACTCAGGTAATAAATGAAGTTACTAATATTTTGTATAAAAAATTTAAACTTGATACCTCAAGTATTAGAAATGCGGTATTGGAAATAGATAACAACTTTAGGATTGTTGGCTTTTCTTTAAAGACACAATTAAAAGCACTTGAAATTAAAGATAAATACAAGCTGCAGTATTACGATTCTTTAATTTTAGCAACTGCACTTGAAAATGGATGCACTGTTTTATATAGTGAAGATATGCAGCATAATCAAATTATTGAAAATAAGTTAAAAATTGTAAATCCGTTTATAAAAAGTTAATTTATTCTCCTTTAAATTAAATATTTTTACACTAATTACGACTAAATTACTCCTATTTAAACTTTTTTTGTTAAAATCCTTGACATTGATTATAAACTTTGATATAAATATGCAAGTTTATTTAGAAAGGCAGTAAATGGCACAAGAAGAGGTAAACAAAGCCATAGCCGGCGAATACAGTTTGGGGTTCGAAATCGATATCGAGCAAGATACTGTGCCGCCGGGCTTGAATGAAGATGTAATTAAATTTATTTCGGCTAAGAAAGACGAGCCGGAGTGGATGCTTGAGTTAAGATTAAAAGCATACCGCAAATGGCTGGAGATGGAAGAGCCGACTTGGGGTAAGGTTGAGTATGAGCCGATAGATTATCAGGCTATTTCTTACTTTTCGGCTCCTAAAAAAGGACCTGAGTCTTTAGATGAAGTTGACCCAAAAATTTTAGAAGCTTACGAAAAACTGGGTATTCCGTTAGAAGAGCAAAAGCAGCTGCAAGGCATTGCGGTAGATGCCGTTGTAGATTCGGTTTCGGTTAAAACAACTTACACCGAAGAGCTTAAAAAACACGGTATTATTTTTTGCTCTATTTCAGAAGCTATACGCGACTATCCCGAGCTTATAAAAAAGTATATGTTTAGCGTTGTGCCAATGACCGATAACTTTTTTGCGGCGCTAAATTCTGCCGTATTTACCGACGGGACATTTGTTTATATTCCAAAAGGGGTGCGCTGCCCGATGGAGCTTAGCACATATTTTAGAATTAATGCGTTAAATACAGGACAGTTTGAGAGAACGCTGATTGTAGCAGACGAGGGCAGTTATGTAAGTTACAACGAAGGGTGTTCGGCGCCGATGCGCGATGAAAACCAGTTACACGCGGCGGTTGTTGAGCTGATTGCTATGAAAGATGCCGAAATTAAATACTCTACCATTCAAAACTGGTATCCGGGCGACGAAGAGGGCAAAGGCGGAATTTACAACTTTGTAACCAAGCGCGGAATTTGCGAAGGTGAAAATTCCAAAATCTCCTGGACGCAGGTAGAGACAGGCTCTTCGATTACTTGGAAGTATCCAAGCTGTGTGCTAAAGGGCGACAACAGCGTTGGCGAATTTTACTCTGTTGCGGTAACTACGCTTGCACAGCAGGCTGACACCGGAACTAAAATGATACATTTAGGTAAAAATACAAGCTCTACGATTATCTCTAAAGGTATTTCGGCAATGAAAGGGCAAAATACATACAGAGGGCTTGTTAAAATCGGTGCAAATGCCCACGGGGCTAGAAACTTTAGCGAGTGCGACTCTTTGCTAATAGGCAGCGAGTGCGGCGCTCACACATTCCCGTATTTAGAGAGCAAAGATAATATCGGGCAGGTTGAGCACGAAGCGACAACTACAAAAATCAGCGACGAGCAGTTATTTTATCTGCGTCAGAGGGGCATTAACGAAGAGGATGCTGTAAGTATGATTGTGCACGGGTTTTGCAAAGAGGTATTTTCGCAGCTGCCTATGGAGTATGCAGTAGAGGCTAGAGCATTACTAAATTTAACATTAGAAGGAAGCGTTGGATGAGCAAGGTATTAGAGATTAAAAATTTAAAAGCAAAAATCGGTGATAAAGAGATTTTAAAAGGGTTAAACCTAAATTTAGAAGAGGGTAAAGTGCATGCGATTATGGGTCCAAACGGTGCTGGTAAATCGACCCTTTCTAAAGCGATTGTCGGACATTACGATGTAGAAGTGACAGATGGTGAAATTATTTACAAAGGTAAAAACATTGTAGATGAAGAGCCCGAAGAGCGCGCGCTGGAGGGTATTTTTTTAAGTTTTCAAAACCCTGTTGAGATTCCGGGCGTAAATAATGCCTACTTTTTAAGAACAGCGGTAAATGCAAGACGCAAACATTTGGGGCTGCCCGAACTGAACGCTGCAGAGTTTTTAAGAGAAATGAGAGCCAAAGTAGAAGAGCTTGGCATGAAAAAAGAGCTTATCAACAGAAGTCTAAACGAAGGCTTTAGCGGCGGCGAAAAGAAGAGAAACGAAATTTTGCAAATGATGATGCTTCAGCCTGATGTTGTAATTTTAGATGAGATAGACTCTGGGCTTGATATCGACGCCCTAAGAGCAGTAAGCGAAGGGATAAACAAAAGCAAAGACGGCAAAAGAAGCTTTTTGGTAATTACGCATTACAGCCGTATTTTGGATTATATTAAGCCCGATTACATACATGTTCTTAAAGATGGCAAAATAGTTAAAACAGCAGGTCCTGAACTTGTTGCGCAGCTAGAGAAAGAGGGTTACGGCTCTTTTGAGGAGAACTGATGAAGTTGGAAATTTTAAATGCATTAGACGGCGCATCTATTTTAAAAGAGCTGGGGGCAAATGCAAAAAAAAGCACGGCTGCTTCGGCTCTAGCTAAAATTAAAGTGCCGCATAAAAAGAGTGAAAAGTATAGATATTTCGATATTGAGCCTTTGGTTTCAAAAGATTGGACTGTTTTTCACCCAGAAAGCCAAGAGGTGCAAAGCAAGGGCAAAAAAATAGTGTTTCAAGACGGTATCTTGGCAAACAGAGGCGATATTGAAGGTGTAAGTGTAGAATTAGGCGATTTTTCCGATATAGACGGTGCACATTTTGACGGACTTTACTATTTAAGCCATCTTTTAGCCAAAAAAACCGTAATTATAAGATGCAGCAAAGACGCTTCTTTTGAAATAGAGCACAATTTTTCTCAAAGCAATGTTTTAATCAATTACAGGGTTGCAATATTTGTAGATGCAAATACCCATTGCCAAATTTATGAAAGCTTTAAAGGCGAAGCGGAGGGCAGTTTTGTTCTTGGAGGATATGATATTTTTGCAGCAAGAGATGCGAGTTTGAAATTTATTAAAAGCCATACTTTGGAGGCTTCTGGCTATACGCCTGTTTGGAGCAGCAGATATAAAGTTGATAGTAATGCATTTTTTAAACTTAGCAGTTTTGATTTTGCAAAAAGCAACGGATTAAATATTTTTAAGGCAGAACTTAAAGAGGGTGCAAATTTCGATGCGTCTCATCTGCTTTACGGGACAAACAAAGCAAAGTGCGGAATTGTCTCAGAAATTGAGCATGAGGGTAAAAGCTCTGTATCAAGCCAGAATGCAAAATCTATTTTAGATAACGGTGCCAGAGGGATTTTTGATGCATTAATACGCGTGCAAAACAGCGCCAAATGGACAAAGGCGCACCAAAATTCCAAAGCGGTGCTGCTGGAAAAAGGCGCTTATATGGCAAGTAAACCGCAGCTTGAAATCTATATTGATGATTTAGAAGCAAGCCACGGCTCTACAACAGGGCAGTTGGATGAGCAGGCGCTGTTTTATATGCGCTCACGCGGCATAAAAGAAGAAGATGCAAAAAAAATGCTAATTTTAGCCTTTGCGCACGAAGTGGTTGCAACGGTTGACGATGAGTATTTGGCAAATAAGATATATGCAGAGTTTGAACGCGTTTATTACGGTTATTATGAATTAGATTGTCTTAAAACTTGCGAAAATTGCCAAGACACTACAACAGGATTATAAAATGAAAACGATAAATGATGTATTAGAGGAGTATAAAAGCGATTTTGAGCTTTTTGAAGATGCCAACTCTAAACTGGAGTATATTTTCGATTTAGGCAAACGGCATACAACATTGAGCGAAAATGAAAAAAACGACAGCACCTTTATTGTCGGATGCGCATCTCCGGCATGGCTTGTGGGCGAATGTAAAGATGGAGTATTGCATTTAAGAGGCGAGGGGACAAGCGAAATGGCAAAGGGAATGATAACCCTGCTTATGGATATTTTTGGCAATAAAAAGGCTGATGATATTTTAAATTTTAATCCCGAGCGCTTAAATGAACTTGGAATTGTAGAGCTTCTCTCGCCTGTTAGGCAACAGAGTCTGCAATCGTTTTTGGAAAAAGTTTACACTTATGCAAAAAAATGTAAAGAGGGTAGTTTATAATGAAAGATTTAAGAGATGTTACGCCGGAGCAGACCAAAGAGCGGGTTATTGAAGAGCTGCAAAAAATTTACGACCCTGAATTGCCGGTAGATATTTACAATTTGGGGCTGATTTATGATGTAAATTGCTACAAAGACGAAATAAGTAAATTAAATAAGTGCGATATTACCATGACTTTAACTTCTGCAACTTGCTCTATGAGTGAAGTTATAGTAGATTTGGTTAAATCTATTCCAAACCGTATGGATGGGGATTTAGAAGAGGTAAATGTAAACTTAGTTTTCGACCCGCCGTGGGACCAGAGCAAAATGAGCGACGAAGCTAAACTTGCTATGGGATTGCTTTGATTATCTTATAGTTTATGGCATTATTGCCAAAAAATAATAATTTTGGATATAATTTATAAAAAAATCTAAAGAGGGTAAAGAATATATGCAGTTAAAAGATTACGATAAGTTTCCGATAGATTTACCTATTTTGGTAGATGATGAATTGTTTTTCTATCCGTTTATGATAAGTCCTATTTTTTTAAATTTAGACAGTGATTTGGAAGCTGTGGATATGGCGATGAAAAACAACTCTTTGCTTTTTGTTACTACCACCAAACCGGGGCAAGAGAATAAAAGGGATTTTGACAGTATTTATAAAGTAGGGGTTGTCGGCTCTATTATGAGGAAAGTCGAGCTTAGCGACGGCAGGGTTAAAGTGCTGTTTCAGGGGCTTGCAAAAGCTAAAGTTACAGGCAATGAACACAATGTAGGACAAGCTCTTGTTGCAACTGTTGATGTTGTTAAAAACGACTCTTATCAATCTATTAGAATAGATGCTTTAATTGGATTGTTAAGAGAAAAAATACGCCTTCTTTCACAGCTTAGCAGCTCGATTCCTTCGGATTTGGTAAAAACAATTGAAGAGGCTGCAGAGCCACACAGAATTGCCGATTTAATCTCTTCTATGATTAATCTTAAAAAAGACAAAGCTTACGAATTATATGTTAAAGATGATATAGAAGAGCGGCTTCTTGGTATTATAGATATTGTTGCATCTAAAATTGAAGCGCTTAAAATCCAAAAAGATATTACAAACAGGGTTCATACAAATATAGAAAAAACCAATAAAGAGTATTTCTTAAAAGAGCAGTTAAAAGAGATTCAGCGCGAATTGGGAGCAGATGCGCAAAGGGACGAAGAGATAAACGGTTACAAAAAATCTTTAGAAGAGATAAAAGATTTTATCAGCGAAGATGCTTATAAAGAGATTGCAAAACAGATAGACAGATACTCAAAAGTGCACCCCGACAGCGCTGATGCGACGGTATTGCAAAATTACCTGGATATGGTTTTTGAAATTCCGTTTGGAAAATACTCTAAAAAGAATTTAAGTATCAAAAAGGTTGCTGAGCAGTTAGATAAAGACCACTACTCTTTAGAAAAACCGAAAGAGCGTATTGTAGAGTTTTTCTCGGTAAAAGAGCTGGCAGAGCTTCGCGGAAGAATAAAAGAGGCTAACGACGGAGTTATTTTATGCTTTGCGGGACCTCCAGGCGTTGGTAAAACCTCTTTGGCAAATTCGATTGCTCACGCTTTGGAGCGTCCGCTTGTGCGTATGGCTTTAGGCGGGCTTGAAGATGTAAACGAATTAAGGGGGCACCGCCGAACTTATGTAGGTTCTATGCCTGGACGCATTGTTCAAGGGTTAGTAGAAGCAAAATCAATGGATCCCGTTATGGTTCTTGATGAGATAGACAAAGTAGGGCGTTCACACCGCGGCGACCCGACTTCTGCGCTTTTAGAAATTTTGGATCCTGAGCAAAATTCACACTACCGAGATTATTATCTAAATTTTGCAATAGATTTATCGAAAGTTTTATTTATTGCAACTGCAAATGATGTAGGCAGAATTCCTGCACCTTTACGTGATAGAATGGAGATAATCTTTGTAAGCAGTTATACGCCTGACGAAAAATTGGAAATTGCGCGCCGTTATCTTTTACCGCAGGAACTTAAAAAGCATGCTCTTAGAAAAGATGAACTTACTATTACAAAAAGAGCTTTTAAAATTTTAATAGATGAATACACAAGAGAACCCGGAGTTAGAAATCTGCGCCGAAGAATTGCAATGATTGCAAGAAAAGTTGCAAAAGAGATTTTGGAAAATCCAGAAACCGACGGTGTAAAAATAACATATAAAAACCTTAAAAAATATGCCGGCAAAAAAGTGTTTGAATACTCTCCTATTGCTGAAGTGCCAGAAATCGGCGTAGTTAACGGCTTGGCTTGGACAAGCGTAGGCGGAGATGTTTTAACAATCGAAGCAATTAAAATTAAAGGGAAAGGACAGATTCAGTTAACGGGAAGCTTAGGCGAAGTTATGAAAGAGTCTGCAAGAATTGCGCATAGTGTTGTAAAAATTTTAATAGACAATGCGATGCTTAGCATTCCAAAAGAGAGCATACCAACAACCGCGGCAGAAAAAGAAAAAAACATCACGCCTGATAACAGTGAAGTGTATAAAAGATACGATTTGCATATACATGTTCCCGAAGGAGCAACGCCAAAAGACGGACCGAGCGCCGGTATAACAATGGCTACAGCAATCGCTTCTATTTATACCGAGCAGAGAATCGATAACAAAATCGCAATGACGGGAGAGCTGACTCTAACGGGGAAAGTATTGCCAATCGGCGGTTTAAAAGAGAAACTTATCGCCACATACAAATCGGGAGTTAAAAAAGCGCTTATACCAAAGAAAAATTATGAGCGCGATTTAGAAGATATTCCTAAAGAGGTGCTTGATAATATAGAAATTATTCCCGTAACTAGAATAGAAGAGGTTTTAAAAGAAGCATTAATTTAATTTTGGGTAATTAAAGGTAAAGAGCATTTTATTAACTCTTTGCCTTTTTTGAATAACTTAATATAAACCGTAATGGCTGTCGTCTAATTTTGTAATTACTCTCATATTACCGTCGATATCATAGAATACAAAGAAATTTTCCCCACTTTCGTTAAGCATCATTTTAGCTTCTTCAAAATCTATTGGCTTATAAAGTTTAGGTTCTAGCTGAATTATCTCTTCATCGTCTTCTACGGTTTCTGGAATAGATTCTTCACCATTATTTAGTGATTTTATCCCCTCATTATTGTTGTCTTTGATTTTATCTGCATATCTTCTTAAATTCTTTTTAGCTCTATCTAATGCTAAATCGATTGCAGCATATAAATCTTTATCTCTTTGGGTAATAACAACGGTGTGCTTATCTTTTACATTAACAACAAACTCTACACCAAATTGCCCTTTTTTATTGTCGCTTAGAACCATACTTGCAGAAATAATATCTAGGTTGTATTTCTTAATCGCCTCAAAGGCTGATTCTGCGTAATTCTTGATTGGCTCTGTAAGCTCAAGATTTTTCCCTACTATACTTGTGTTCATAGTGTATCCTTTATTCTGAATTTGGGCAGTAACTATTACCCCTTTTACTCTGAAATTATAGCTTAAAATAATTTTAAAGTAAATAGTTATGACAAAAAGTTATCAATTAAATATGTATCCATATTATGTTTATAAATAAAAGTAACAGAGTAAATATAGAAAGTATAATTCCAAATTTAACAGTTCTTGAAAAATCTATAATATCCGCCATTTTATCGATACCAAACTGCTTTATTGTTAAAACAAAGCTGGCAATTCCGCTAATTGAACCCGCAAGCGCCAAGCCTTGGGCTCCTAGCGGTTTAATTAGCAAAAATGCAAAAAATGCATAAGTTATGAGTGAAATTGTAGCAATTTTAGCCGCAATTGACTGCTGGTGGTGGGCGTATAGCCAAAGAGCAAAAAGTTTATTTAAACCGTAAGGAATTAAACCAATTAAATACATTTGCAAAACAAAAGCCACCTCTATTGTGTTGTGGCGCGTAAATGCCCCGTGTTCAAAAAGAAGCCATATAATCTCTTTAGAGAATATTATGCCGGCAACTGTTGAAGCGGTAAGAAGATAGAGCAGAATCCAAAACCCTCTTTTAAATTCGCGCAGCGCTTTTGCCTGCTCTTTAGCTTTGATTTTTTTAGAAACGCTTGGAAAAATGGCAATAGATAGCGCAATTGCAAAGAGTGCGAGCGGAAGCTGAAAAATACGGTTTGCATAATATAGGTAACTAATAGAGCCGCTTACCAAAAACGAAGCCAGCCAAGTATCTAAAAAAGACATAACTTGCAAGGTAGAATTGCCCCATATTGCGGGGAAAAAGTTTGCAAAGAAGCGTTTTGTGTCGGCTTGAACCTGCTTTTGTTTGGCATTGAATTTTTTAAAGCCGATAAAGATAATTTTTAACACATTAAGCTTTTTTGCCATTATTAGGTGCACGGCAACCTGTAAAATTCCGCCTGCAATTACACCCCAGCTTAATGCAAGCAAAATCTGCTCTTTAGGAGCGTTTTTATATAAAAGCATTGCAGTAATTAGGGCGATATTTAGCAAAGTTGTGGCAAATGCAGTTGTTGCAAAATGCTCTTTGTATTGCAAAAGTGCGCCAAGAAATGTAACTAAAAATATTAAAGGCAGATACCAAAACTGAAGCGCGACATACTTTGCACTCATTGCTAAAGTATTTGTGTTAAAGCCAGGAGCCAATATTTTTGTAATTTGATATGAAAAAATATTAACCATTATACCGAGCAAAATTATAAAAAGCAAAAGCCTTGTCAATATTTTTGCACTAAAGATACTTTTGTATTTTGCAGATATAAAAGAGGGGATAAAACTTTGGCTAAAAGCCCCCTCGGCAAAAATTCTGCGAAAAAGGTTGGGCAGTTTAAAGGCTACGGCGAAAATATCGCTGTATGTGTTTGCCCCTAAAATCGAAGCCATAGTCAAATCGCGGATAAACCCGAATATCCTAGAGAGTAATATTCCGCCGCTGTTTGAAAAAATCGATTTTATCCGCATTTGCTTCTCTTTATCTTTTTTCAAGAATTATAACTATAAAATACTAAAAAACTTTAGGAATTAATATGATAGTAGGAATAGAGGGTGAAATAGTTTACAAAGAACCGACGCTTTTGCATATTTTTATTAACGGCTTAACTTACGAAGTGAATGTTTCTATAAATAGTTCCAGCACAATAGATGGCAGCAGGGCAAAGCTTTTTGTTACGCAGATTATTCGGGAAGATGCAAATTTGTTATACGGTTTTGTAACAAAGAACGAGAAGAAAATGTTTGATACTCTGCTTAAAATAAACGGCGTAGGACCAAAGGTAGCTTTGGCGGTGTGTTCAACTTTTACGCCTGAAACATTTGCAAAAATCGTAAGCGCAAAAGATGTTGCAATGCTTAAGCGGGTGCCCGGCATAGGACCAAAAGCTGCAAGCAGAATTTTGGTTGAGCTTGCCGATTTTATAGTAACAGGAGATGAGCAAAAAGAAGAGGGCGGCGGCGCGATTTTAGAAGCAACAATGGCGCTTGAGTCGCTAGGATTTAAAAAAGATGCAATTAAAAAAGCCCTCGCGGGTGAAAGCGGAAGCGTGCAAGATTTGGTTAAAATCGGGCTTAAAAAGATGCAGAGGCTTTGAGAAAGTTTTAAGTTGGAGGTATGAAGTATGTAGGTGCGGCTGTATCGCACGGATAAATAGATAGTGAAGAGTGATTAGAAATTAGAGATTAGTGATTAGTGATTAGTGATTAGAGATTAGAGATTAGAGATTAGAGAAGGGATGCGAAACTTATTGGTTGCATTAACCGTAGATTCCCAATTAAGTTGGGAATGACGGGATGCAATTCTTTGCCGGCTTTTAGCTTTATGCTTTCAATTTTCCATAAAAACGCGGCGAAGCCGCACCTTGTTGGCTCTAAGCTCTAAGCTTTTGTATAAAAGGAAATTCCAAGTGAAAATTTATGAAAATGCAGTAATTGGCGGCGGGGCGAGCGGGCTTATGTTTGCTGCCTCTTTAAAAGATAAAAGCGGCACTGTAATTTTAGAGAAAAATCCGCAACTTGGGGCTAAAATTTTAATTAGCGGGGGCGGGAAGTGTAATTTTACGAATAAAAATATCTCTTATAAAGATTATTTAGGGGATAAAAAGTTTATAAATGCAACCATAAAAAAATTAAACAGCAAATGGCTTTTAAATTGGTTTACAAGCAGAGGTCTGCAATACAGTATTAAAAACGGCACTGAGTATTTTTGTAAAAACAGTTCTAAAGAGATTTTAGAGATTTTAAAAAGAGAGATAAATGGTGTTGGTTTAAAATTAAACTGTGAAATTTTGGGTATTGGAAAAGAGGGCAATATTTTTAAAATATTTACAAAACAAGGCGCTATTTTAGCAAAAAGAGCAGTAGTTGCAAGCGGAGGGTTAAGTTTTCCGAAACTTGGCGCAAGTTCGATTGGCTTTGATATTGCAAAAAGTTTCGGGCATAAAATTGTGCCGGCATCTCCTGCGCTTGTGGGGTGGACTTTACAAAAAGAGCAGTCCTTTTTTAAAAGTTTAAGCGGAATCAGTGTTGATGCAAAAATATGTGTTCAAAACAGGGAATTTAAAGCGCCTATTCTGTTTGCCCATAAGGGAATCAGCGGTCCGGCGGTGCTTAATGCCTCGCTCTTTTGGAGCAAAGGATTTGTAGAAATTGATTTTTTGCCAAATTTTGATTTAGATTTAATAAGAGGAAGCAAGCGTTCTGTCTCAAATGAATTGCCGCTGCCAAAGCGGTTTAGCAAAGCGTTTTTGGAACATATAAATTTGCAAGACAAGCCGTGCAGCCGGTTAAAGGGCGAAGAGTTTAAAAAACTTAGCCTGTTTAAGAGTTATAAATTTGCACCTGCTGGAACTTTTGGATACAGCAAAGCAGAAGTTACAAAAGGCGGTATTTGCACTGATGAGATAGATAGCAAAACTCTTATGAGTAAAAAAGAAGAAAATCTCTATTTTTTGGGAGAAGTTTTAAATGTTACGGGGCGTTTGGGCGGATATAATCTGCACTGGGCTTTTACAAGCGGAGTAAAGTGTGCTGCCGAGGTTACAAAAAGTTAATTTATTCTATTTTTTAATATTAATTTAAATAATTTTCTTATTGTTTAATAATTTTAGGGTAAAATATATCCAATTCTTTATAGGGGTCAAAATGAGATTAAAATATGGTTTGTTAGCAGGCATAAGCGTTGCCGTTTTGATGTCCGGATGTGCCGGAGTAGGGGGATTGGGCTCAGAGAGCAGTTGGAACGATGAACAAAGACAGGAGTTTTTAAATATTTTGCAGACAGACAGATACTCTTCTGTATGTGATTTGCAGCCGATGATTGCGCAGTATAAAAATACAAAAGACGATAAAATTTTAAGTAAGCTTTTGCTAAGTTATGCAGAAAATCTGGCAAACAGCTGTATAGATAAAGATGCTTTCAGAAGAGGCATTCAAGCAAAAGAAGCTCAGGGGATAAAAACCCATTATGAATTTTACGACGAATATGTAGATAGCAGTGAAATTGCAGCAAAATTAAAAAAAGGCGAAAAGATAAGCACAATATTGCAGCCTTATGTTCCGCAAATGCCGCAATTTTTTAAACTAATAGATGCATATAACAGTTCAATTTCGCCGGTTAAAAAGTATAAAATTAAGCAAAATATAGAGAGAGTAAAGCTTTTAAAACCTACCGGCTGGGATACTTATATTTTGGTTAATGTGCCTGAATATAAATTTAGGATGTTTGAAAACGGGCAAAAGGTTTTGGAATTTAATGTTATTACCGGGCGACCTACCTGGCAAACTCCGATTTTTAGCAGCACAATGAAATATATTACAGTAAATCCGACTTGGAATGTGCCTGATAATATTGCAAGAAAAGAAGAAATACCTAGAATCATAAAAGATAGAAGTTATTTAAGACGCCATAATATGGTTGTAAAAAAAGATTATGCACCGGATTCGCCTACGGTTGATCCATCTAAAATTAATTGGAAACAATATTTAACTCCAGAATGGGAAAATAGGGATTTACCATATAAAATTATAGAAAAATCATCTTCGCATAACGCTTTGGGACTTGTTAAATTTATGTTCCCTAACCGTTTTTCGGTTTATATGCATGATACAAATATGAAAAAGCTTTTTGCATATCAGCAAAGAGCTTTTAGCCACGGATGTATAAGATTACAAAAACCTATGGAATTATTGAGTTATTTATCCAGTCATGGTTACACAAAACAGCAGCTTAATGATGTAAGGGAGTTTTTAAAAGCTAAGAAAACTAAATATGTCGGTTTGCAAAGGTATATTCCGGTGCATATTGTTTACCTGACAGCTTATGTAGATAACGGTATGGTTAATTTCTTTAACGATATATACGGCTTTGATAAAATTACGAAATTAAGAGTCCCTACTGTTATGGTAGATACTACAAAATAGGCATATAATGGCAATTTACGATATTGAGTATAAGGGCAAGAGATTTGAACTCTCTTATGCGGTAAAAAATCCGTCGGCTAAAGAGGCAATACTTATTCTGCACGGATGGGGAAGCAATAAAGAGATAATGCAGCAAGCTTTTGGGCGCTATTTGGGCGGATTTAAGCATATTTATCTCGATATGCCGGGGTTTGGCGCTTCGCCAAATGAAGATACGGTGCTGACAACGCACGATTATGCAGAAATTGTAAAACTTTTTTTGCAGGCGATAAATGCCGAAGTTTTGGTTGCAGCAGGGCACTCTTTTGGCGGAAAGGTTGCAACGCTTTTAAACCCTAAATGTCTTGTGCTGCTCTCAAGTGCCGGTATTTTAGTGCCAAAACCTCTAAAAATCAGGCTTAAAATTGCAATTTTTAAAGCTCTTAAACCGTTTGGAATAGCCAAATTGAGAAAGCTTTTTGTATCTGCAGATGCAAAAGAGATGAATCAGGCTATGTATGAGACTTTTAAAAATGTTGTAGATGAGCCGTTTGAAAAGAATTTTGCCAACTACAAAGGCAAAGCGCTGCTCTTTTGGGGCAAAGAAGACACCGCCACGCCGCTTTGGACGGGTGAAAAGATAGAAAAACTGATAGATAACAGCAAACTATATCCGATAAACGGCGACCACTACTTCTTTTTGCAAAACGCTCCGTTTATTTCGCAAGAGATAGAAAAAAACTGCAAGGATGCTGATGATTTGGGTTAATGCAATTACATACTTTATATTCGTAGGATTGCTTGGGTACTACTTTATAACCACCGCACAATGGTATAGCTATAAACTAAACAGGGTTATTTTTCACCACACAAAGCCTTTTTGGAATATCGCTTACTTTTTGGTTCCGTTTGCAGCGTATGAATCTTTGAGTTTTGCCAAGCTGAATATCTATCAGCCTGTTTTGGTTGTGCTTTATGCAATTGCTCTTTTTTTATGGTATAAAAAGCTTGATAAACCGCTGGTTTGGACAGGCAGGGTAAAAAGATTTTTTGCAATTTTGGCGATTTTGGCTATTTTTACCTTTTTTGTTACAGGGTTGCCGCTTTTAATAGTGCCGCTTCTTGGAGCTTGGATAATTTCTGTTTTGATTGAAAAGCTGCTTTTTGTGGGCTACAAAAACCAGGCAAAAGACAAACTTTTAAATAGAGACGATTTAATCGTAGTAGGGGTGACTGCAAGTTACGGCAAAACAAGTATGAAAAACTTTATTGCCCATATTCTTTCTAAAAAGTATAATGTTTACGCTACGCCGCGCTCTGTAAATACGCTTGGCGGGGTTGTAAAAGATATTAATGCCGATTTGTCTGATGATGCGCAAATTTATGTTGTGGAGATGGGTGCCAGAGAGGTTGGCGATATTTACGATATAACCTCTTTGGTTGAGCCGCACTATGCAGTTGTGGGCGTTGTGGGGCCTGCGCATATTGAGTATTTTAAAACGCTAGAGCGCATTAGAAATACAAAAATGGAGATAATCAAATCCAAGCGCCTCAAGCACGCGTGGGTGCATATTAGCGCTAAAGTTAAATCTAACAATTCAAAAATTGAGCTTTTTGGGCATGATATTAAAGATATTAAAGCCGATTTGAACGGTGTATGTTTTAGCCTGAATGAGGATTACTACTGCGCAAATATTTTGGGCGATTTTAATGCGATAAATATTGCCGCGGCAATTAAAGTTGCCAAAGAGCTGGGCGTAGAAGAGGAGAAAATCAAAGAGGCTCTGCAAGAGTTAAAGTCGGTTGAGCACAGATTGCAAAAAATCGAAGCGGGCGGAAAACTGATAATTGATGACAGCTTTAACGGAAATATCGACGGAATGCTCTCTTCTTTTGAATTGGCTTCAACTTATGGGGGCAGAAAAGTTGTAATTACACCGGGGCTTGTAGAGGTTGATGACGAACTTAATATTAAAGTTGCAAAAAAGGCAAACGAAGTGTTCGATTTGGTTGTGGTTACAGGCGAGCTGAATTATGAAATATTTAAAAATTATGTAAATAACGATAAATTAATGCATTTAAAAGATAAAAGCCAATTCGAGAGCTTTTTAGCCCAAAACACAAAAGCCGGCGATTTAATATTGTTTGCAAATGATGCGCCGAGTTTTGTTTAAAGCGGAGCTTTAAACAAAAGCTTAGAGCTTAGAGCTCAGAGCGGAGAGCTGATTGTGCGGCTTTGCCGCGCTCAAAAAAATTGCGGCTTTGCCGCTTAAAAAATGGCGAAGCCACCTTGTTAGCTCTAGGCTCTAAGCTCTTAGCTCTGAGCTTCCAAAAAAGGAGTTGTATGAATTTAGAAGAGATAAAGAACAAAATAGCTTCAAGCGATGGAGTAATGCTCTATTTCTGGGGTGATAACTGCGCGGTTTGCGATGCGCTTAAGCCTAAAATAAAAGAGGCATTTGAAGAGAACTTTCCAAAAATTGAGCAAATTTATATAGATGCAAAAAACAATCAAGATATTGCAGCAAATTTTAGTGTATTTTCTATTCCGACCACAATTGTATTTTTAGACGGCAAAGAGTTTGCCAGAGAGGGCAGGGCAATGAGTGTTTCTGGGCTTGTAGAAAAAATAAAAAGACCTTATGAGATTATGTTTAGTTAATTTAAGAGAGTTTAAGCAATTTTAAATTATCGGCTGTTATTAGTGTGGTAATAATTTAAAACTCAAACCCTCCGCCGCTGCCTTTGTTCATGCTTTCGTAAACGGCTTTCACATAGGCTGCTCGAAGTTCGCATCCTATGGTTTGGGGGCATTTAAAGCAGCTGCTTACGCTGTTTTTTGCTTGGCACTCTTTTAACTCTTTTAGTTTTTCATCGAGTGCTAAGTCCCATTTGTCTTTTGGTTTATTTTCCACTGTAAGCCTCTTTTACTTTTTTGATTTCGTAATTTGAGCCAAAAAAGCATGGAGTTGTGTCGTGCGGGTGGGTTGGGGTGAATTGTAAAAGCGATACGCCTTTATCGTCTATTGCATTTCCACCGGCTTCTGTGAAGGCTAGGGCAAACGGGATTACTTCGAATAGGGCGCGGAGTTTGCCTTTTGGTTTGTCTGTAGTGCCCGGGTAGCTAAAAAGCCCGCCGCCTTTTAGCAGTATTTGGTGCAAGTCGGGCACCATTCCGCCGCTGTATCTTAAGCGGTAGCCTTCTTGAAAGAGTGATTCTATTAACTTTTTGTGGTGCGGATACCAGTTTTTTTGTGTTGCACCCGGGGCGTTTAGTTTGCCTTTTGGCTCCATTGTTATTTCTTTTTGTTTAACAAACTCCGAGCCAATTAATCGGTAGTGAACAGGTTTGCTGCCTCTTACAGTTTTTACCATTTCTACGCGAGGACCGTAAATTACATAAACCGATGCAACTAAATTCTGTCCGCTTAAACCGCCTTGATAAATACCGAAAATCGAGCCTACCGAGAGGTTGTAATCTACAATACTGGAGCCGTCCAGCGGGTCGTAGCATACGGTGTATTTGCCGTTTGCGTTTAACTCTAACTCGCCTTCTTTCTCTTCGCTGATAATCGATTTTATTGTATCTACGCTTTTAAATTCATTTTCTATAATTATATCGCTTTGAATATCCAGTTTTAACTGAATATCGCCTGTGGAGTTGCTGCTTTGGCTGTATCCGCCCTCTGCATTTTTGATTAAATTGTCTATTTTTACTGCTATCTCTTCGATTTTGCTAAATATTGTTTCCATTTTATCCCCTTAAAGTTGTTGCATTTTTCCATATGTATCCGATAATTTCGTCGGTATCGTTTAAATTTAAAACCGCGGCATTTAAACCCTCTAGCTGCTCTTTTGGAACAGTATTATCAACTGCTACCGCTTGCAGATAGGGCAGGTAATCGGGGTCTATTTTGCCTCTGAAAATCCCTATGCGCGGCAAATCCCAAGTTTTTAATCCCTCTACGATTAATAAATCGAATTCGCCGAAATTGCTTGCCAGCTCTTGCAGGGTTGAGCTTTTGTGTTTAAATATCGTTGTTTTAACATCCGAAATTACCGCTACATCTGCCCCGCTTTTAAAGAATCTGTCGCTGTCTTTGCCCTCTTGGTCGAAGAGCGCTTTGTTTTTGGGGTCGTGTTTAATAATTGCAATTTTATATTTTGCAGAGAGTTTTTTTGAAATTTTTTCGATTATTGTGGTTTTACCGCTGCCCGAAGGACCGGTAAATGCAATTGCTAGCTGTTTCATTTATCTCTTCCAACTTGTTATTTGGATATAATTGTATCGAAAAAATATCTAAAAGGAAATTTATATGAAAAATATTTTATGCCTAATTGCATTGGTTTTGTTAACAGGCTGCGGCAATAATGCGATTATGAAAAATATTCACGAAAATACTAAGCTTTATGAAAATCTGGGTAATACAAAAAGAGTTTTGACAAAAGATGCAATTATTTATATACAATACACTAATAATAAAAAGATGAAAATTTTTACAATAGATATTAATAGTAAAGAAAGAGATAAAGAAATTGAGATAACAAATTGCAAAATAAATGGAAAAACGGCAACTGTTGAGTTAAGCAATGCTAAAACCGTAAGCAATATTGACTGGACGGAAAGTTATACTGTAAGTTTGACTAAAGACAAAAATATAAAAAGCGTAATTGCATGCTCTTTAAATAATGGTGAAAAATTTAAAGAGTCATTTTAATTGACTCTTTTGTTTCTTTTTCTAAATTGGTCAGTTAATTCAGGATGAGGAAGTTCGTTTAATAAATCGGTAATTTTAACAGGCGAACCAAGCAGTTTTTTGTAAATTACATAATTTGCCAAAACTTTTTTACCGTAGTGGTTTGCCTGTTTGTTATCTACCATTTCTAAACTTATATACGGTTCATAAGCCCCTAACTTAAAAATGTTTTTTCTGATTAATTTTCTTGTATAACCGATACCTGCATTATATGCATAAGCTACAAAAAGAGGATGATAAAGGTATTTATTTAGATAATTTAGATGTGTATTAGCAAATTTTAAAGATATTTCGGGGTTAAACATATCTTCTAATTTTACATTTTTACCTCTGACTTTTGCAATATGCTTAACCAAAAACGGCATAAATTGCATCATTCCCACTGCAAAAGAGCTAGAGACAGAAGCTGGGATAAAGTGGCTTTCTTGGCGTGCGAGCGCTAAAAGCATTGCCTGTCTGTCTATTGAATATTTTTTTAAAACATTTTTGTATAGTATAGGAAAATACTGTTTTGTATTTCTGCTGGCTTTATTTAAAATGTAGTAACAATATGCTGCCGTAATAGTCGAACAGTATGGCTGAGCCAGCTTAATAAGGTTTGTGTTTTTAGAAAAGATTTTTTTCTTTAACTTTGCCCAGGCTATCGGGTCGCTTATATTTATGGCTTTATTTTGGCTGTCTTTTATATATATGGTCGGCGGGTTGGGATAGGGGCGTTCCAGTATGTCCAATGCAATTAATTTATACATATTAAAATCGTAGCTTTTTGCAACTTTTTCTATATATTTGCGCTGTTTTGTTGCCATATATAGCCAAAAAATAGCTCTGTCTGCATAAAATCTGCTTTTAGCTTTGCTAATTGCTAAATAAAAAAAATTTTTAGCATTTTGCGGATTTTTTCTTTTTAAATTTTTAAAACCAAGCAACATTAAATTGTTGTAGCTTATCTTATTATAAGCATCTGGTTTAAAATTCAATAAACTGCTTTGAATTTTTGGCAATTTTTCTCTAAAAGTTCTAAAAATGAATTGATTTATTTGTTTATATTTACTAATATTATAAATAATATTAGTATCAATATTATGGTCAAGCAGGGTGCGGTTTGCTTTGCCTGCTAAAAGAAAAACTATAAGCTTGTCTTTAGCAGAAAGTTTTGTCCAAACTTCGTAAAAACTGCCTGCGGATTTTAACTTTTTAATTAAAACATTATATCGTTTAATATCGGCATGGCTTGGTTTGTAAACTCTTTTTGGCAAATGCATACCTGTTTTGGCGCTGTAAGCTTTATCGAGTTTTCCGTTTACCCTGTAAATCATTTTCGCAGCTTGCAAAACCTCTTTTTTGTCGGTATTTGGCGAAGAGATAAAACGCCAAATATAAAAATCTTTTTCTATAGATTTAGGCATACTCTTTAAATCGTTTAAAGAGAGTGCATTAAGAGCAGACAAAGATATTATGGTTATAGATATTATTTTTTTTACAAATGTCATAGTCCCAATTCCAATTTTCCCAAAATTTTAAAAAAGCTAAGAGCTTAGAGCCAATAGGGTGGCTTTACCTTTTTTTTAAGCGGCTTAGCCGCAAATATTAAACGAGGCGAAAGCTACACCTCTGGCTCTAAGCTTTAAACTGCGCCAGAAATAACAGCAACAAAATTAAAACACTCTAAATATACAACCCATATAAAACTGATTTTAAAATGTTTAAAACAAAAATGATAACAATCGGCGATAAATCTATTCCGCTTATAACCACAAAAGGCATATATCGGCTCACTAATGCGTATGCCGGCTCGGTTAGTTTGCGGATTGCCTGCACAATTTGGTTATACGGGTCTGGATTTACAAAGCTTAAAAGCGCTGAAATTATTATTATCCAGATATAAATATCTATTAATGTTGCCAAAAGTCCTAAAGTCGAATTTACTATTAAATGCATTTTGCTACCTCCAAAAGATATGGATTTATGTATTTATAAATCTCTGGCAGTTTATTTTCGTTTTCTCTGCCGGTAATTATTCTAGCTAAAATTTTTTGTAATTCATTGCCACTTAAGTTGCTTTTATCTTCAGCATATTTAACAAATTCGTCAAACTCGCTTATCATAGGTGCGTTTTTTATAATTTCTGCTAAAAGCTTCATTTTTTTATCGCATTTTTTTGCTGTAAATATTGAAACCATAATTTCATCTAACTCTTTTATTGTGCTTGCTTTATCCAAGAATAGCTTTAACATATCTCCTAGACTGTTGTCTGCAAAACCAAAAATTGAAGAGAGCTTTTTGCTGTCCATCTTTTTTAACAAAACTTTATTAACTTTTTTTAAATCTTCGATATTAAACTCTGTATTTTTTACTTGGGATAACTTTAAATCTTTAATGATTTGAGGTAAATAAGTAACTTTATCAAGCTGTTTCGGAATAAGCAGATAACTTATTATAGCATCGGGTAATATACCTTCTTGTAAAAGTTCTCTTATTGTATTGCTGCTTTTTAATTTTGGTATATAAAAATATTCAATATTGCTATTGTAATTTAACATTTTATGAATTTTTTCTTCCGCTTTTGCAATATTTTTTTCTTCGCTGTTAAGAATAACTTTACTTGTTGCTATGCTCATATCATCAATTGCATCAGTGAAAATCTTAGTAGGATTTCCGTCTTCTTTTATTATGGTAAAGTTATCTATTTTGATACTGCTTTTATTTCCTTCTTTTAAAAGATTTTGGATTTCGCTATCTGTTAGGGCAGGGCAGTTGCATACTGTTTTATTGCAAAAACATAAATATGCCTTTTTATCTTTTACTAAATTTGTTGCTAATTGGCGGTATATATTTAAATTTTGGCTTTTATAGATAGTGTTGCTTGTGTCTATTGCAAATTTTTTTAATATTTCTAGGTTGTCTTGCATAACGGTTTGTGCATTGTTTGCATTTATATCATCGATTAAAACCGAAAAACTGTTGCTGTCTTGTTGTGAAATTATAAAATTAATCAGAGCTAGTTTTAAATCGTTAATATCTAACTCTTTAAGCACAGGAAGAGTAAACCTTAGCATGATAAATCCTGTATTTAAATTTACTATCAAAATTATTATATACTAATATTAATTAATAAAAAGAGTAATATGGGAGTAAAAATGAAAAAGGAGCGACTTTATTTATCGTCGCTACCTCCGGTTACAGTATTTACAACTGCACCGCCTGCAGAGCCGGCAACATCTAAAGTGGTCGAAGCGGTTTGACCGACTAGTTTAATTGGAGCAGTTACAATTTGTGTGCAGCCGCTAAGCATAATTAGCGTAAATATGGCAGATATTACTATTTTCAAAATCACGCCTTATAGTTTGCTATTGCTTTTTCTAAAATTTCTGCCGCTTCTTTTTTGCCTTTGAAACCTGTAACCTTAACCCATTTATTCGGCTCTAAAATTTTGTAAGTTTCAAAGAAATTTTTAATTTTGTTAAGCGTATGCTCTGGTAAATCGGTAATTTCTTTAATTTCTTTAAAAGTAGGATCTATTTTTTCGTGAGGAACCGCAAGAAGTTTTTCATCTATTCCGTTTTCGTCTTCCATTAAAAGCACACCGATTAATCTGCATTTAATAAAGCTGCCTGGAACTAACGGATATTCGCCTAAAACCAAAACATCCGCAGGATCGCCATCATCAGATAGGGTATTTGCTACAAAGCCGTAATTTGCAGGGTAAAACATTGCAGAAAACATTACTCTATCCACTTCGATAGCACCGCTGTCTTTATCTAATTCGTATTTGATATTAGAACCGTAAGGAACTTCGATTATCGCTTTTACTTCATCAGGGCATTTACCCGGACCTATTTTATTAATATCCATATTGTTTCTCCATTAAAATTTTAGCCATAATTATACTCAGTAGAGTTTAAAGCTTGTTTATCTTTCTTTTAATACCAATAAATGGATATATTTAAATATTAGAAAAGCTAAAGAATCTTTAAAAAAATTTTGATAAAATTCCCTTTTAAAAATGTAAAAAGGTTTATTATGAGTATTAAAGCAAATGTTGAAAATATTTTAATTCAATTAAACTATCCTGTTAATGATGCTACGACAAAACAGTTAGAAAACATTGCAAACAACACTAACGGTTTTTTTGATTTTGCTAAGCATTTATTTTCTTTAAATGATGATTTAAAAGCAGTTAATGCTGTTGTTGCAATGTCTAATTCTAAAGATTATTTAAAATTAAAAAGTAATTCTAAGTTAGATTCTGAAATTGAAAAATTTGAAGAGACAATAAATTCTTGGGCACACAAATATAAAGCCAAATTACAAAAAGTAGAAAATAAAAATACTTATTACATTATTGGCAAAAACTCTTAATGCCTCTTAGCCGGCTTAATAAACAGCAGCTTGAGGCTGCTACTGCAGATTTTGGTAAAAATTTAATTATTGCAAGTGCTGGAACGGGTAAGACTTCGACAATAGTCGGGAGGATTGCATATCTTTTAAAGAATGGCACAGAACCGAATAAAATTTTGCTGCTTACCTTTACAAATAAAGCTGCTGCTGAAATGACAGCAAGGCTTAAACGTTATTTTGATTCTTCTGTTATTGATAAAATAGAAGCCGGGACTTTTCATGCTGTTTCTTACCGCTGGCTTAAAGCTCGTAACCCAAAGCTTACTTTAAAACAGCCGGGTGAATTAAAAACACTTTTTAGAACTGTTTACGAAAAAAGGGCATTCCACCGTTTAAATTTAGGATTAAAACCTTTTTCTGCAACTTATCTTTACGAATTGTATTCACTGTATCAAAACTCTTGTCTTGATAGTTTTAGCAGCTGGATGCAGGAAAAATATGAAGAACATAAACCATTATTAGATATTTACCAAGATATTATCGATGAGTTTGAACAGACAAAAGAAGAATACGGTTTTGCATCGTTTAACGATTTACTAATTTTGGCAATAAAAAGCATAAAAGAAAAGCCTATTATTTTTGATGAAGTTTTAGTAGATGAGTATCAGGATACAAATACGCTGCAAGAAGCTTTAATAAATACGCTTAACCCTAAGTCTCTTTTTTGTGTAGGAGATTATGACCAGAGTATATATGCATTTAACGGTGCTAATATAGAAAATATTTCAACTTTTGCAGAGAGATACAGAGGCGCAAAAGTTTACTCTTTATCTGTAAATTACCGCTCTAGCGAAGCGATTTTAAATTTGGCAAACAGGGTAATTAGCAAGAATGAAAGAATTTACCCAAAAGAGTTAAAAGTGGGCAGGGTAGGGGAGTCCATACCTCCGAAGCTTTTAATTTACGATACTCTTTTTGAACAATATCAATCGATTGCCAAACTTATAAAATCTAGCGATACATCTTATGAAGATATAGCTATTATTTTTAGAAATAATTCAAGTGCAGACGGGCTTGAAGCAAGCCTTAGAGAGTTGAATATCCCCTGCAAAAGAAAAGGGGGCACAAGCTTTTTTGATGCGAAAGAGATAAGGTTCATTTTGGACATTGTTTCTATTGTCACCAACCCAAAAGATTTAATGGCGTTTATCAGCGTTTTTGAATATGCAAGGAATGTCGGCGCTTCTTTGGCAAAAGATATATTTACATCGCTTAACCATTTTGGCGAGGGGTGTTTAATAAAAGGAATTTTAAAGCCAACAGTTATGGAATTGCCTAAATTAAAAAGAGTAAATAACAGGCAGCTTGGGCTTTTTGATGACAGTGAGGAGATTGGATTAGCTTCCAGGTTCGCATTTATGGGTTTTAGCAAAGAGATTTTAACCCATCCTATAATTAAAATTTCAAAAATCGAAAAAGAGGCGCTGCAGTTTTTTGAAAATTTTTACAAATTAATAAAAGAGATAAATCCAAACAGCAGTTCTTATGTTATTGTAAATAAAATAATCACATCTAAACTTTATGAATATATAGTAGATTTGCTTTCTTCTCAAAGAGCTAAATTAAAAACCGGCGAAATCGATTTAAATAAAAAAGAAGAGTCGAAAAAAAGAATTATGCATAAAGCAAGACTATTGCTTGAACTTTCTAAACCGTATAGGGAGCTTAGCAGATTTTTAAATGCTATGATTTTAGGCGGCGGAGAACTTAGTGAAGGGGAGGGGGTTAATCTGCTCACAGTGCATGCTTCTAAAGGATTGGAGTTTAAAGATGTATATATTGTTGATTTGGCCGATAATCGCTTTCCTAACCGTAAATTAATGAGTAAAAACGGCGGAATAGACGAAGAGAGAAGACTTTTCTATGTAGCCGTAACAAGAGCCCAAAGCAGACTTTATCTCTCTTTTGCTAAATATGATAAAATTAGAAAAGCAGAGTATCAACCGTCTCAATTTTTATTTGAAGCAGGGCTGTTAAGGAAGAAAGAAGAGATTAGAGATTAGAGATTAGAGATTAGAGATTAGAGATTAGAGATTAGAGATTAGAGATTAGAGATTAGAGATTAGAGATTAGAGATTAGAGATTAGAGATTAGAGATTAGAGATTAGAGATTAGAGATTAGAGATTGTTGTGCAAATTGGCTCTAAGCCCTTGGCTTTCTGCTCTAAGCTTTTAATATTGTTCATTTTGAACAATATTAAAATAAGCTATTGTTTTTCTCTTTTATTTTTATTTTGTCCCAAAAGAAGTCGGTGTGTTTTTCAAATAGTGTTGCTGCTGCTGCCGTGGATTTGTTATCTGCTTTTAGTCTCACAATTTGCAGTTGGTAAAAAAACAGCGGAGCAAAAAACTCATTAGCTAAAAGCAGAGGGTCTGTTGCTTCTATCATTTCATCCTGCATCATTAAAAAGAATACTATCGATAATTTTTTTACATTTTTTTGGTAAAACTCTTCGTTGTAAAAAACCCTTAAACGCTCATTATTAAACAGCTCTTGCATCATAAAGCGAAACAGGGTGTCTGTTTCGGTATTGTAACTAATAAGTTTAAACATATTAGAGATATGTTTTAAAAGGGCTTTGCCTTTTTTATAAAGCTCTTTAGGCTCTTTATTTTCAAAAAGATTAATAAGATGACTAGATGCTAAATTTTCAATAACTTCATCCAAAATAGCTTCTTTATTTTTAAAATGGTTATATATCGCACTCTGCTGAATGCCTACCTGTTTGCCTATCTCCCGCATAGTAGTCGCTTTATAACCTTTTTGAGCAAAAAGTTGTAATGCAGCAGAATAAATTTTTTCTTTGGTTCCGTTTGGTTTTTTCAAAAAATACTCCTCGAATAAATATAGAGAAAGAAAATAAGACGTAATTATACAGAACAATTGTTCATTTGTCAAGAGAAAATCAAGTATTCAATAAGAACAACCGTTCATACTAAGAGAGTTGATATATGAACAGCTGTTCTTTTAAATAAAGGGTTTATTTTTTTATTATGAACAAATGTTCTTATTTCTTTTTATATGAATTGTTACAGTTGTTTATTGTATAAAAATAAAAATTTTAAAGTTAAATTATTTTTTTGTTAATAATACGGGAAGAGGTTAAACATAAAGACTGCTGTCATATAATTTCCTTAAAAACTGGACTGCGCAAAAACTTGGAATTTCCTGGAGGCGAGACTTTAGTCTCGCAAGAATATTACAAATAAATGGCAACAACAAGATAAGGCTAAAGTTTTAAACTTAAAACGTTGCAGGGCAGGGTAAATGCCATTAAATTAAGAATTATATATCTCTATAAAGACAACCACCTCGGTCATTCCCGCGAAAGCGAGACTGTTCAAAAACTTGTAAAACAATGAAAAAGAGACTTTCTCACAGAGAGTGCAAGAGTAATAAGCGAGACTAAAGTCTCGCCTCCAGGAAATTCCAAGTTTTTGCGCACTCTCAAGCGGTAATTAGTCAAAAAACGGTATTGCGGAGCAGCGTAAGAGGCTGTGAAAAAACTTAGGATTTCTTGAAAGTGAGACTTTTAAATGGCAACAAAAGGATGAGGCTAGAGCCTCATTTTCGTTGATTTCTAGGTTTTTTCACAGTCTCTAAGTCCATTCTTATTATTCAATACCTGGCAGACTCCTATTAGTTTTTATTTGATTAACATAATATATATTATCTAAAATAAATTTTAGCAATTTTCCCCTATTTAATATGGTCATAAATGGACAAAGATAATTTTAATTAAAATTTAAGTTAGAATAGTTTATAATGAACCATAGTAAAAAGGAGGGTTTTTATGTATAATGCTAAAGAGTTGTTGTCCAGAATGAAAGATGTTGCTTCTGTTAATTCAAATTCGGCTTTGGCAAAACTTTTGAATGTCAGTTATAATACGTTAAATACTTGGTTAAAACGTAACAAATTGCCGCAAGAAGTTATTTTAGGTTTTTCAAATAGATACAATTGTTCTTTAGATTACTTAATTAAAGGAGACAAAAATAATAATTCTTTTAAAAATGAAAATATAAGCGCAGAAGTTGATGAACTGCCCTACTTTGGAACTTTTGAATCTTTAAATTTAAATTATGGTTCAAACGTAAAAATTGATACTGCTAATATCTATTCTGGCGGATTTTATCTTTTAAAAAAGAACGATATATATTTTGTGGCTCAAGCATTAATTAATCCTTTTTCTGAAAAAGTAAAATTAACTGATGGTGCTTTAATTGATAAAATTATAACAATGCAAGAATTTTTAAATATAAAAATCGGGCTTATTTTAAAGGCTGTGCGATAAATATCTGTTTTTTGTTGGATATTGATTTTAGCTAAAAGTTTATTTTTTTATAATAGAACCCTCTGAAAAACCATGAATTTCACTCAAGACAGTTATAATTTTTCGCTTCGCGAACGCAAAAAAATTTTATTAAAAAGAGCAAACGCAAGCGCCCCTTCGGGGTTAAGTGCTCTTTTTTAGCCTTATGGATAACATAAAATTTTTTGCTAAAATTATAAAGCTTTCGTTTAATTTATAGTTTTTCAGAGGGGTTCAATATATTAATCCGATTTAAAAATCTTACCCGTTTTTTAAGTTTTTGTGAATATGTTATTCCATTGAACTTAGGTTATTATAAAAACCACCCTGCTCTTTTACTGCTTTAATATTAAAATTATGTTATAGTTATAGAAAAATAAGTATATAAAAAATGGCAAAAAAGAAAAGAAAACATTTTATTAAATTAAATAATAAAATAAGGGCACTGTTTAACGGTGAGCCTTTTGACAGTGCTATTAAAAATTTTGATGATGATATGCTTTACGGTTTAATTATGCTGTTTGATGGCTATAACGGCTCTTTGGATAGAAATAATATTATAAAATATATTAGAAGAGTTTGGAGCGAAGCTGACTTTTATACGCGAAAAGTGATAGTTGATTTTTTAGATGACAAATTTAAATTAAAAAAGAGCCAAAAAAGAGATAAAGTTGAATTGATACTTTCGTTTTTGGATGAGACAGAAACAACTCCGCAGGAAGATGAATATATTTTATCTGAATTTATAGATACAAAATTGTCTAAAATAACTAAAGATAAAGTGTTGAAAAAATTAGCATATCTACGGATGAATGATATTTTAGACAGTTTTAGCAAAGAGTTGGATATTGAATTTGCCGGCAATGATACTATCGAATTTATTATCAAGCACGAAAGCGAAATAGATGGCAAAGAGTTTAAGATAGCGCTATTGTGTTCTATTAAATTAGACATTTCTTTAAATTCACTGATTAAAAAAGAGCATAGTGAGGCAATCGGGTATTTAAAAGGCTTTAAGGAAAAAGCAAAAGAGTTAAAATTACAGGAGTTTGAAGAGTTTAAAGAAGAAATTTTAAAATCGGAATATTTTGACAGCAGCGAGATATATGAAATTTTAAAAGCTGTTAAAGAGCCGTTGAACAATCTATACCACTGCCCTATTCCATTCAAATCAGTAAAAAAGGTTTTAAAGTCAATTGACAAAAAGCTTGCTGTTTCAAAAAATAGATTGAATTTTTTAATTTCTAAAGAATTTACAACCCCGTTATTTGGCATTAGATTGAAATATGATGTTATTTTAGATTACGAAAAGAAAGTTTTATATGGTTCAATTTGGACAAATAATATAAAAGAAGATTTGAACAGTATAGATATAATAAATGAAAAGGCTGTTATAGAATTTAATCTTTTTGTAGAAGAGTTGCTTGAAAAACTAAAAGAGAGTGCAAAACCTTTAACTTTTAACAGTGAATATTACGAAGAGTTTATAATTAAATTTATTGCCCCTATTGTCGAGACTAATAGAGCTTTGAAGTTAAAAAGTAAAATTGCAAGAAGAGTGCTTTATCACTTTAACGAAGAGATTAAAGAGAAAAAAGAGCAGCATAAACGGCAGGAACTGCTGGCTAAAACTATTAGGGATTTTAAACTGCTCTTTCCTGCGGCAAGGTCACTAAAGCGGGAAATTATTTTTAATGTTGGTCATACAAACAGTGGTAAGACTTATGCAGCGCTAAATGAGTTAAAAAAAGCAGACAGCGGGCTTTATTTGGCGCCGCTTAGGCTTTTGGCGCTTGAAGGGTATGAAAATTTAAACGCAAACGGAGTTAAATGCTCGCTAATAACGGGAGAAGAAGAGATAATAGACGAAGACTCTATGCATGTAAGCTCTACTATTGAAATGATGAACCCCGATATTGAAGTTGAAGTGTGTGTAATAGACGAAATACAGATGATTGCAGACCGAGACCGCGGCTGGGCTTGGGCAAATGCGTTAATCGGCGCGCCTGCTAAAAAGGTTATACTAACAGGTTCAAGTGATGCGTTAGAGGTTGTTAAAGAGATAGCAAAATATCTTAATGAGCCGTTAACCGTAGTTGGATTTGAGAGAAAAAATCCGTTAAAACTGCTTAGCAAGCCGACTTTGCTTGATAAACTGGAGCCAAACAGCGCGATTGTAACATTTTCGCGCAAAGAGGTTTTAGCTTTAAAAAACAGAATTTCGCCGTTTTTTAAAGTTTCGGTAATTTACGGCAACCTCTCACCCGAAGTCCGCCGCGAAGAGGCGCGCCGTTTTAGAGAGGGAGAGAGTGAAGTGCTGATTGCAACCGATGCAATTGCTATGGGGCTTAATTTGCCGATTAAAACTATTCTTTTTGCAAGAGATAATAAATTCGACGGTTTGCAAAGACGGGAACTGACAACATCGGAAATTTTGCAAATTTCGGGGCGCGCGGGAAGATACGGCATGCACGAAAACGGTTATGTAGGCGCAATTGACCGCCCTACTCTCTCTACTATTAAAGAAAAATTTAACAAAAATCTTAAGCCAATAGAGTTGCCTATTTCGGTAATGGCTTCGCTTGACCATATTATTTTAATAGGCGAAATTTTGCAAACTGAAAACCTGTATGAAATTTTAAGCTTTTTTGCGCAAAATATGGAATTTGAAGGACCGTTTGTGGCTGCAAATATCGATTCTATGATGGAGGTTGCGGCTATTGTGGATGAGTATAATTTGGATTTGGTTTCAAAATACCATTTGGCTTGCGCTCCTGTTTCGGTTAGCTCTCCTTATTTAGAAAAGGTATTTCACAAAATTTTAAAGTTTTTAGAAGAAGGCAAAACAGTTCCTTTTAACGAACCTAAAAATTTACCTAACAGAGCAATCAGTTATAATGCTCTGCTTAACGCAGAAGATAGGGTTAAAGAGGTTTCTTTGTATTTATGGCTTAGTTTTAAATTTAAAGATAAATTTCCCGATATAGAGATTGCAAAAAAATCAAGAGATAATTTGAACAGATATATAGAAAAATCGCTAAAAGAGGCGAATTTTTCAAAAGAGTGCAAGGTTTGCGGCAAAGAGCTGGATATTACTTACCGTTTTATGATTTGCGACAGCTGTTACAATAGGCGCAAACGCGGTTACAAAAAAAGAAAAGAGCATAAAAAATGAATAGGATTTATTTAAGCAATAATATAGCATGCGATTTTGTATTTAAACAGAGTCCGAAAACTTTTAAAGTTGTAGAAAACAGTGTTGTGAAAACGACTAAAAGGGGCGATTATAAACTTTTAGAAGTTACAAAAAAAGAGATTTCTACAATAGAACTGCTTGAATATTTGGCAGAAGTTTTAAAAATTAAAGAGCGAGACATCGGTTATGCCGGGTTAAAAGACAAGCACGCTGTAACTACTCAGTTTATTACAGTGCCGTTTTATGTGAATATTTCTAAGTTTAAAAATACCGAGAGGGTAAAAATTAAAGAGCTGGGGTTTTGTGCAAACAGGTTAAAAATAGGCAAATTAAGAAACAACAGTTTCGTAATTGTTTTAGAGCAGGTTTCTGAAGATGGATTTGAAAAACTAAAGCAAGCCTTTGAAAATGTAAGAATAAACGGATTTGCAAACTTTTTTGGGTATCAGAGGTTTGGGGTGCTTGATGATGCATCTGCTAAAGGTATGAAGATTAGCGAAATTGGAAAGGGAAGCAAAAACCAAAAAAGCAAAATTCTAGTTGGGGCTTATCAATCAAAACTGTTTAATGAGTGGCTAAATAAAAGATTGGAAGTTTCTAAAAATATTACAGATGGCAAAAAAGAGGGAATTTTAAAAGAACTCTCCCCTGCCCTGATTAAAATTATAAATAGCTCCAATGTGCCATATAAGCTATTGCCCGGAGATTTAGGCTTTTATTACAAAAAAGGTAAAAAAGATTTTGAAATTGTTAATAATATTAATAAATATAATAAAGATTTTGAAAAGCGTGCTTTTCACCCTAGCGGTGTTTTATTTGGCAGCAGGGTCAGGTTGGCAACATCAGTTGCGGGCAGAATAGAAAGAGAATTTATAGATTACTCTTTTGATTCTTTAAAGGGTGCAAGAAGAGCTGCGTGGGTTTATCCACAAAAAAGCAATATTTCTTACAATAAAAAGAACAAAACTGCAACAATTAATTTTACACTCCCCGCAGGAAGTTATGCAACTGTATTATTAGAAGAGCTTCTTAATAAAAAACTTGTTTAAAATATGTAAAATATAATTCCAATTCTTAAATATCCCATTTTATGATATTCATAATTGACATATAATTCACACAATTGTTTATTTTTCGTTATAATTATAGAAATTTTATCTTATGGAGGTTAAGATGATAAGCAAAAAACATCTTATTCTATCTGCTTTTGCGGCTACTCTTTTATTTTCTTCGGAAGGAGATATTGTTAATTTAAAAAACATTAATCTAATTGCAACAGATAATAATAAAACTGCCAGTAATTTATTTGCTCCTCACGAAGCTATTATTGTTTTTAAAGAAGGCACAAAAGCTTCTGAAATGATTAAGGCTTTTCAAAATATGTTTGGTTCTAAAATGAAGCATAATGAATACAATTTAATTAATGGTATGCATATTGTAGTTCCAGGTAAAAGTTTTGATGAAATTAAACGAATAATTGAAAATATGCCTATGGCAGATAAGTTTATTAAAAGTGTCGAAAAAAACAGTGCGGCTTTGCCTTTTAAAAGCAATGATACTTATTACGATAAACTCTGGGCAATTGAAAATAACGGTCAAAATGTAAACAATAAAAGCGGCACAAAAGATGCTGATATGGATATAGATGAAGCTTGGAAAATAGAAAAAGGCGAGCACGGTGTTGTGGTGGCTGTTTTGGATACCGGCGTTGATTATACACATACTGATTTGCAAGATAATATGTGGAATGGGAATGCATATCATGGTTATGATTTTGCAGGTGATAATGACGGAAATAATGATGAAGACCCAATGCCGGATAAACCTTATGATGACAATGAGCATTCGCATGGAACACATGTGGCAGGAATTATAGGTGCAGTTGGAGATAATGACAATGGTATTAGCGGAGTAGCACAAAATGTTCAAATTATGGCTTTAAAAGTATTTAGACCAAATGGTTATGGTTATACAAGCGATATTTTAGAAGCTTTAGATTATGTTAGTAAACAGATAGATAATGGTGTTAATATTGTTGCTATAAATGCCAGTTATGGCAGCGGAGGAGGACAACAAGGCGATAGTGTAGATGAAGCAATTGCTAAACTTGGCGATAAAGGCGTAGTTTTTTGTGCAGCAGCAGGGAATGACGGCAAAGATATAGATAAAGAGCCTGTTTATCCGGCTGCTTACAGTGCGTCTAATATTATTACCGTTGCCGCAAGCGACCAAGATGATAAACTGGCAAGTTTTTCTAACTTTGGCAAAAAAACTGTAGAAGTTGCTGCACCTGGAACTAATATATTGAGCACATACCCCGACAATCAGTATGCTTATATGCAAGGAACTTCCATGGCGACACCGTATGTTACCGGGACTGTTGCGCTTTTGGCTTCTGTAAATCCAGGCTCTAGCGTAAAAGATAGAATAAAAGCAATAACTGAACATATTGATGTTAAAAATGATTTAAATGGCAAAGTTGCTACAAACGGGCGTGTTAATGCTTTTAAGGCAGTTGAAGCTTTGGACAATGAGGATAAAAACAGTGCTCCTATTGCAAACAATGACAATGCAGAGACAAAATATGAAACCAAAGTTGCAATTGATGTGCTTAAGAATGACAGTGATGAAGATGGCGATGCCCTTACAATTAAATCTGCTACTAATCCAAGATATGGGAGTGTAACAATAAAAGATAACAAAATAATTTATACACCTCAAAAAGGTTTTAGCGGTGATGACAGTTTTAATTATACTATTAGCGATAGCAATGGCAAGGAAGACAGTGCAGTTGTAAAAGTTAAAGTTGATAAAAAAACAGATAACGCACCAATAGCTAAAGATGACGAAGTTTCAACCGAATATGAAACCGCTGTTATTATAGACGTGCTTAAGAATGACAGTGATGAAGATGGCGATGCTTTAACTATTAAAACTGTTTTTGCAGCTTCAAACGGAAAAACTGAAATTCAAAATGGAAAAATAAAATATACTCCAAACAGAGGTTTTAGCGGTAAAGATGAATTTGAATACAGTATAAGCGACGGCAATGGCAGCGATGCAAAGGCAAAAGTAACAGTAACTGTAAAAAAGAGAGATTCAGATGAAAAAAATCATGCGCCTATTGCTAAAGCCGACAGTGTAAAAACTGCATATAAAACAAAAGTTTTAATTGATGCGTTAGCAAATGATACCGATGCAGATGGGGATAGCTTAAAAATTAAAAGTATTGGAACACCAAATAGCGGCAAAGCCGAAATAAAAGATGGAAAAATATTATATACACCAAAAGAGGGCTTTAGCGGGAAAGATAAATTTGGATATACAATTATTGATGAAAAAGGCGCAGAAGACAGTTCTGTTATAGAAGTCGATGTAAAAGATAAAAAAAATACTCCTCCAAAAGCTAATGATGATAAGGTTGCAACAGATTTTGAAACTAAAATTGTTATAGATGTTCTTGCAAATGATACCGATGCAGATGGAGATTTATTAACTATTAAATCTGCAGCACAACCAGCAAATGGAACTGCAGATATAAAAAATAATAAAATTATATATTCACCAAGCAGAGGTTTTAGCGGTATAGATACTTTCAGATATACTGTTTCTGATTCTAAAGGCGGAATATCTTATGCTGATGTAACTGTTGATGTTCAAAAGAAAGAACAAGAAGATGATAAAAAGAATCACTCTTCAATAATTGGGGACAATATAGATAAAGGCGGTATAAAATTTTTAACAGGTTACAGTAAGGAGATGGATGGTAATTATACTAGTTTTAGTCTAAACAATAATAAAGCAAAATTTAAAGTTTATAACAATGGAGAGGTAAAAATAGAGAATGCAAAAGCTCCTGTGCCTCAAAATATTTTGCCTACAGGAACTAAAGTTGAGGTTGATGGCAAAGAGATAAAGATAGAAATGACTTTAAAAACAGATTATTTAATTTTTTAACTAGGAGATAAAAATGAAAAAAATTATCAATATGACAATAATTACATTAATTATGCTTGCATTTTCAGGATGTAACGGGGGCGCTGATAGCAGTGCTGCCTCTTCTGCCTCAAAATCTGCCAGTGAATTTATGCAAAAAAATAAAATTTATGAAGTAAAAAGAGGAGATAAAATAGTAAAAATATCACAAAACCCTCAATTAAAAATATATTCCAATTTAGATACTGGAAAAACAGAGGTAGAATTAATTAGCGGAGAAGCTGAAATAGTCAGAAATTAAAATATACTTTTACACGATACCGCTTTAAATTATGACACTATAAAATATCATAAATCAAAAAAATTCCTTTGGGCTTAGCATTGGCTAGGCTTTTTAGCAGCATACTTTGGAAGTAACTATAGTGCAGTGGTCTCATTATAATTGTAAATTTTTTTATAAACAGCCCCGCTTGGGGTTAATGTTGAGGTATATAGAATTACTCTATAATCAACTTTGGTTTCAATATTTTCAAATTTATTTAAAATCTCTCGGACTTTTTGTATGTCTTTAACCTGTTTAATTCGGCACAGTGTAATATGCGGTTTAAAGGGTTTTGATTTTATGTTTGTGAGTTTAAGCAGTTGCTTATGGATAGAATTTATATTTGGACTGTAAGCTTTTAAATAAAGGATTTTTTTATCAAAAAAGCCGAAACTTTTAATTTTGATTTGTTCATTTGGGATATTTAAATTGAATTTATAATCTTCGGGATTACCCTCGCCTATAAACAGATGAGTCAAATGCAAATTAAAAGGTTTTGTCCAATTGCCGGTAATATATGGCGAAAGTTCAACTTGAAGTTTTTTATAAAATAGAAGTGTAACCGGGGTTGCTATGAAAAGTCTCATTATTTAAAGTGCGGCGAAGCCGCCCCTATTTGCTCTAAGCTCTAGGCTCTGAGCTTTCTTATGCAGGTATTACAGAAACTCTTTTTTTGTTTCTTCTTTGGTTGTCGAATTTAACAACACCCTCGATTAAAGCATAAATTGTGTGGTCTTTACCAATTCCTACGCCTGTTCCCGGAACCACTTTTGTTCCTCTTTGGCGAATGATGATATTACCTGGAATTACTTTTTCTCCGCCGAATTTTTTAACACCAAGGCGGCGTCCTGCTGAGTCACGGTTATTCTGGGTAGAACCCTGTCCTTTCTTATGTGCCATCTCTTCTCCTTATGCGATTGATGTAATTCTTACTCTTGTGAAATCTCTTCTAAAGCCTCTTTTTACTTTAGAATCTTTTCTTCTTCTCTTCTTGAAAGTAATAACTTTTTTATCTCTGCCTTCGTTAATTACCTCACCTTTAACTACCGCACCTTCTACAAATGGCGTTCCAATTTTTAATTCACCGTTATCAAGTGCTAGAACCTCTTTGAATTCAACTTCTGCTTTTGGTTCTAAACCCATTTTGTCAAAGCAGATAATATCGCCTTCTTTTACTTTAAACTGCTGTCCGCTAGCTTTAATAATTGCATACATTTTTCACCCTTTTAAGTCACTAATTTCAACAGTGCACTTTTAGTGCGGAAGTATAGCTCAAAAATGTTTAAAATTATTTAAAAAAATGTCGAAATGTAAAGAATTGTCAAATAATTGTAAAGATTTTTCTTAATATTAATAAATATTTACATACAGAGAGCAATAATGCTGGCGGTTACAGCCACATTTAACGACTCTACTTCCCTATTCATTGCTATTTTTGCTTTAACTTCAGCTATTTGAGCTATCTCTTTACTGACTCCCCTGCTCTCGTTGCCTAAAATAAATACGTTTTTTTTAAACTTTTTTAAATTTTTTAACTCATTATTGCTATTTGAATCTAAAACTATCAATTTAGCACCGTTTATCGCCAGCTCTTTTAATGTATTGTATAAATTTTCGCTTTGAATTACAGGCATTTTAAACAGAGTGCCGGCGCTTGCTTTTATTACAAGCGGCGAAGTTACAGAAGCTGTTCCTTTTTTTGGGATTATTAAGGCATCTACATCCCCTGCGGCGGCAGAGCGGATTATCATACCTAGATTTTGAGGGTTTTCTATTCCGTCTAAAGCCAAAACTTTATAATTAGATTTGCTTTTTAATCCGTTTAAATCGGTAAAATTTTGCAAAATAATATCTAAAGCAACCCCTTGGTCTTGTTTTTTGTTTTTTGAAATTCTAGAGAGTTTTTCTTTGTCGTGATATTTAATTTCTATCCCCCTGCTTTTGGCAAGTTTTAGCATTAAATCGATTTTGTCGCTTTTTTTGTTGCTTTTAGAAAGATGCAGCGCGTAAATTTGCAGCTCTTTATTCTGCAGAGCTTCTAAAACAGGGTTTCTGCCGTAAATTGTAAGCAGGCTTTTTGGTATCATAATATATCTCTAAGCACAATAGCATAATGCATTACAAATAGATTTAAAAAGAAAATAAGCATCGAAGAGCCGCGCGAGAGAATATTTTGCATTTTTGTTCTCTCTTTACCGTTTGTTTTATATGCAATTATAAAATGCACAATTGTCGCCGCTGTTAAAATTGCAACAAGTATTGCTTTTTTTACAATCGCATCAGAAATTGCCGTGCCGTTTGGATGTAAAAGAAGTTTAAAGAGGTCATAATATGCACCTAAATAAAAGCCTGAAATCAGCAGAGCAATAAGCGCTACAACTTCAAACCAGCCAAAAATAGGTCCGACATGCGGGTAAACTTCTTGCTGGGCTCTTTTATCGCGCAGAGTAACCCCTAAAACAAACATAAAAACCGAGCCGCCTATCCACGAGATAGCCATTATCAAGTGGATATGAAACATTATCTCTTTTAAAATTCCCAAATTTTTCCCTTAACTGTCTATTTTTAAAACCGCCATAAACGCCTCTTGAGGCACTTGCACTTTTCCTATGGCTTTCATTCTCTTTTTACCGGCTTTTTGTTTCTCTAAAAGCTTTCTTTTTCTTGTAATGTCACCGCCGTAACACTTTGCGGTAACATTTTTACCCATAGATTTAACATTGCTTCTGGCAATTATGGTATTTCCGATACTAGCTTGTATTGCAACTTCAAAAAGCTGGCGCGGGATTAAATCTTTTAACTGGTTTACAAATGCCAAACCTCTTGTTCTCGCCTTTTCGCGCGGCACTATAATGCTTAATGCATCTACAACTTCGCCTGCTACGCGGATATCAAGCTTAACCAAATCGCCCTCTCTAAAGCCGATTGGCTCGTAATCGAAACTTGCATAACCTTTTGTCATACTTTTTAATTTATCGTAAAAATCCATAACTATTTCATTCATCGGCACATCGTATTCTAAAAGCACGCGGTTTTCGTTTAAATAATCCATTTTAACTTGAATTCCGCGTCTGTCGTTTAACAGTTTTATCAAATTGCCGACAAATTCGTTTGGCGTTAAAATCGTAGCCTTTACATACGGCTCGTAAATTGTATCTATTTTAGACGGTTCGGGCAATTCGCTAGGGTTTTGCACCGAAATTTTCTCTCCGTCGGTTTTTAACACTTCGTAAACAACCGTCGGAGCTGTTGCGATTAAGTCTAAATTAAATTCGCGCTCTAAGCGCTCTTTTACAACTTCCATATGCAGCATACCCAAAAAGCCGACTCTAAATCCGCTGCCAAGGGCTAATGAGCTTTCCGGTTCAAATGCAAGCGCAGAGTCGTTAAGTTTTAATTTATTCAAAGCATCTCTTAAATCTTCGAATTTATCGGTCTCTATCGGGTAAAGCCCTGCAAATACAAACGGTTTTGCCGGTTCAAAGCCCGGAACAGGCTCAGAGGTAGGGTTTTTGGCATCGGTAATAGTATCGCCTACGCTCAAACCCTCTACCGTTTTTAAACCCATTACAACTATTCCAATTTCACCCGTATTGATTATATCGGTTTTGATAGGAGCAATAGGGTTTGGATACATTAAATCAAGCACCTGATGTTCTTGTTTGGTGCTCATAATCTGCACCGTCTGCCCTTTTTTAATTGAACCGTCAAAAACCCTAACAAGCGCTAATGCACCTAAGTAGTTATCGAACCAGCTGTCGTAAATAATAGCTTTTGCAGGAGCGTTTTCATCCCCTTTTGGCGCAGGAATTCTCTCTACGATAGAATCGATTAACTCTTTTATTCCTACGCCTGTTTTTGCAGAAACCAGATTGTGTTCGGTGCAGTCAAGCCCTATTGCCTCTTCTACCTCGGTTAAAACTCTGTCTGGGTCGGCGCTTGGCAAATCGATTTTGTTTACAACCGGCAAAAGCTCTAAATCGTTTTCTAGTGCAATATAAACATTTGCAATTGTCTGAGCTTCTACACCCTGTGCGGCATCCACAACTAAAAGCGCCCCTTCGCTCGAAGCCAAAGAGCGGCTTACTTCGTAAGAAAAATCGACATGACCTGGAGTGTCTATTAAATTCAGTATATATTCTTGCCCGTCTTTTGTGTAATTTAATCTAACGCTTTGCGCTTTAATGGTAATGCCGCGCTCTTTTTCTATATCCATAGTGTCCATTACCTGTGCGCTCATTTTACGCTCGCTCACCGCGCCGCACTCTTGAATAATACGGTCGGCAAGCGTGGATTTGCCGTGGTCTATATGGGCAATAATAGAAAAGTTTCTAATATTTGACTGAGGAATTTTTTTAGCCATCAACCGCCCTATTTAAACAGCGAATTAACGCTCTCGTTGTTATAAATTCTTCGGATAACTTCGCTAAGCAGTTTAGCGGTGCTTAATACTTTGATTTTATCCGATTTTTGTTTTAAAGGAATGGTATCCGAAACTACAAGCTCATCTATCGCGCCGCTTTCTATGCGCTCGTAAGCAGGACCCGAAAGCACAGGGTGCGTGCAACAAGCCATTACAGAGGTGGCGCCTTTATCTTTAAGCGCTTTAGCACCTTTTACCATTGTGCCGGCAGTATCTATCATATCATCAATTAAAATAACATCTTTGCCTTCTACATCGCCGATAATATTCATAACTTCGGCTTCGTTTGCTTTTTGGCGTCTTTTATCTACAATTACCATATCCAAGCCAAGTTTTTGGGCAAAATATCTAGCTCTTGCAACACCGCCTATATCGGGTGATGCAACAATAGGGTTTTTGAAATGTTTATCTTTTATATAATCTAAAAATAGATTGGCACCATAAAGGTTATCAACAGGAATATTAAAAAATCCTTGGATTTGAGCTGCATGCAAGTCGATTGTGACAACTCTGTCTATTCCGGCTTTTTCCATCATATCTGCTACAAGTTTAGCAGTAATTGGGACTCTGGGCGCTGCTTTTCTATCTTGTCTGGCATATCCGTAATAAGGAACAACTGCATTAATAGAGCCGGCAGAAGAGCGTTTGAGTGCATCTACCATAATTAAAAGCTCCATTAAGTTTTTGTTTGCAGGAGCGCAAGTTGGCTGAATAATGTAAACATCTTTGCCGCGGACAGATTCGGATATTTGCACACTGATTTCGCCGTCGCTAAATTTTGTAATATTTGCTTTAGAAACAGGCACATCCAAATAGTCTGAAATCTTTTGTGCAAGCTCAGGATTGGCAGTCCCGGAAAAAATCATATAATGACTCATTTTTACCTTCTTAAAATTGTTATTAGTATTTGCAATTTTACTAAAAAGTTTATATTATTTAGCTGTTTTCTTTAAATTATGTATTTGGGTGCAGATTAGTTATTCGTTTATTTAACCTCTCTCGCAATCTGCAAAACCACTCTATTATACAGTTCACCCAAGTTTTTCATAATATCTTGCGGATTTTGTGAAGACGGGGTTTGGAGGTTGAAGTTTTTTGCGCTTACTGTTGTTCCGTTGGCCAGTTTTATAAAATAGCTTCCGCTTAAGTGAACCTGTGAATCGGAGTATATAAAATCATCCAGCACAATTTTAACAATATACCCTTTTTTGCTTTTTACATCCCACGGGTATAAAAACACATTTGGATTGTTCAAAGCCTGTTTTAGTGTTGTTATTGTCTGCTGTGTAAAAAGTTTATCAGGCGCATCGGCAAAATTTGCATTTAAAGATTTAACTTCAAGCCCTTTTTTTACTAATATTTTATCGTCATTTAAGTAATCTGGCACCTTGACTTTTATAACCCCGATTTGTGTTTTTATACTTTTTACCGCTCCAAAATCAGCTTTTGGCAACAGATATTCGCTCTGTTTGCTGCTGCATCCGATAAAAAACATACTTATTAAAACTGCAATTATATATTTCATTTTCTATTCTCCAAAAATCAATGCATTGGGTTTTTTATTTAATTTATGCAAGAGTTTATTTGTCTGTTCGCTTGTATCGTGCAACTCTTTTAAAGTGGACTCTACCTTATCGGCAAATAGTGAATTGCTTCCGTAGCCTCTTAAAACTTTTCGTGTTTCTATTATGGTTTTATTTAGGTTTTTAAGTGTGCCGTTTAGGTTTTTACTTAAATTTCTAAACTCTTTGGTTTTTATTACTTTATTTATATTTTCCATTACTTTTTTGGAAGTTTTAATTAAATTTTTAGATGTTTTTAAAACATCGTTTAAATTATTTATACTGCTTTGTAAATTAAGAGAATTCAATTTTTCCATAACCTTTGAAAGTTCTGCCATTATACCGCTTGCTTTATACTCTTGGGTTGGAACAATAAAAGCATTTAATTTTTTATCTTTTATAAAAGTAACTTTTGTCTTATTGTTTTCTTCTAAAATTATAACCGATTTATTAAATAAAGGATTAGTCTTTGTAAGTTTAGCAATAATACCGCTGCTTGCTAAATCTTTAAAGTTTTTAAAACCGTCTTTGCCGTTTGTGCTAAAGTTTGAGGTGTCTATAAGCCCTAGGCACTCCGCTTCAAAGCCCTTAAATACTGTATTGTAATATATTTTAAGTTTATCTATTTTGCCGATATTAAACCCTTTGTATTTAATAGGCATCCCCTCTTCTAAAGAAGAAACATTACCTTTAAATTTAAATGCAAAACGCTCAAAATGCGGTTTCCCTGTGCCTACTCTTCTCTGTTTTGCATCAGCCCGGCTTTTATAAAGATTAAAAATTTTATTATATCCGTTATCGTATTTCTTGCTAAAATCTGTATCTAACTCAATGCCTCCAAGCAATAAAATAGGCAGAGGCGCCATATTTACTTCCAATTTATTATCGTTTAGTTTTAAATCGAGCAAACTTTGCACCCAAAATCTAGTGCTGCTATTTACCATATTTCCATATTCTTTATAAATTCTGGCTATTATAATTAGCTTTTTATTTATTGTATTTAATGTAACTTTATCTATTTCTCCAATTTGAATACCTTTATAAAAAACAGGAGTAGTTTTTTTTACTTTTACCGGGAAATCGCACTGTATAACATAATAATGGCCGCTATTAATATCCACATACTGACCATTTAGCCCCTTGAAATTATATATGCTTTCTTTACCTTTTTTAGCATACATATTTATATATGAGCCGTTTAATAAAGTATCTAAACCCTTTACGCCCGAATAATCAACTTCGGGTTTAACTATCCAAAATTTAGTAGTTTCATTTAAAAAAGGCTCTGCATCTTTATTGATTCTTGCATAAACTATAACCCCTTTTCCATTGTTGTTAATTTCAATTTTATTTATTTTTCCAACAGGAACATCACGGAATTTAATTACACTCTGTCCTGCAACCAAGCCTCCGCTGTTTTCAAATTTAATTGTAATTTCAGGTCCTAATTTGCTAAAATGCTCATAAATTAACCAGCCTCCAATTGCAAATGCAATAAACGGGACAATCCAGATAGAGGTAAAAAACTTAAAGGTTCTATCTGATACAACAGGTTCTTTAATCTCCACTTGAATCCTCTTTCATTAATCTTATATCTATCGCCATTGCCGAAAGCATTGTAAAAAATACCATCAAAACAAAGGCGGTTGCGCCGATGCCGGCAGTTATTTTAACCGTGCCAAAATGCACTACTGTTGCTAAAATAGAAACTACAAAAACATCTATCATCGACCATGGACCGATAACTTCGGTTATGTGATAGAGTTTCGCCTGGTCTATTCTTTTGCTCCCTTTTTGGGGTTTTTTGTAATTTGTTAAAATATATAATATCAAAAAAAACTTCAGTAAAGGCACAAAAACAGAAGCTAAAAAAATAATAACCGCAATTGGATACGACCCTTCATCCCAAAGAGCAATAACTCCGCCAATAATTGTGTTTTGAGAAATTGAGCCGAATTTATCAAATACTAAAATAGGATAAGTGTTGGCAATTACATAAAAAACCATTGCAGTTATCAGCATAGCCCAGGCTGTATGCAGATTTATCTCTTTTCTTCCGCTTATTCTGTTTCGGCAGTTTCGGCAATAGACTACTCCGTCTGTATTTTCATTGACACTTTCGCAATATGGACATCTAATATATTTATCTCTCATAATATACCCTGCTAAAATATGTCCAAAGCTCAACCGGCTTTATAGATTTTAAAAAGAGCAAATCCACCATAACAAAAAGCGCTAAAGCGATTGCCGAAACACCGTAATTTATCTGCGCATATCCAAAAAGCTTAACTAAAGCCACAAGAATGCTGACTGCAAAAATATCAACCATAGCCCAGCTTCTGCTTACCATTAAAAAAGAAATAATATGTTTTGCTAAAGATTTAGAGAGTTTAAAATAAGTTAAAAACCAAAGCGCCAGATAAGAAAATATTACGCTAAGAGGCGCAATAACAACCACAACTAAAACAATAGAACCTACAACATAAAACTCTTCGCTAAAAAGCGTAGAAATCATAGAAGGGATAGTCAGCTGACTATGGTTTGATTTTACGTAAACATCAATAATAGGGAATAAATTTGCAACAATAAATAGAATTAAAGAGGTAATCGAATACGAAACCGCCTTTGCAAACGCCCCCTCTACATCCGAATAGAGTTTATGCCCGCAAACAGCACACCGCGCCACTTTTTTTGCGGGTAAATCTATTTTTCTATGCAAAGTCCTGCATTTTTTGCAAATTATCAAATTGTCTAAATCTTCAGCCAAGTTTTTCCTTTTGTGTGGAAGCTAAGAGCTCAGGGCTCAGAGCTAATAATGTGCGGCTGCGCCGCGTTTGAAAAAAGCTGAGAGCCAAGAGCTCAGAGCTTAGAGCTAACAAGGTGGCTTCGCTTTTTTAAGCGGCAAAGCCGCAAATATTAAACGCGGCGCAGCCGCACCACTAGCTCTAAGCTCTTAGCTCTCGGCTCTAAACCGTTCCTTTCAAATAATCAGCCAAAACAGTCGCATACGACCCTTTGGGCAGATAAAAACTCAATTCATAGTGCGCATTTTGCGGTATATATTTTTTAGTATTAACTTCCGGAAAAATCCACGCATATCTTCTTGAACCGCTCTCTTTTATATCGGTATTATACCTTTTTTCTATCTCTAATGCCAAATCTTGTGCAAGTTTTGCCCTTTTTCCGGCAATCAGCCCGGTTGGGGATATATCTTTTTGCAAAAAGCGCTCGCTTGCTGTCTCTAACTCTTCGTAAAAAATTTTGCCAAACGGGTAGTGCATATAAAGGTCGCCGGGCAGCAGTTTGAAAATGTTTTTTTGCCCTTTAACCCCTTTTAGCGAATCTTTAGGCAGGTTTAAAATCTGCTCCACTTCTGCTTCTTTAAATTCGCTTAAAAGATTAGAGAGCTTAACCCTCTCTGCCAGCCAGCTGTTAAAGAGGTAACTCTGATAAGCGCTTATTAAAAAACGGCTAATTTTTTTATCGCGCAGTTTTAGCTTCCCTTCAATAATCGCTTTGCCTTCAAGATAGTTTTCGCCGCTGCTTCCAAAGCGCTGCATGCCAAAATAGTTTGGCATTCCGTTTTGCTCTATCTGGTTTAGGACGCTCTCAATTTTCTCTTTTTGCGTGCCAAGCACCTTTTTAAAGCGCATCCAGAACCGGTTGCCCTTAAGGTGCCCTACCCTGATTTTGCTGCTGTTGTAAAAACTCTCCAAAATTTTTATAGATTTATGCTCAAATTTAGCCAGCCTCTCTTCGTATTTGCGCGGCAGCGAAATATACTGCACGGTAACTGCATTTTTATCTTTTAGCCCCGCGTAACCAAACTCCCTTTTGCCAATGCCTAGATAATTGCTTAAAATATCAAGCATCTCCCAGGTTGTCAAATTCTTTTTGCGCACTTTCAAAACCAAATGCTCCCCGCTGCCGCTAAATTCATAAAGAGGAACCTCTTCTACGCTAAAATCGCGCGGGCTTGGTTTAAAAAGAAAATCGTTACTGTGATTTAACGGCCAAATATACTTAAATTCGCTCAAGATAAACCCCGCTTTCTATATGGTGTGTGTAAGGAAACTGGTCAAACAGCGCCGCTTTGCTTACCTTGTGGGTTTTAGTTAAAATCTCCAAATCGCGCGCTAGGGTTTTTGGATTGCAAGAGATATATATGATACTGTCGAACTTTTTGGCTAAATTTCTGCTTGCCTCATCCAGCCCGGCACGCGGCGGATCAACTAAAATGGTGCTAAAATTGTAGCTGTCTAAATTAATGCCCTCCAATCTTCTAAATTCTCTCTCTTTTGCTATTGCCTGGGCTGTCTCTTTGGCGTTAAGGCGGATAAATTCAATATTTTCAACCCTGTTTAATGTGCAATTTTCTTTTGCCGCTTTAATGGAGTTTTTGCTGATTTCGGTAGCCAAAACTTTGCCAAAATATCCGCTTAAAGGTATTGTAAAATTGCCAAGCCCGCAGTAAGCCTCTAACAAATCGCCGCCGTTTCCTTTTGCTCTCTCTATCGCCCAGCTTATCATTTTTTCATTTACAAACGGGTTTGGCTGGGTAAATCCCCCTTCGTAATATCGATATTTAAACCTTTTATTACCAATTTGCAAAACTTCGGTTACATACTCTTGCGAAAGAATAAGTTTTTGCTTGCGGCTTCTGCCTATAATAAAAATTTCAAAGCGCTCTTGCAGCTCTTTTGCTTCTGCCTGCCACTGTTCATCCAATTTTCTGTGGTAAATCATAGTAACCAGCAATTCCCCGCTTTTTGTGCCCAGAAACTCAATGCTAAAAAGCTTCTCTTTCAAAATATTTGAGCTGTTGATTGCATCTAAAAGCGGATACTGCACATTAGAGATTGCCTCTATAACCTTTGGGCACTCGTTTAAAAGCTCAACACCGTTTTTTTCTATATTTGTCATTGCATAATGGCATCTGCTGCCCTCATGCCAGATTTTAAACTCCGCCCTTGCACGGTGAGCCGATTTTGGCGAATCAAAAACCTCCAAAGCACCGCTGTAAAAGGGTTTAAGCAGATTTGCAAGCTCTTCTTCTTTAATTTTGAGCGCATTCTTGTAAGGTTTTTCATAAAATGAGCACGAACCGCACTTTCCAAAATGAATACATTTCACAATAATTTACCTTCTTTAGATATAATACTGACAGTATTTTACCTAAAGGAATATTAATGTCTCTATCTATTGTAGTTTTAGCCGCAGGAAAAGGCACTAGAATGAAGTCTAATACCCCAAAAGTGCTGCATAAAATTTCGGGCAAACCGATGCTGTTTCATATTTTAGACCAGGCAGGCAGGTTAAGCAGCGATATTACGGTAATTTTAAGCCATAAATTCGATATGGTAAAAGAGGCAATAGAGAGCAGGTATCAGAATATAAAAATCCATAAGCAAGATATCGCAAACTTCCCCGGAACCGGCGGAGCGCTAAAAGGTTTAGAGTTTAACTCCAGCAGGGTTCTTATTTTAAACGGCGATATGCCGCTAATTACTGCGCAATCGTTAGAGAAGCTTGCAAATTCAACTGCGCCTATTGCAATGACTATTTTAAAACTTGCCAATCCAAGCGGTTATGGCAGGGTTGTTATAGAAAACGGTTTTGCAAAAGAGATAGTAGAAGAGAAAGACTGCACCCAAGAGCAAAAAAAGATTAACACCGTAAATGCGGGCGTTTATTGCGTTGATGCCGCCTTGTTAAACGAATTTATTCCAAAAATCGATAACAACAACGCCCAAGAAGAGTATTACCTTACCGATATAATAAAAATGGCAGTAGATAAGGGGCTTAATATCGAACCGATAGAGGTTAGCGAAGAAGAATTTATGGGGGTAAATTCAAAGCTCGATTTAGCAAATGCCGAAGAAATTATGCAAAAAAGAATAAAAGAGCAGCTAATGCTAGACGGTGTAATTATGCGCGCGCCCCACACTATATATATAGATAGCGAAGCGGTGTTTAAAGGCGAGTGTATTTTAGAAAACGGCGTAACAATAGAGGGTGCGTGCCGCTTTGAAAATGCGCACATAAAAGCCCACAGCGTGGTGGAAGATTCAACCGTAATAAACAGCGATATAGGACCTTTGGCGCACATCCGCCCAAAATCGCACATAGAAGATACCCATATAGGAAACTTTGTAGAGGTTAAAAAATCGATCCTAAAAGGGGTTAAAGCCGGACACTTAAGCTACCTGGGAGACAGTGAAATAGATGAAGGCACAAATATAGGTGCGGGGGTAATTACCTGCAATTACGACGGCAAAGCAAAATATCAGACCAAAATCGGCAAAAATGTATTTATAGGGAGCGACAGCCAGCTTGTAGCGCCCGTAACTTTAGAAGACAACACAATGGTAGCGGCAGGCACAACCGTTACAGACGATGTGCCTAGCGACGCTTTGGCAATTTCGCGCGTTAAGCAAAAAATTGTCCGCTCATTCTTTAGTAAATTTTTCAAAAAGAGTTAAAAATGCTGGCAGATTTAAGCGGTAAAAAAATATTAGTCGGAGTTACCGGCTCTATTGCAATATATAAAGCGTGCGAATTAGTTCGACTTTTTGTAAAAAGCGGCGCAAGAGTGCAAGTGGTTATGAGCCCTTCGGCGCAAAAATTCATAACCCCTCTGACTTTTGAAGCGATTACAAGAGAAAAGGTTTTATGCGAAGGGAGCGAAGAGTGGCACAGCAGCTTAAACCATATCGATGTGCCCCAAAACGCCGATGCATTTGTAATTGCGCCCGCAACTGCAAACACAATAAACAAACTCTCTAAAGGGATAGCCGACAATATCCTCTTAAGCTGCGCTTTGGCTTACGATAAAAATTTAATTATAGCACCTGCTGCAAACACCCAAATGTTAAACAGCCACTACACCCAAGGCTCACTGAAAATGCTTGCAGTAAACGATGTTGCAATAGTTCAGCCCCAAGAGAAACTGCTTGCGTGCGGCGTAGAGGGCAGCGGCGCGCTTGCCGAACCGCTAGAGATTTACTACGCAACAGTTAAAGAGATTTACAAAGATAGCTTTTGGGAAGACAGAAAAGTTGTAGTAAGCGGCGGCGGAACGATAGAGCCGATTGATGAGGTTAGATTTATCAGCAATTACTCAAGCGGCAAAATGGCAAACGCCCTAGCTTTGGCTCTCTATTTTAAAGGCGCCGATGTCTGCCTGGTTACTACAAAACCTGACAGTTCGCTGCCAAGCGCTGTTTACACGCTAGAGGTTCAAAGCGCAGCAGAGATGCAAGAGTATTTAGCCGACTGCATCCGCGTTGCAAAAAAAGGCAAAGTAAAAAAAGCGAGCTTAAACAATCCGCAGGCTGTAAGCGTGGTAAATAAAAAGCCGTATCTGTTTATGGTTGCAGCGGTTGCCGACTATACGCCAAAATACCCGCAAGAGGGCAAACTTAAAAAAGATATGCTAGGCAGCGAGTGGGCGCTGGAGTTAAAGCAGACAGAGGATATTTTAAAATCTTTAAATAAAGAGGGCATTATAACAATTGGGTTTAAAGCCGAAAAAGATGAAAAAACGGCGCTGGAAAATGCGAAAAAAGCGCTAGAGAGTAAAGGAATCGATGCAATAGCGCTAAATATTTTGGGCAAAGAGAACAATTTTGGCAGCGACAAAAACGAAATAATTTTTATAACCTCAAATAGCGAGCAAAAATTGGAGTTAAACAGTAAAATAAATATAGCTTTAAGCTTAACAAATTTGGCAAAAGAGTTAGATAGTGAATGAGTTAAAACATTTAGCCATAATTATGGATGGCAACGGCAGATGGGCTAAACAGCGCGGTTTAAACAGAACCAAAGGGCATGAGCGCGGCGCAGAGGTTGTTCGCGAAATTACAACTTACTGCTCAAACCACCCAGAAATTGAAACTTTAACGCTTTATGCATTCAGCACCGAAAATTGGAAGCGCCCAAAAATGGAAGTGGAATTTTTAATGAAGCTTTTAGGGCGCTATTTAAAAAATGAACTGCAAACCTATATGAAAAACGAAGTGCGCTTTGAGACAATCGGCGATTTAGAACCCTTTAGCAAAAGTTTAAAAAATATTATTGCCCAAACGAAAGAGAAAACCAAAAACAACAAAAAATTAATCCAAATATTGGCGCTAAATTACGGTTCGCAAAATGAGATTGTGCGAGCAGTAAAAAGGCTTTTGGACAGCAATCAAGAAATTACCGAAGAGAATTTAGGCAAAGCGCTAGACACCCCATACAGTGATGTTGATTTATTAATCCGAACAAGCGGGGAACAGCGGCTTTCAAATTTTCTACTCTGGCAGGCTGCTTATGCCGAATTTTATTTTACAAAAACACTATGGCCTGATTTTACGGTTAAAGAGTTAAATGGTATAATTGAAAACTTTAAAAACCGGGAGAGAAAATTTGGAGGCATATAATATTTTAATAGCTGTTTTTGTTTTTTTGTTTGGTATATCGGTCGGCTCATTTTTGAATGTTTTAATTTATCGAATACCAAAAGAGATGAGTATAAATTTCCCGCCCTCGCAATGCACAAGCTGCGGTCATAAATTAAAGTGGTATCACAATATCCCTTTGATTTCGTGGATAGCTCTAGGAGGCAAATGCGCATTTTGCAAAGAGAAAATATCTGCGCAATACCCGATTATAGAGCTGTTAAACGGACTTATCTGGCTTGCAATTTACTTTAAACTGGGACTCGTGTGGTATCTGCCATTTGTGATGCTAAGCTTTAGTATGCTGCTCTCTTTAACTATGATAGATTTTAAATATTACGCAGTTCCAGACAGCCTAAACTTTGCAGCTTTAATTTTCGCACTTATACAGCCAGATTTCTTGCATGCAGGCTTAAATGCACTGTTAGCAGGCGGAGCGCTTTTTATTCTTGGCTTTACGGTAAGCAAACTGGCAAAAAAAGATTCTCTTGGCGAAGCAGATATTATAGTTGCTGCAACAATGGCGGCGCTTCTTGGTTTTCCTGCATTTTTTGTAGCTATGTTTATCTCTGCACTTTTGGCAATTATCCCGTCGCTGCTGGCAAAAGATACTATGGTTCCGTTTGTGCCGTTTTTAACAATGGCAACATTGATTACCTACCTTAATAAAGAGTGGCTGCTGCAAGCCCTAGAGGCGTTTATGTATGGTTAAAGCAAAAGAGTTTATTTTAGAAAACTTTACCAAAAGTTTTTTGACACTTTTTGTGCCCTTTTTTACAATTATTGCACTTATCTATTTAATAAGAGTTTCTAATATCTCTTACAAAGTGAATTTGGGATTTATTGATTTTTTAACAATGTTTGCCTATTTTTTGCCCCATATTATCTTTGCATCTATCCCGCTAACCTTTATAGGTGCAGTTGTTAATACATTTTCTAAACTCTCTTACGACAATGAGCTGATTGCAATTTTCTCTCTTGGCTACACCCCGTGGAGACTGCTTAAATTTCTGCTGCCGACCGCATTTTTGTTTTCGCTTTTTTTAACAATTTTAACTCTGCTCATTATCCCTTACGCTGACCAGAAAGTAGATAATTTTAAAGCCGAAAAATATTACGAAGCAAAACTTAAAATTCTGCCAAAAAAATTGAGCCAAAGTTTTGGCAAACACCATATTTTTATAGAATCAAGCAGTAACAACCACTTTAAAAATGTAACAATGTTTAGCCAGGAAGGCAACGGCTATATGCAAATTTTATTAGCAAAAAAAGGGTATTTATCCAAAGATTTAAACAGCAGCAGTTATTTAAGTTTAAGCGACGGTTCGCTTTATAAATATAAAGATAAAAACTTTAAAATAGTCGATTTCCAAAATTTAAAGCTTTATAACAACAAACGCTTTTACGCCAAAAAAATTAAAAAACCCTCCAAATATTGGAAGAAAAATATGAAAAAATTCTACTACTACCTACTAATATCTTTAAGCCCGTTTTTAACAGTTGCAATGCTTTTTGCATTAGGAGTATTTAATCCAAGATACCAAAAACCAATAACCCCTCTTTATATACTAGCCAGCGCCCTGTTTGTTTACATCCCCGCAATGATAGCCAAAGAAAAAGCAAGCTTAGCAGTAACAGTAGGGGTAATAATTTTATGGATTGCAGTTTCTATTATACTTTTTAAAAGGAAATTGGCAAGAAGATACTGATTTAATTTGACTATGCAGGTATTTATAAAATTTTGTGATATTTAAAATTTAACCCATTAATTTCACTCAAGCAAATTATAATTTTCGCTTCGCGAATGCAAAAAAATATCAAAAGAGCAAACACACGAGCCCCTTCGGGGTTAAGTGCATTTTAGCCTGCGGCTAATATAAATTTTTTTTGCTGCCCGAGTGAAGCGACAAATCCTCAGAGCATAAGTCCGATGAACAAACTACGAGGGTTTAATTAATCAATAGGCGTTAAAAGCTTAGGGTGTCTGTTGCTTCTAAGCAGCAGAACTTCTACTTTTCTTTTAATTACCGCGCTAATGTAGTTAAAATTGAATGACGGTTTAAACGGTATTACAATTAAAATATTTTTGCTGTACCTTATTGCGGCTATCGGGTTTTTCTTTTCTTGAATAATTTTTACTTTAGTGTTATGCACATGAGCCAAAGTTTCAAAAAGTTCTACCGCCATTTTGCTATTGCTAAAATCCCCTTCGGGGCTGTAATTTCTAAGAGATAAATCTATCCCTAAAGCATCGGCAATATAAAAGGTTACGGAGGCTATCTCTTCGGTTGATTCTTCGTCGCCATTTACAACTACCGCTTCTTTTATTTGGTTAAATTTACTATCGCCAAAAATATAAACCAGCTTTTTGTAATCATAAAGTTTTTTGCAAAAACAGTTTTTAAACAGTGTTTTTTGCGAAACAAGAATTAAACCGATATCGTATTTTTCTAAATCGTTAGAAATTGCCGCTTCGTTAATTTTACTATAAGATACCAGCACCCTGACTCTGCCGTTTTCGAAATCCGTAATTTTATTAACAAGCTCTAAACTGTTTGGGTTTACTACTCTAATTACCAGCTTTTTATCCCCTAGTTTGTCCATTAGATAGAGGGTTTCTTTCACATAATCCAAGGCTCTTTTTTTATCGTGTGAAATATCTAAATAGAGGTAAAAATTTTTACCGTAAGGTTCGGGGAATTTGCTGCTTTTGTTTCTGATTTTGCTGTAAACATTTAGCAAAACCCTAGGATTGCCCACAATAAGCAGCCTGTCTCTTGGTTTAATCATAGTTGTTTTTTTAGGAAGCAAAAGTTTATTGTCTCTGTAAATAGCCGCTATTTTCCAATTTATCTGCTTAATAGAGCTTATGTGCCTAAAAGCATAAGCGCTTGCAAAAGGCACTACAACTTCCATTATTTCGCCCTCGTTTAAGCCGATATTTTGGGCAGTAGATGGGACATTAGGCAAAAATTGGTAAAGCCTGTTTGCCAGTAATTCATTGGCATCTACTATACTTAAATAGTTGTCTTGTATCTCTTTTAAAATTCCGTTATTATCAAGTGCAACAATTCTTATTTTTTTATTGAAATTCCTGATATTTTCGTAAATTATTTTAGCCTCTTTGGTGCTTTGTAAAATTAAAAAAACGGTTAAAAATTTCTTTTTATAAAAGAGTTGTCGTAATCTATATAGGCTTGTTGCATCGAAATACTCATACACAATTTTGCTGTTTAGATTCTCTTTTGGATTTTTTGTAACAATAGTGTAGTCAAGTTCCGATAGCGTATTTAAACTTATTTTTTCTATAAAATTTTCGGCTACCTTACCGTCTGCTACTATTAAAATATTACTCATCTTAATTCTTTTTGGATAAAATTTGACAACTTTTTTCTAAAAGGCATTATAACATAATGATTTTTTCAATAGATAAAACAGACGGCAAAGCGCGCGCCTGTACGATTAAAACTGCACATTCAACCATACAGACTCCCGTATTTATGCCTGTTGGCACGGTTGGGGCGGTGAAATCTTTGGATGCTACCGATTTAAACAATCTTTTGCAGCCCGAAATTATTTTGGGCAACACTTACCACCTATATTTGCGCCCGGGCGATGAATTGGTTAAAAAAATGGGCGGGTTGCACAATTGGACAAAGTTTAGTAAAAGCTTTTTAACCGACAGCGGCGGCTTTCAGGCATTTTCGCTTAGCGATAATGTTAAAATAGAAGAAGACGGCATAATTTTTAAAAGCCATATAGACGGCTCTAAACACAAATTTACGCCTCAAAAAGTTTTGGATATTCAGTATAATTTAAACAGCGATATAATGATGATATTAGACGATTTAGTAGCCCTGCCCGCAACCAAAGAGCGCCTGCTAAACAGTATAAAAAGAACAACGCAGTGGGCGAAAGATTCCATTGAGTATCACCGAAGCAATCAAGATCGCGGTATCGGTTTGACAAACAGTATTTTTGCAATCATCCAAGGCGGGGTCGATAGAGAGTTTAGAAAAATTTCGGCAACGGAGCTTTGCAAATTGGATTTCGACGGCTTTGCAATCGGCGGTTTAAGCGTGGGCGAGAGCAATGAGCAAATGTATGATACCGTTGATTGGACAACTCAATTTATGCCGGCGGATAAACCGCGCTACTTAATGGGTGTAGGTACCCCCGAAGATTTAGTAGAAAATATTTATCGCGGCGTAGATATGTTCGATTGCGTAATGCCCACAAGAAATGCAAGAAACGGCACCCTGTTTACAAGTTACGGCAAAATAAACATAAAAGCTGCCAAATTCAAAGAAGACAGCACCCCAATAGACCCCGAATGCAGCTGCTTAACCTGCCAAAATTACTCTAAATCTTATATAAATCACCTTTTTAGAGCAAAAGAGTTAACATACTACCGCTTAGCAACCATACACAACCTGCACTACTATTTAACTTTGATGAAACAGGCAAGAGAAGCGATTTTAGAAAACAGATTCGAAGAATTCAGGAAGGAATTTTACGCCAAAAGGGCGTGAGATTGTTGATGTTTAATAGTTGATAGTCTATGGTTGTTGGTTTTTTGTAGGTGCGGCCGTGCCGCACATTTCAACCCCACACCCACACCCAAATTACCTTACAGCGCTTAGCAAAAAAACATCATATTTTCCATACGGTTTTTTTATTGTGTAAAGGTCTTGTATTTTGCAATTTTTAAAGCCTGCATTTTGGGCTAATTTTACAAACTTTTCTCTTTCAAAACCGAAATGTTCTACTCCTGTATCGCTCTCGTGGAAGCTGCCGTCTTCTTTATCTAAGTCGGCAATTGCTAAAAAGCCGTTTGGTTTTAGCATTTTATAAAATGTTTTAAAAAGTTTTTGAATATCTTTTATGTGGTGCGTTGTCATAGAACTTATTATTCCGTCGGCTTTTATTTCTGGTTTGGTTTTAGTTATATCAATTTCTAAAATATTCAATTCGCACGGCAGGTTTTTTGATTTTAAAACCGCATTCATAGAAGGAGAAATATCTATTGCGGTAATTTTTTTAACATCATTTGCAAACTGCTCCAGCAAAAGCCCCGTGCCGGAACCGAAATCTATTAAATGCATATCTTTGTTTAAGGTAATTTGTTCTTTAATTTTACTTGCAGCCGCCCTTGCCAAAAGCACACGCCTATCCAGCTTATCGTAACTGCCGGCTTTTTTGAAAAATTTATCGTTTTTCATTATTCTAAAACCTTAAATTAGCATTGTAGGGGCAGACCTATTTGTCTGCCCTCTGATTGCAATATGGTAAAGCTTCGTTTTGCAGAGCTAGTAAACATTTATAGTTATTGCAGCAAGCGGGGCAATACACATGTCCGCCCCCTACAAATCACAACTACCAACTATAAACCATCAACCAATTTATGCCCCGATTCCAAGCATAATAAACTGCACATACCAGATTGCAATAGAAATTATGTAACCTAAAAGCACTGTCCAGGCGTATTTCATATGTGAGCCAAAAGTGTATATGCCTTTCATTTTACCCATAACACCGACACCTGCGGCAGAGCCAAAGCTTATAAGGCTGCCGCCGATTCCCGCCGTCATGGTTACTAGCATCCATTGCGCTCTGGCAGCTTCTCCCATATTTGGGTTGGCTTTCAAAACAGCGCTCATTACAGGCACATTATCGATAATTGCAGATATGAAACCAATAATAATATTTACAATAGTTGCACCCAAAACATCGTAAAGTTTTGTTAAATAATCCAAATACCCCAAAAAGTGCAATCCTCCCACAGCCGCTAAAATACCAAAAAAGAAAAGCAGTGTATCGTTTTCTATCTTTGCTATCCAGGCAAATGGATTTACCTTATCTTCTATTTTGCATTTTAAATTCATTTTGTAAGTATAAAGTTTTAAAAGAGCCAGACCAAACATCATTCCCCACATCGCAGGTAAATCCAATAGTTGATGAGAAAGAACAGCAGTTGCAATAGTAAATACAAACAGTCCTATTATCTGTTTTGCACCTTTTTTCATGGTAACTTTTGATTCGGAAATATCAAAATGAGGTTTTCCCTTTGGAACAAAACGGCTGAGTAAAAATGCAGTTATAAACCACCCGATAAATGCAGCCGGGAAAAGATATAAAAATTCTTGAAATGCACCTTTTCCATCAATCCAAACCATTAAAGTTGTTATATCCCCAAAAGGACTCCAAGCACCTCCGGCATTTGCTGCAACTACAATATTTATAGCTCCTGGAACTAAAAAGTTTTTATTATCTTTATCTATTGTAATTAAAACTGTAGATAAAATAAGAGCAGTAGTTAAGTTATCTGCAACAGGCGAGATAAAGAAAGAAAGCGCACCGGTAATCCAAAAAAGTTTTTTATAGGTATAACCCCTAGATACAAGAGTATAGCGTAAAGCACTAAAAACCCTTCTGTCTATCATTGCTTCTATATAAGTCATCGCAACCATTAAGAAGAAGAATATTTCGGCTATTTCTACAATTAATTTAGAAGTTTCTTCTTCTAGCAATTTACTATTTAAACCATTTAATGCAAAATATACTCCAATTAACATAAAAATTGAGGTTCCGGTAAAAAGTGCCGGTTTTGCCTTGTTTATGTGGTATCTGTCTTCTGTGGCGATAAAAAAGTAACCAACTACAAAAATTATTAATGATACTATTCCGACCCAAGTGCTTGTTAAGTGCATTTCCATATTTAAATCCTTGAAATGAAATTTTGCAATTTTATCACAAGTTAGATAAGAAATGCTCCATTAAATTTGAGCCTATTACTTTATATTCAATTTGGGGGGAATTTTTGAAATTATCTTCTAGTTTAACGCCGCCGATAATTGCAACGGGGTGTTTTGATTTTTTTGCGATTTTTAGCAGTTTTTCGCCAGAGACGGTTACGCTCTCTTTTGTATTTGTGTTTCTGTAAGCGCCTAAACCGATATAATCAATATCTAGCGGATTGGCTTTTTTTATCTCTTTTATATTGTGGGTAGAGAGCCCTATTATTTTTTGTCCCACTTTTTCTCTTAATAAATTTATAGCGGTTTTTTGGTTTATATTTATTGATATTAAATCTTCTTGACCTAAATGCAGCCCGTCTGTTAAATCTATAAATTCTAAATAATCGTTAATTATTAAAGTGCCGTTAAATTCTGTTTTAATAAGCTCTAAATCTGTAGAAATTTCTTTAGGGTTATAATTTTTATTGCGGTATTGGGTAATGGGAACTTGCAGGCTGTTGAGGTAGTTTAAATACGGTTTTAGTTCAATGCCGTATCTCTTTAGCGCCTGCTTATCTATTAGTGCGTAAATTTTAGCTATTTTTTATCCTTGCTAAAAAGCTTTAAAAATTTAGTGATGCTATTTTTCATATCATTTCTATTTACAACCATATCGATAAGACCGTGCTCAAGAAGGAATTCGGCTCTCTGGAAGCCCTCTGGCAAATCTGCACCGATTGTTTGCTTAATAACTCTCTGCCCCGCAAAGCCGATTAGCGAGTTTGGCTCTGCCATAATAATGTCGCCCAGCATCGCAAATGATGCACTTACTCCGCCCATTGTAGGGTCAGTAAGAACAGAGATATACGGAAGATTGTGCTCTGAAAGCTTTTTAAGTGCAGCAGCGGTTTTGCTCATTTGCATTAGTGAATAGGTGCTCTCTTGCATTCTTGCCCCGCCGCTTGCACTTACAATTACAAGTCCACACTTTCTTTCAATTGCTCTATTTATTGCGCGCACAATCTTTTCGCCTTCAACAGAGCCCAAGCTTCCGCCCATAAATGCAAAATCAAATACTACAAGTTCTGCATCCATACCGCCTATTTGGCAACTGCCGCTAATTACCGAAGATATTCTGCCTGTTTTATTTTTACCCTCTTCTACTCTCTTTTTATAACTCTTTTTATCTACAAATTTAAGTGGGTCGTTTGGAGATAAATTAGAATCTTTTTCTTCAAAAGTGCCCTCATCAGCCAAAAGTTGTATTCTTTTATCAGCGCTAATTCTAAAGTGGTGATTGCATTTTGGGCATACACTATTTAGGGTATCAACCTCTTTATAATACATCAAAGCGTTGCATTTAGGACATTTCACCCAATGGTCCGGTGCATCGTTTTTGCTTGCCTGTTTTCTAAAACTGTTAAAAATATCGCTTAAATTCATTTTATTTCCTCTTGCACAATCTTTTCCAAAATTTTTAAAAGCTCTTTTTCCCTTGCAACTATAACATATTTGTTGCTAATTTTAACTTGCAAATCACTGCAAAGTGCAATTCCTGCTTTAATATCGTATTCTCTTACACTTCCGGCATAAATTACAAATTTTGCTCTGTGTGCATAAGCTAGCGAGAGTGCAACAGCACCGGGGGCTCTGTATTTTAAGTTTTTGTTAAAGAGTTTTTTTACTATGCCGTCGTATGAGTATGAGCGCTCAAAAAGCCCCATTTTTGGAGTTGGAATTTTAATTTCTTCTTTAAAATTTAAACTGTCTAATGTTGCGGTTTTTAAAGAAGAGCCTTTGGTTTTATAAAAAATATCCCCATTTGCCAAATTGCATACAATTGCCTCTTTGGTATTGCCGTATTTATCTGTTAAGGCAACAGAAGTTCCATAATATGGAAATTGACTTAAAATATTTGAGCTGCCGTCAAGCGGGTCGATTACAATTTTATCTTCACCCTTGCCTATAATGCCCGATTCTTCCGAAACAATCTGCCCAAACTCCTGCAAATGCTTAACAAAAACCGATTCGGCAAAAAGGTCTATACCACTAGATACATCTCCGCCTGCGCCTACTTCGTATTCGTTAAACCACTCTTGCTTAAAACCGCTCTTGATTGCGGAGTAAATCTCTTTATTGGCATTAATTACTGTATTTAAAAAATTATTCATATACTTAACCCAGTTTTTTTGATAGAATATTATATCTAAAAGTTTTAAGTTGCAAGTTAGAGAAAAGAAAAATATATTTAGCGGGGTTTAATGAAGGGCTTTATTTTAAAACTTAACCGTGTCAGAGACGAAGATTTAATTGTTACGGTTTTGAGTGAAAAAAATATCGGGCGATATTACCGTTTTTACGGGGCTAGACACTCTGTTTTGCAAATGGGCTACTTGATAGATTTTGAAGTCGAGCAGGATAAAGCAAATTTTCTGCCAAGAATAAGAAGCATAACCCATCACGGTTTTAAATGGCTTTATAACCGCGAAAAACTGATGTATTGGCACAGATTTATTGCAATTTTTGACCCCCATTTCAGGGATGTAGAAGAGATAGACAGCTTTTATTTCAATTTGCTTTTGGATGCTGCTAAAAAGTGGGAAAAGCAATCTCCAAAAAGAGTAATAGTTGAAAAATTTATTGATATTTTAAAATATGAAGGACGCACGCACACCATTGAAAAGTGCGTAATATGCGGTTTGGGAATAGAAAAGAGCATAAGCTTAATAAAAGGCTTCCTCCCCACCCACCCCGATTGTGCACACGCAAGCACTTTGAATAAAAAGGAGATAGAGTATCTTTTTGAAAGTGGAGAAACACTATATTTAAGCGACGAGAGTGTAGATGTGCTGTGCGAAATTGCTTTGAAGGGGTTGATTGGATGAGTGGTTAATTGGTTGACTGGTTAACTGGTTATTGGTGTATTTATTTTATAACTGACTCAAACCAATATACCAGTAACCAGTCAACCAATCAACCAATACACAACTTAAGCCTTTTAAGCTATAATTTTACGATTATTTATATTTAAGGAAACATAATAAATGAACCTCTTCCTATTCGATTCCGTTAAAAAAGAGAAAATAGAATTTATTCCTATAAATGAGGGTGAAGCGACTATTTATGTCTGCGGTCCTACGGTTTATGACGATGCTCATCTGGGGCACGCAAGAAGTGCTTTGAGTTTTGATATGCTAAAGCGCACTTTAAAGGCGCTTGGTTTAAAAGTGACGCTTGCAAAAAATTTTACCGATATTGATGATAAAATTATTAACAAACTGCAAAGCAGCGGCAAAACTTTAGAAGAGCTTACGCAATATTATATAAACAGATATCTAGAAGATATGGAAGCTCTTGGGGTTGAGCGGGCAGATATTGAACCAAAGGCTACAGAATCTATTGAAGCGATAGAGTCTATGGTGGAAAAACTTCTGCAAAGCGGATACGCTTATAAAATTGATAACGGCGATATCTATTTCGATACAAGCAAAGACAGTAAATATGGCTCTATTTCGCACATGGTTACAGATGATGAGCAAAATGTAAGCCGCGTTGAGCCAAATGAACAAAAAAGAAACCCTAAAGATTTTGCACTCTGGAAAGCGTGCAAAGAAGAGGATATCTGTTTCGATTCAAAAGCGGGCAAAGGGCGTCCGGGCTGGCATATTGAGTGTTCGGCAATGATTGCAAAGCATTTTAAAGGAAGCAAAGATTACTGCATAGATATCCACTGCGGCGGGGCGGATTTGCTCTTTCCGCACCACGAAAACGAAGCAGCGCAAACCAGATGCGCACTTAATAAAGAGATTGCCAAATACTGGATGCATAACGGCTTTGTCCAAATAGACGGCGAAAAGATGAGCAAAAGCCTTGGCAACAGCTTTTTCTTAAAAGATGCGCTTAAAGTTTACGACGGCGAACTTTTAAGATATTACCTGATTTCGGTGCATTACAGAAACGATTTTAACTTTAACGAAGAGGATTTGCAAAGTGCTAAAAAGCGGCTCGATAAACTTTACCGCCTTAAAAAAAGGTTATACGGCGGCAAAACAGGTGCAGCCAATAAAGAGTTTAAAGAAGCCCTGCTAAAAGCGATGGCGGATGATTTAAACAGTTCCAAAGCTATGGCAATTGTGGATGAAATGATAACAAGCGCCAATGAAAAACTGGATAAAGAGCCAAAAAACAAAGCCCTAAAACAGGAGATTTTGGGCAATATTGCATTTGTAAACGAACTTTTGGGTATCGGCAAAAAAGATGCGATAGAGTGGTTCCAGCAAGGAGTCAGCGAAGAAGAGAAAACAAAAATAGAAGAGCTTATTGTTAAGCGAAGCGAAGCCAAAAAACTTAAAGATTTCGCAACAGCCGACGCAATCCGCGACGAATTAAAGCAGATGGGCATTGCAATTATGGATATGCCTGATGGCACAAAATGGGAAAAACTCTAAAGGTTTGCCTTTAAATGCATTATAAAATTTTTGAAGTTCAAAACCAATATGAAATAGAGCAGTTAGGAACCAAAGAGAAGTTTTGGGTTTACAAAGAGGGGAAAAAACTGCTTTTTAAAATAGGCAGAGAAAATACACGCGAAAATTTAGCCGAAAAAGATATATATGAAATAGGAAAACTTTTGGGAATAAATGCAGCGAAATATGAATTTGCCCAATATATGGGCAGATATGGGGTTTTAAGTCCGATTTTTTTAAAAGACGGCGAGCGTTTGATTCATGGAAACGAACTTCTTTTAAAATTTGACAGCAGTTACCCAAAAGAAAACTTTTATAAAGTAAAAGAGTATAAAATATCCACAGTTTTAGATGTTATAAACTCTTTAAAAGTTTTTGATGATTCTGCTTTGTTCAATTTTATTGGCTATCTGATTTTTGATGCTTTTACGGCAAATCAAGACAGGCATCACGAAAATTGGGGAATAGTGCTGCCTGCCCAAGAGGGTAAAATTTCTTTAGCACCCACATTCGACCATGCAGCAGGTTTGGGCTGCAGGGAAAATATTGGAACTATTAAAAAGCGTTTTAAAACCAAAGACTCAAGATTTACTATAGAAGCTTTTTGCAACAGAGCCAAAACCCCTTTTTATGAAAACAATAAAAAGCTATCTACACTTGAGACTATTCAAGTTTGTCAAAAATTTGATAATGCTGCTGTTAAATTTTGGATAGAAAAGATACTATCAGTAGATTTTATTAAAATTGATGATATTTTCAGTAAAATACCAAAAGAGTTTTATAATGAAAATATAGAGTTGGAATTTTCAAAAAAAATTTTAGAAATTAACCGTAAAAGATTAGGCAATTTATTAAGGGAAAAAGTATGAAGCTTTATCTGGCTTGGCGTGAACCGAAAAACAGAGAATGGATTACAGTCGGCGCACTTTGGGAAAAAAACAGCGAATATCATTTTGCATATACCAAAGGGGTGCGAAAAGCTTTAGAAAGCAGTAATTTTACCCCAATTAACGGAATGGAAGATATAGAAAAACTGTATAAATCAAAAGAGCTTTTTCCATTTTTTAAAAATAGAATTTTAAACAAATCAAGACCTGAATACGGCAATTATTTAAGCTGGCTGGGGTTTAAGAGCCCCCCTTCTGCATTAGAAGAGCTGGTAAGAACAAACGGTTTAAGGGCTACCGACAGTTTACAGCTCTTTGCATTGCCTAAATCTATTGAAAATAAATATATCATCTATTTTTTTAACCATGGTATAAATTTTTTAAACGAGGGGTATAAAAAGCGTTTAAAAGATTTAAAAGAGGGTGAAGAAATTTATATTCTTAAAGATATTCAAAACAGATTTGATAAATTGGCACTCGCTTTAAGAACGGGCGACCCGATAGAAATTTTGGGATACATTCCGAGATTTTATACAAAAGATGTAAATAAATTGCTGGAATTAAACGGAAGCAGCGGGGTTAAAACAGTTATAGAAAAAGTAAATTTAAACGCGCCTGCGCAATTTCAGCTTTTATGCAAATTAGAAAGCCATTGGCATAAAGAGTTTAAACCGTTTAAAGATGAAACTTTTGAATTGATTACAAAGGATTAATATGGGTATATGCAATTATGAAAATCTAAAAAAGGTTCTGTTTAATTTTGACCCCGAAACGGCGCATAAATTGGCGGGGTTTGGGCTTAAAATTATTGGGAATTGTCCGCCTTTGTTTAAGTTTATGACAAAGCGCAATTTCGTAGATAACAAAATGCTAAAGCAAAGAATATTCGGCACAACTTTTTATAATCCCGTGGGGCTTGCGGCAGGTTTTGACAAAGACGGCGAATATATAAAAGCAATGCCGGCTTTGGGTTTTGGCTTTACCGAAATAGGCACCGTTACGCCAAAACCGCAGCCGGGCAACCCTAAACCGAGGCTTTTTAGGCTTATAGAAGAGAACTCTATTCAAAACGCTATGGGGTTTAACAATAAAGGAAGCTACCATATGCTTGGGCAGCTTAAAAAGGTTAAGTTTTTCAATTTTCCAATAGGCATAAATATAGGCAAAAACAAAGTAACACCAGAAATCGAGGCGCTGAAAGATTACGAAGTTCTGTTTAAAGCGTTTAAAGATTACGGAACATATATCGTTATTAATATCTCTTCGCCAAATACGCCGGGGCTTCGCGATTTACAAAATGAACGCTTCATTAAAGAGGTGTTTAAAATCGGCAAAAGCATTACAAAGCGCCCTATTTTGCTAAAAATTGCACCCGATATGAGCAAAGAGGACGCTATAAACCTTTGCAAAACTGCGGTAGAGAGCGGAGCTGGCGGGATAATTGCAACAAATACCACAATCGATTATTCGCTTACCCCTAATGCAAAAGATTTTGGCGGAATTAGCGGGGAGCTTTTAAAAGAGAAATCGTTTGAGCTTTTCGATGCAATTGCAGATGAACTTTTTGGTAAAACCGTTTTAATAAGCGCAGGCGGAATAGACAGCGCCAAAGAGGCTTACCGCCGTATTAAGGCCGGCGCTTCGCTGGTTCAGATTTACACAGCGCTAATTTATAAAGGTCCTTCGCTTGTTGGAGAGATTAACAAAGAGTTGATTAAATTAATGAAAAAAGACGGATTTAACTCAATTTACGAGGCTATAGGGGCGGATAGGAAAAAGAGTTAAATAAGTAAAAAATATAAAGGAATAGATATGGAAAGCAACGGAGGATGTTTTGGTAAATTTTTTTTGATTGTATTGTTGCCGTTATTATTTGTATTTTTTTTAGGGGCAAATTTTTTTGGATTTATTGATTTTTTAAGCGTAAGTTCTCATACTTTTTATATAACAGTGGCGATTTTTTTGATATTTTTGCTTTTTATTCCGCATAATGCTTTTATTTCTTTTTGTAAAATTAAAAATCAGCTTAAAATTACTCAAAATGAGTTGGAAAAAAATTTGGAAAAAACAGCTCTTGCAATTGAGGGCAGAACAAAGTCGGTTTTAAGTGTCCGTGATTTTTTAGAAGATTATTTTAAAAATATTAGAAATGATAATTTTGCAAAAATAGCTTCTAGCACTTTTCCAATGCTTGGTATTTTAGGCACTTTTATAGCCATTGCAATATCTATGCCTGATTTTACAGTAAATAGCACAAAAGAGTTAGACAAAGAAATTTCTACTCTTCTTGCAGGCATTGGAACAGCGTTTTATGCTTCGATTTTTGGTATATTTTTATCTCTTTTGTGGAGTTTTTTTGAAAGGATAGGACTTTCTCAGATAGAGAATTTAACTATTTCTTTGGAAGAAATTTACTCAAAATATATATGGAGTAAAAAGGAGCTTTTAAAATTTAAATATGATCAAAAGACTATATTGGATAGTGAATTTATAAAAGCTCTTAAAGATGTATTTAATTTAGATTTTATTAAAGATTTAAACAAAGAGCATCTGCAAAGTTATGAAAAAATTATAAATATGACAAAAGATTCACTTGTGAATTTAGAGCAAAGCTTGCAAAAAGCCAGTGAAAAATTAAATAAAAATATTCAAGAGCTTCATATGGCATCTAATACTATAGAGGCAAAAGAGACTTTAGAACAGAATTTAGAACAGTTTAATAAAAGTGCAAAAGAGTTAAAAGATTTATTAATAAGTTTTGATTATGGCTTGGATGGAGCACTTGAAAAAATTGATTCTGAAGTAGCAAAGAGTATCTCTATGGTTGAACAGCTGGCTTTAAATGTCAAAAAGTTAAAAGAGTAAACTATGTTTAAAAACAGACCTTATGGTGAGAATAGTAACTTTTGGATATCTTATGCTGATTTAATGGCAGGACTTCTTTTTGTTTTTATACTTTTAATTGGCGCAATTGTTTCAAAATCTATATTGTTGCGTCAAAATTTAAATAAAAAAGAGCTTGCGTTAAAAGAAAAACAAGAAACAGTAAAAAATTTGAATAATCAAGTTAAAGAGCAGATTAAAAAAATCAAACTTCAAGAGGATGAAATTTATAAATTAAAAACTTTATTGCAAGATAGAGCAATTGAATTTAATAAAACCAAAAAAGTTTTGGCTTTGACAAAAAAAGAGCTTGAGTTAAAAGATGATGAGTTAAAAAGGTTAAATCAGATTTTACTTGTTAAAAATACAAAATTAGATAAGCTTAATGGCAAGATTATTTTGCTTCAAAATATTTTAAAAGATACAAATACAACTTTACAGGATAAAAAACAAAAACTTCAAGAGTATAAAGATAAAGTTTTGGTGCTTTCAAATTCTCTTACAAAAAAAGAAGACGAATTGGATTTAAAAAACAAAAAACTGCTTGAACTTTTGGATGCACTTAATGAGAAGAAGAGCGCTTATGAAGATTTGATTAAGAAACTGCAAGAACAAAGAGCTAAAATTAAATATTTGACCGGTATTAAATTGAGGGTTATTGATGAACTTAAAAAGAGTCTTGGAAACAAGGTTCAAATTGACAAAGACGGTGCACTTAAACTGAGTTCTAAAATACTTTTTGATAAAGACAGCGCCAAACTTAAAGAGAGTGCAAAAGAGCAGTTGAAAAGCACATTTACAAAATACATAAACGCTCTTTTGGGCGATGAAGCAATAGCTCCAAATATTGAAACTATTGTGATAGAGGGGCATACCGACAGCGACGGCGGGTATCTTTACAATTTAAAACTCTCTCAAGATAGAGCTTTGGCAGTTATGAATTATCTGCTTACCTTGCCGGTTGCAAAAAAATACAATCTGCAAAAAATTCTAACTGCCAGCGGCCGTTCTTTTATCGATAGAATCATGGTAAATGGCAAAGAGGATAAAGAAGCATCAAGAAGAATCGAAATAAAATTTCGTTTAAAAAATCAAAATGCATTTTATGAAATTCAAAAGGTTTTGGATGAAAACGGAACATTTTGAGCCAAAACATTTAAAAAAATTAAACCGTCATTTAGAAAATAACTTAAAAAAATATAAGTTATCTTGGTGGAAAAAGCTTAAAATATTTTTTATTAATAAAAAACTTTAGTTAAATAAAGTCCATTTGGCTGGGCTAGAGTAGTAAAATATTTTTTTGAAGTTTTTAACTGCTCTTTTAATTGTGCTAAAGATAGTGTGCCGTTTTGAACTTTTAAAGCGCCTTCTATCATTATTCTAATTTGTGAGCGCAGATAACCGTTGGCAAAGAAGTAAACGGCGTAAAAATTTTTTATTTTTATCAATTTTATTTTGCTTATTGTTCTAATATCGCTGCTTGTGGGGCTGCCTTGTTTTTTAAAGTTTTGAAAATTGTGCGTGCCTATATAAAGTTTTAGGGCTTTTTTAAATAGTGCCGGATTGGTTATTTTATAATAAGATACAAATTCTTTTTCAAATACATTTGGCTGTGCAGTTTTAATTAGATAACGGTAAACTCTTGTTTTTGCATCATATTGAGCGTGAAAATTTGATTTAATTTTTTTTATATGTTTTATTTGAATAAATTGCAGTTTTTGATTTAATCTTTTTTTTAATTCTTTTAAGCTTTTTTGCCGCCAAAAATAGGGTAAATCAAAATGCACTACTTGACCTGTTGCATGCACTCCTTTGTCTGTTCTGCCGCTGCCTGTTATTTTGTTTTCTATTCCTAAAGATTTAAGCGCAGTTTCCAAGGTTTGCGAAACTGTATTGCCAGTTTTCTTTTGGCGCTGAAAACCTTGAAATTTAGAACCGTTATATGCTATTGTTACTTTTACTCTCATTGCTTTTATCCTTGTTTTAGAGTTTTATTAAAAAAATATGTGCAAATTGATTGCTCTGTTGATATAATATAAATAATATTTGATTTTTTAGTGCAACTATAGTGCGGTTAAAAGTTTATAAAAATTTGTCTTGTCTTTGCTTATACGGTGTGCTAAAAAATTAAAAGATTTTAGCTAAATCTTAATAAAAATAATTTTTAAATTTTACAAATTTGACTTGATAAATTGCAAAAATAGATTATTGCACTTTTATATTTTAATCTTCACTTAAAGCAGTTTTTGAGTAAAATACATTTAAAAAAGAGAAGAGATGATTATTCCTATTAAAATAGAAAACAATGGAAATATTGAGTATGATATTATTATAGATAATTTAAAAGAGATAGAGTTTGATAACAAAGTTGCAATTGTTACAAATCCTACTGTTGCCAATTTTCATTTAGAAAAAATTTTAAAATTTATTAAAGCTCCATATGTAGAAGTTATAAAGGTTCCTGACGGTGAAGAATATAAAAATATTGATACTGTCTTGTTTATTTTAGATAGATTATTTCAAGCAAAATTTGACAGAAAATCTACTTTGATAGCTCTTGGCGGCGGGGTTATTGGCGATATGACGGGCTTTACTGCTTCTATGTATCAAAGAGGTATAGATTTTATTCAGATGCCAACAACGCTTTTAAGCCAGGTAGATGCAAGCGTGGGAGGCAAAACAGGTGTAAATAATAAATATGGTAAAAACTTAATAGGTGCATTTTATCAGCCAAAAGCCGTTTATATTGATCCTGTGTTTTTAGATACTCTTCCTTCTCGAGAATTTGCAGCAGGAGTTGCAGAAGCTATAAAGATGGCAATTATGTTTGATAAAGATTTCTATGAATTTATTAAATCGAACAAATTAGATAAGAAAGAAGCAGTTATTGAACTTATTGCCCGTTCCGTTAAATTAAAAGCAGATGTAGTAAACCAGGATGAAAAAGAGAGCGGCATAAGAGCAGTTTTAAACTATGGGCATACTTTTGGGCATGTTGTAGAAAATTTAACCAATTATACCGAGTATCTGCATGGTGAAGCTGTAGCTATCGGTATGGTTATGGCAAATGAGTTAGCGGTTCAGCTGGGGCTTTTAAGTAAAGAGGAAGCGTATGATATTAAAGAAACACTAAGAAAAAACAGTTTGCCTACAAATTTTAAAATTGAAAATGCAAAAGAGTTTTATGAGCATTTCTTTTTAGACAAAAAGAGTTCAAAAGGTAAAATTTCGTTTATTTTACCAAACGGAAAAATAGGAACAAATATTATTAAAAAAGATATTCCCAAAGAGATTGTGATATCTGTATTAAAAAAGTTTGAAAGGGTTTAAATTGAAAAAAATGCTATTGCTATTAATTTTAATTACATCTTTTGTTTTTGGCGATAGCAATGTAACTTTAGAAAACAATAAAACCTTTGACAGTGCAAAATTACAAAAGTTACGTATGAAACTTTTAAATTTAAAAATAAAAGATAATGAATGGACAAAAACTTATGCTGCTTATATTACTCACAAAGAACTTTTAGATCAGCAAAAAAAAATACAAAATCAAATAAAAGAGTTAAAGCATTTAAAAAGCCTGACAAAAATTCAAAAGAAGAAATTAAAAAAATTACAAAACTTATATCAGGTTTTGCAAGATAAAATAAGTTTAGTAAAAGATTTTGAAAAAAATCCTTTTAAGCGCCTTATTACTCCTTATGATTTTAAAAATATTCCTAAAATAGATAATCCTTTTGCAATAATTAATGGAATTTCTTACTTAAAAGAGTTAGCCGGAAAAAGAAATAAATATATAGAGAAATATAAAACATTAAATAATACAATCAACCAGCTTCAAAAAGAAAGAATGCTTCTTGAAGAGATAGTAAAACTTAGCAAGAATCGCCTTGATGTTCAACATTTAAATTCTCTAAATTCAGAAATCAAGGAATTTTTAACACTAAAAGATATTTTTAAAACCACAAAAGATATATATTTAAAAAAAACAGATGAGCTTAAAATTGCAATAGAGGGCGATATTAAAAAAGAGTTAAAAAAAGTTGTTTATATTGCTGTAACATTGTTTTTACTGCTTTTTATTTTTTTTATTTTAAAATTTTTAACCCGTAAATATTTTGCTGCAAAAGAGAGTTTTTATACAATAAACAAAATTATCAATATTGGTTTTATATCACTTCTTATTTTAATTCTTCTTTTTGCCTATATAGAAAATGTAAATTATATTATAACAATTTTAGGTTTTGCATCTGCTGGTATTGCAATTGCAATGAAAGATTGGTTTATGTCGCTTATGGGATGGTTTGTAATTGTGTTAGGAGGAGCTATTCATGTGGGTGATAGAATAAAAGTGATTAAAGACGGTTTGGAGTATGTGGGGGATGTTGTTGATATTTCAATGTTAAGGATTACTTTATATGAAGATGTAACCCTTACAACTTTTACACAGAACCGGCGTGCAGGCAGAATGATTTTTGTGCCAAATAACTATATTTTTACTGATTTAATTGCTAATTATTCTCACGGCGGACTTAAAACTGTTTGGGATGGAATAGATTTTGTTGTAACTTTTGATTCAAATATAAACAGAGCTGCAAATATAGCAAAGAATATTGCCAAGCAATACTCTAAAGGTTATACTGATATGACTCGCAAACAGTTGAGCAGCCTTAGAAGCAAGTATCAATTAAAAAGCACAAATGTAGAGCCTAGAGTTTTTACTTTTATTGAACAATATGGTGTAAAAATAAGTATTTGGTATTTAACTAATTCTTATGCTACATTAACATTAAGAAGCAGTATTTCAAATAAAATAATTAAAGAAATTTTAAAATACGATGATATTAAACTGGCCTATCCTGCACAAACTTTATATTTAAATTCTAATTCTAATATTCTTTAATATTGTAATATTTTTTATCGTAATCAATCGGGTCTTCTATGCCTGCTTCTTTAAAGCCTTTTAATCTTAGTCTGCAGCTGTCGCATAAACCGCACGCTTTGCCGCTGTTTTTGTAGCAGCTCCATGTGTGTTCAAGTTTTACTCCTAATTCCAGGGCTTTTTTAACTATATCTGCTTTGCTTAAATGTATTAGAGGGGTTTGTATTTTAATATTGCTTTCATCTCTTAAGCCTAAGTTTATTGAATTTTCAATTGATTTTATAAAACTTTCTCTGCAATCAGGATAACCGCTGCTGTCTTCTTCTACTACTCCTATAAAGATAGCTTTGGCTTCGTGCTTTTGCGCAATTGCGGCAGCTATTGAGAGAAATATTCCGTTTCTATAAGGAACATAAGTTATTGGGATTCCTGGTTTTATACCGTCTGTAGGCACTTCAAATTCATTGCCAATAAGCGCAGTTGAGCCGATTTGCTTGAAAAAGTCCAAATTTATAATATATTTTTTGCTTGCCTTTAAATCCTGTGATATCTTTTCAAAGCACTCCAGCTCTTTTTCTTGTGTTCTTTGATTGTAATTAAAATGCAATGCTATTATTTCATAGCCTTCATTTTTAGCAATAGCAGAAGCCAAGGCGCTATCCATTCCGCCGGAGATTATACAAACAGCTTTTTTATTCATTCTTGACCTTTTTTTTGTGTTATTTTACAAGAATTTAGATAAAATACCCGTATGATTTTATTAGAGAATAAAAGCGATTTAGAAACGGATTTAAGCTTCTTAGAAAAAATTGCCCGTTTTCTTGGGGCTAATAAAGATATAGAGCTTATAATTACGGGTAATAAAGAGATAGCTAAACTTAATAAAGAATACAGAAAATCGGATAAACCGACCGATGTTTTAAGCTTTCCTCTTGAGGACATACCTTTTATGCCGCTTGGTTCTATTGTTGTTTCTGACCAAAAAGTCAAAGAGGCGGCAAAGGAGTTGGGACATAGTGAAAAAGAGGAACTTGCCCTGCTTTTTATCCACGGGCTTTTGCATCTTATGGGGTTTGACCACGAAACAGACAGCGGAGAAATGCGTGCAAAAGAGCAAGAGACAATAGATTATTTTAATTTACCGAAAAGTTTGATAATCAGAGGAGAGTAGATGAATTATTTAATTTTTATTATTTCGCTTGCTGTGCTTATTTACGGGGCGGATATTGTTATTAAACAAAGCGAAAAAATTGCATTAAGGTTTGGGATTTCAGATTATATAATTAGCGCTACGCTTATAGCTTTGGGAACTTCTTTGCCTGAAATGGCTGCATCTATTGGAGCAAGTTTACATAATAAGCCTGAACTTTCAGTATCTAATGTTATTGGAAGCAATATTTTAAATATTACTTTAGTAATAGGTTCGGTTTTATTAATTACAAAAAAAGTTGTTCCAGATAGAGACTTTTTTGCAAAAGACAGTTCTTGGGCTCTTTTTCCGGTTTTAATTTTTATTGTTTTGGCTTTCGACGGGGAAATAAGCCGTTTAAGCGGATTGGCTCTTATGGCTTTAATGGGGGGTTATGTTCTTTTTTTAATAAAAAACAATACTGATGCTATGGAGTTAGACGAGGAAGAAAAGGCTGAAGCTAAAAGAAATTTCAAACCTTTAAATATTGCTGTTTTATTGGTTGCAGGATTTGTATTTGTAATTTACGGAGCAGATTATGCTATTAAAAGCGCTTCTGAAATTGCACGTTCTTTGGGAGTCAGCGAGTGGTTTGTAGGTGTTATTCTGGTGGCATTTGGAACCTCTTTGCCGGAATTTATCGTTTCTGTAATGGCAGCGTTGAAAGGCAAGGCAGATATGGCAATAGGAAATATTATAGGCTCAAATATGGCAAATATTTCTGTTGCATTGGGAGCAGCAGCTTTTGCAAACCCTATACACCTTAATTTTTCACATTATGTATTTGATATAACAACTATGGCTGTGGCTACTTTTATGCTTGTTTTTATTACTGCAAACAAAATGTATTCTAAACCTGCCGGTATCTCTTTGCTTGTTTTATTGACTATTTTTCTTGAACACTCATTAAGAATGGCTTCTTAAAATAAAGAAGCCTTTGCCATTTTGTAATCTATTTTTCAAATTTTAAACAATATCTATAAAAATCATTTAATTTATAAAAATTATTGAGTTATAATAATGCATTATATTCAGGAGAAATTATGGCAAAAAAATTAATAGATATAATGGATACGACTTTTAGAGACGGATTTCAATCGGTTTTTGGCGGCAGGGTTTTGATGGAAGATTTTTTGCCTGCAGTAGAAGCTGCAAAAGAAGCAGGTATCAGCCATTTTGAATTTGGCGGCGGTGCGAGGTTTCAAAGCCTTTTTTTCTATTTAAATGAAAATGCTTTTGATATGATGGACAGATTTAGGGAAATTATAGGTCCAGCTGCCAATTTGCAGACATTGGCACGCGGAGTTAATACAGTAATGCTAGATACCGCAAGCAGCGATTTGATAAATTTACACGCAAAACTTTTTAAAAAGCACGGTGCTACAACTATTAGAAATTTTGATGCATTAAATGATATTGATAACTTAAAATATAGCGGTCAATGTATAGTAGAAAACGGTTTAAAACATGAAATTGCCATTACGATTATGGATTTGCCGCCAGGATGTAAAGGAGCGCATGACAAAGAGTATTATTTAAAAGTTTTAAAAGATATTTTAGAAGCGGAAATTGAGTTTCACAGCTTATGTTTTAAAGATGCAAGCGGAACGGCTAATCCAAATAAAATTTACGAAACAATCAAAGCTGCAAGAGAATATTTGCCCGAAGATATACACATAAGACTGCATACTCATGAAAGTGCAGGATGCAGTGTAAGCAGTTATCTAGCTGCGCTTGCAGGAGGTGCTGTTGGAATTGATTTGGCTTGCTCTCCTGTGAGCGGAGGAACAAGTCAGCCCGATATTTTAACAATGCTGCATGCAACTAAAGGCTCTCAATTTGATTTGGGCGGTTTGGATGAAAAGAAAATTTTAGAATATCAAAAGGTTTTAAAAGAGTGTTTAAAAGATTATTTTATTCCGCCCGAAGCTCAAAAGGTTTCTACGATTATTCCATTCTCACCGATGCCAGGCGGTGCTTTAACAGCAAATACACAAATGATGCGAGATGATGGAACTTTTGATAAATTTGAAGATGTGATTAATGCAATGGGTGAAGTTGTGCAAAAAGGAGGTTTTGGAACCTCTGTTACACCTGTCAGCCAATTTTACTGGCAGCAAGCTTATGCAAATGTTATGTTTGGCAAATGGAAAAAAATCACTCCAGGCTTTGGCAAAATGGTGCTTGGATACTTTGGCAAAACTCCAGTAGAGCCAGATATAGAAATTGTTAAACTTGCAAAAGAGCAATTAAAACTTGAACCAACAAAAAAAACCGCTTTAGAAATTGCCGATGCTGACCCTTTAAAATCTATAATACACTTTAAAAAACTGCTAGAAAACGAAGGTTTAGAAACAAGAGAAGAGAATATTTTTATTGCGGCAGCTTGCGGGGATAAAGGTGTAAAATTCTTAAAAGGCGAAGGCAAAATTAATGTTAGAAAAATATCTGACCAGCCGTCTAATGAGCCAGGCTCAACTGTATCCTCCTCTATTGAAGGTGAATATACGATTATACTTGACGGGCAAGAGCATAGTTTAAATATTCTTAAAAAAGGTTCGCCTAGACTTGTTAAAAAAACTGCAAAAGCACTTGTGCCAAAAGCAAAACCTGCCGCAGGAGGCACTCAAGTGCTTTCTCAAATGAATGGTTCGGTATTTAAAATTGTTGCAAATGTTGGCGACAAAGTTAAAGAAGGCGATTTAATTTTGGTTTTAGAAGCAATGAAAATGGAAATAGAGGTAGCGGCAAACAAAAGCGGTATTTTAAGTTCTATAGAAGTCAGTGTAGGCGACAGTGTAAATGAAGGGGATGTTTTAGCTGTAATCAGTTAGAAGCTTGGAGCCTAGAGTGCAGAGCTAATTGTTCTGCTTGCAATTTTTGCATAAACCGTAAATATTCAACTCTGTTTCTTCTGCTGCAAACTCTTTTGCGCTTGCCAATTTGCTTGCATTTTGCTCTATCTGCTCGCTTAAATTAATGTCTTCGATGCTTCCGCATTTTTTGCATATTAAATGCGAGTGCGGTTCTTTTATTATTTCGTATTTAGATTTTGCCTCGTTAAGTGCAAGTTCTTTTATTAGTTTAACTTGAAGTAAAGAGGTAATGTTTTTATAAACAGTTGCTAAAGAAATGGATAAATGGACTTTTTTAACTTCTTTATAAATTTCATCGATACTTGCGTGTCCGTATCTGTTTAGAGTATCAAGAATAGTTAAACGCTGCGGGGTTACTTTTAAATCGTGCTCTTTAAGTTTTTGAATAATATCTAATTTCATAAATCTCCTATACCGTTTAGGCAAAGAAGCTTACAGCTCCTCTGCGTGTTTTGCCAAATATTCGGCTACACCTTCGGAATCTGGCTTCATAGCCTCTTCGCCTTCTTTCCAGTTAGCAGGACAAACTTCACCGTGCTCATTTGTAAATAGCATAGCATCTACCATTCTTAACATTTCGTCAATGTTTCTTCCAAGCGGCAAGTCGTTAATTACTGCGTGGCGGATTGTTCCGTCTTTGTCGATTAAGAAAGAACCTCTAAGTGCAACACCGCCGTCTAAAAGAACATCGTAATCTGCTGCAATTTGCTTAGTTAAATCAGCAACTAGCGGATACCCTACTCTGCCGATACCGCCTTTATCTACCGGAGTTTCCCTCCAAGCAAAGTGGCTGTATTGTGAATCTACAGAACATCCGATTACATTAATGCCTCTGTCTGTAAACTCTTTTAATCTATGGTCGAATGCGATAATTTCAGACGGGCAGACAAATGTAAAATCTAACGGATAGAAAAATAGAACTGTTCCTTTTTCTCCCATATTTTCGTATAGATTAAAGTCATCTACAATCTCTCCGTTTGGCATAACCGCTGCTGCCGTAAAGTCAGGTGCTTTTTTTGTAACTAGCATAATTTCTCCTAAATAATAATTTTTATTAGTGACGAAATAATATCGTTTTAAACTTAAAATAAAATAAAATTCTAATTTTTATTGATATTAAGTCTTTTAGAAGTAGGAAAACGGTTTAATTTCTTAATTATTTGATAACTATTATCAACATGCTCAAGGAGACTGTTTTGTTGAAATCAAAATTACTAATATTAAGCGCAGCAATTTCTATATCGGCACTTTATGGTGCTGATTTTAACGGTTATTTACAATTGGGTTATCAGCACGATGATAAAGGTAATACCGATATTGCATTAGGCAGTAAATTGGGTTATTTATCAAGCGATTTTAGCGGTTTAAAATTTGCTTTTACTATTTATGCAAGCACTGCTTTAAACAGTCATGACGGTGCAGGCATTCCTTTTTTTAACAGCAACAACAATAGTTATGCAATTTTGAATGAAGCTTATATAAAAGGCAGTTGGAGCAATACAGAAATAAAAGCCGGACGCCAAATATTAGATACCCCTTTTGCAGACAGCGACGATTTAGGTATGGTTCCTAACAGTTTTGAAGCTGTTAAAATAGAAAACAAAACTATACCCAATACTACACTGACAGCACTGTTTTTAAATAAAATGTCGGGTGTAGATGCCAAAATTCCGGAAAAATTTAACAAAATTAACGGTAATAGGGGTGTTTGGGTTTTGGGTGCGGCTTATAGCGGAATAGAAAATTTAGAACTATCAGGATGGTATTACCGTATTAACAAAGCCGATATAGATAAAATTTACTATTTAGAGGCAAATTACAAAAATAAAATTGCAGATTTTGATTATACGCTAGCAGCGCAGTATGCTCTGCAACACTATAAAAACGCCGCTTCGGCAAAAGTTTTCGGCATTAGCACATCTTTAGGATACAACGGCATAAATATTTTTGCATCTTACAATAAAAGCAATGATAATAAAGCAAGCAACGGCTTTGGCGGCGGACCGTTTTTTACCTCTGCTGAGCACTTAACTATTGCAGAGGGCGGAAAAAATGCAAAAGCTTATATGTTTGGTGCAGAATTTGACGCTTCGGCAATCGGTTTAGGGGGTTTGAGTTTTTCTGTTGGAAAACTTACTTTAAAATCGGAAAACGGAATAAAATCAACTGAACTTGACATCAGCGCAAATTACTCATTTAACGACAATTTGGAATTAAGTGCAGTTTATAGCAAAGTTAAAGAGAGAATAAATGAAGATAAATTTGATAATACTAGAGTATTTTTGACTTATAAGTTTTAGTGTATTGGTTATTTGTATATTTGTTTGGAAATTATTTCGTAGAAGCAACCTTAAAAAGCTTAAAGCTTAAAGCAGAAAGGTTATCTGTCTCCGTTCGGAATACAGATTACGGATTACAGAATGCAGATATTCTAATTTCTAATCTCTCTTCTCTATTCTGCTTTGAGCTTTTTGCTTTAAGCTTTATGCATTTTATGGATATAAAATCTTTAACTTAATACTAATGGAGTTGCCCCTGCATAGATATCTGCAAATTAATACAATTTGTAATCTAGCAAACCAAAATCTCTAATAAACTGCTCGTCTATATCTATCAAACCTTTCTCTTGCAGCCTGTCTAAAACCTCTTTTGTGCAGTGGGCATCTTTTGGCCACTCTCTGTTAAAGCCGTCTAACTCATTTTTATTTGTGCCGTCAATTGCAATAAACGGCTCTAGCACCACATCGCGGTTTGCATCGATATTGTTTACAACGCGCCAAATCAGCATATACGGATTTTCTAAATCGTTATTAAAAGTATCTACAATTACCAAAATTGCAATATTGTTTGCCAGCGGAGCCAGGTTTTTAATAAGCTCTTGCATAGATTTTCTCTTTTCTGCCGCAATAACGGTTATAGGGTTTGCAGTGTCGGTATAATAACTTTTAAGCGCTTTAACGGCAGGGTCAAGCTCTTGTATTTTAGCCAAAAGCGTTTTATCATCTAAAGGTTCAATTTTTTTCTCCACCTCTTTGCCTGTGGCGTCGATACCCAGTTTCCCGCCCACAAACTGTTTTGGGCTGGAGTGGTCTAAGTGGTCAACCACCCCTTCGCTAATAAATATATTCTCTTTGCTCACCCTGTTTAAAATATGTTTTGTTAGCGCATCAAAATCTTCCAAATGCGGGGCGTCTTCTTTTACAAAAATTGCATGTTTTACAAAACTCATCTGCCCCACTCCCCAGAATGCATGCATAAACTGTTTTGCGTGACCCGGGTATTTATGGTGCATTTTTGCCAAAATCAGGTTATGAAATACACCGTTTTCGGGCATATTATAATCTATTAAATCGGGTGCAAGCGGTTTTAAAAGCGGCAGGAAAATACGCTCTGTCGCCCAGCCGAAATATTTATCTTCCAAAGGCGGTTTGCCGACAACCGTTGCGGCAAATACCGGGTTTTTCTTATGAGTAATTGCGGTTACCTCCATTACAGGGAACTCTTCTACAAGTGTATAGTAACCGGTATGGTCGCCAAAAGGTCCTTCGGGTGCAAAATTAGTTGGATTAACAAACCCCTCGATTACAAAATCTACATCTTCGGGTACATAAATATCGTTTGTAATAGATTTAACCAGCTTAGCATTTTTATTGCGTATAAACCCGTAAAGCAGCAATTCAAACATACCGTGCGGCATTGGCGCTTGAGCGCACCAAATATAGAGAGGGTCGCCCCCTATTCCAATGCTTACAGGCATCTTTTTGCCCGCTTTAGCGTATTGGTCAAAAAAGTTGCTCGCATCTTTATGGATTTGCCAGTGCATTGCCAGTTTGTTTTTATCCAGCTGCTGCAAGCGATACATCCCGACATTTTGCATATTGCCATCCAAACTCTGCGTGTAAACCTGCCCCATTGTAATAAAGCGCCCGCCGTCTTCTTCCCATGTTTTAAGAATTGGCAGTTTGTCTAAATCTATTTCGTCGCCTTGCCAAACAACCTCTTGGCAAACTCCCCGTTTTTTGGAGCGTTTTGGAAAAACATTTTTAAGGCTTATAAGTGTCGGCAGCATTTTGATTTTTTCCATCAACCCTTTTGGCGGCTTAAACTTCATAAGAGTCTCGATAGAGTTGCCTATGTCGTCCGGCTCTTTACCAAAAATCTCTCTGGTAATCTGTTTATTTGCAAAAATATTCATTAAAACCGGAATATCATACTCAATATTTTTAGCCCTATAAACAGGCTTAGTAAAAAGAATCGGGCGTGAATCCTCTTTTTTTACCTCAATATACGCAATATGCGGAATTTCTAACTCCACATCAAGCGGCTCATCTATAATTTTTAAATTGCCTTTTTCTTTTAAGAATTCAATAACATCTTTCATGAAAACACCTTGTGTTTGGAAGCTAAGAGCTGAGAGCCAAGAGCAGAGAGCTAAAAAGGTAGCTTCGCTTTTTTTAAGCGGCAAAGCCGCAAATATTAAAACGCGGCGTAAGCCGCCCCTTGTTAGCTCTTAGCTTATAATATTTAGGTATAATTATACACAAAGAAATTTAGGGGTAGGTGCAATAAAGTTTAGATTCCTTGCTTTTTTGGTCATCTAAACCGTGGATTCCCGGTCAAGCCGGGAATGACTGGATGTTGGCTCATCGTCATTCCCGCGAAAGCGGGAATCCAGGGCTCTTTTAGAGAAGAGAGATTAGAGATTAGAAAAAGGATGCTAAACTTATTGGTTTTATAAGCTGTGGATTCCCAATTAAGTTGGGAATGACGGGATTTTTTTCTTTGTCGGCTTTTAGCTTTTAGCTTTAAGCTTTTCGCATTTAACAGTAAGGGGCAGGTATGAAAATTTTGGTTAGTGCGCTGGAGCACTCGGCAAATGTTCATTTAAAGTCGGTTTTAGAACACTTAAATTGCGATTATGAACTGCTTGGAATCTTCA
>JALWKP010000101.1 GCA_027081355.1 Campylobacteraceae bacterium
AATACCCGCGCAGAAGAGCTTGAAATTGCAAGAAGGGTATCTAATAACAGTTTTGGCAAAATAGAGCAGGTTGCAACTGCAAAAGATTTAATGAGAGTTCAAAACGAAGCTATGCAAGTTCATATAGACCCGGAAATCGAAAAGTATATTATAGAGATAATTTTTGCAACAAGAGAGCCTGAGCGCTACGGACTTAGCAAAATGAAAGACTTTGTAGAGTTTGGTGCGAGTCCTAGAGCCAGTATTAATATGTATAAAGCAGCGCGCGCGGTTGCTTATATTAAGGGGCAGGATTTTGTTTCGCCTATTGAAATTGCATACATTGCAAAAGAGATTTTGCGCCACCGTATAATTTTAAGTTACGAAGCGCAAGCTGAGGGTATTACTCAAGATATGATTATCGAAAAAGTTTTAGCAGCGGTTCCGATTCCATAATGAAATCTAAAGCAAAACAGATAATTTTAAAAACCAAAAAGCAGGTTTTTGGTGCACTTAGCGGCAATAATATATCTTCTCTTCACGGCGAAGGGTTTGAATTTGCGGAATTAAGAGAGTATATATACGGCGATGATGTCAGAAAAATAGATTGGAAAACAACTGCAAAAATGGGTGGAAAGCCGTATGTAAAAATTTACCATGAAGAGCGCGAATTGAATGTTGTAGTCTCTACAATGTTCAGCGGTTCTACACATTTTGGAACACATATTTATAAAAAAGATTATATGATAGAATTGATGGCGCTAATAGGCTATTCGGCAATTAGAAACAAAGATAACTTTTCGCATATTATTTATGCAGATAAATTTTACCGCCACTCTCCGCCAAGCAAAAAGATTTTTGCAGTATCTAAAGAGATAGAAGAGGCAGTAGAATTTGAAGTTATAGGCAAACCGGCAAATTACCCGGGCTGGATAGAAGATTTAAACAGGCGTGTCAGAAAAAAATCTTTAATGTTTTTAATCGGCGATTTTGTTGGCGATGTTAATTTGTCGCTATTGGCAAAAAAACACGATTTAATTGTTATTATGGTAAGAGATTATTTTATGGACAGCCCAAAACCTTTAGGAGAAATCAGGCTGATAGACCCGGGCTATTTGCACGAATTTAGCGGAAATGTTGATGAAGGAACAATTAAAGTGTATAAAGAAGCCTTAATAGAAAACGATAGAAAACTGTTAAAACATTTGCAAAAAATCGGTGCACGCTTTGCTAAACTTTATACCCATCAAGATCCTTATTCTCAGCTTGTAAAGAGGATGTAACAGTGCAGCTTAGAGATATAAAACCGCTTATTGAATTTAGCGACTACTCTTTATGGATATTATTGGCAACTCTAGTTGCGGGCTTTTATATAGGGTATAAACTGTTTAAAAAAGTTTATAAAAAAGTGCAAAAAGGCTGTCCGCAAGACTGTCCTAAATACTATTTTGAGCAATTAAAAAGAGTTGATTGGAGCAATCCGAAAAAAGCAGCATATGATGCAACTAAATACGGACGTCTTTTAGCTCGGGACAAAAGGAGAAAAGAGATTTTTAATCAATTAAGAATAAGACTGGACAGATATAAATATAAAAACGATATAGGCGATGTCGATAGAGAAACATTAAATTATTTTAATTTATATTTGCAGGTGTGCGATGAGTCATTTTAGTTTTGAATTTCCGTTCGCATTTTTACTTTTACCTGTTTTTTGGTTTTGCCTAAAAAAATGCCGTGCTAAAACTTTGGCAATTTATCTGCCTTATATCGAAGTGCTTATAGGCAAAAAATCGCTTAAAAGCAGGTGGCTTGATTTGGTTAAGTGGGGTGCTATCATTGCTCTTATTATTGCCCTTGCATCACCGGCAAAGGTTACAACATTTCACGATACGCATCAAGATGCACGCGACATAATGCTTGTAATTGATTCGAGCAAATCAATGTTAGACAGGGGTTTTGATTCAAACAATCCGACAAAAGATAAATTTACAGCAGTTAAAGAGGTGGTTCAGCATTTTATTAAAGACAGAAAAAACGACAGAGTCGGGCTTATTACATTTGCAAGCAGCGCTTTTATCGCTTCGCCTTTGACATTTGACAAAAAATACCTGCAGGATATTTTGCTAAAACAAAAGGTGGGAATAGTGGGTTCAAGAACGGCAATTTATGATGCGCTTTTGCAAGCAATTTATACTTTAGAGAATTCTAAAGTCAAGAGTAAAATTATTATATTACTGACAGACGGAATCGATAATATGAGTGAAACGCCGTTTATTGATTTAGTTGATGTATTAAAAAAGAGCGATATTAAACTTTATACAATAGGCATAGGCGACTTTAAAGATTTGGAGGTGCCAAAACTGAAAGCACTTGCAAATGCGGGCAGAGGCAAGTTTTTTATGACAACAAACAAACAGATGCTGTCTAAAATATATGCGCAAATCAATAGAAGCGAAACAAGCAAAATAGAGGGTAAAATATATAAACGATACAAATATTATTATTATTTTCCTTTAATGATTGGAATTATTTTACTGCTTATTTATGTTTATTCAAAAAGTGTGCGGGGGGTGGCAAGATGAATTTTGCACACCCGTCTTTATTTTTTCTTTTACTTGTGCCGTTTATAATTTTTGCATATTTGGTTTTAACCAATAAAGAAGGCATAGAGAGGGTTTTTAGCCCCGAAGCGCTTAAAAGAATTAAGGTAGAAGGCGAAGGGCTTAGTAACAGGGGCAGAAATGTTGTCTTTTTTATTGCGATTTTCTTTATGATAGTAGCAATGAGCCAGCCATATATCGACAGAGGCGACAAAAACATTAAACTAAGCGGTTTAAAAATGGCGGTTGCACTTGATATTTCGGGTTCTATGCGCAGTAAAGACAGATACCCAAACCGTTTGGAATTTGCCAAAGTCAAAATCAAAGAACTGCTTAAACAGATGCCAAATAATGAGGTTATGCTCTTGACTTTTGCCGACAGTGTATTTTTGGTTTCGCCTTTAACAAGCGATATTGATACACTTGATAGCGTCATAGACGGCATAGGAGACGATTATATTTTAAATTCAAGCAATTTTACCGCTTTGGCAAATGTTTTAAAAGATAAGCTTAGCAATATGCGGGATAAAATAGCAATAGTAGTAAGCGATGGCGGAGATAAAAGCGAATTGACGCAATTTGAAAAAATAATTAAACAAAACGGAATAACTTTATATGCAATATTAATAGGCACAAAAGCCGGTGCGCCTGTTTTAGATAAAAAAGGCAAAGCAGTTGTTAAAAACGACCAGATTGTTACGACTTCGGTAAACGAATATTTGGGCAAAATAGCAAAAGAGAGCGGAGGGGATTTTGTAATTGCAGATTACGATACAAGCGGTATAAAAAAAATAGCGCGGGAAATTGAAACTAAATTTCATGCTACAAATAGCGGTAAAACAGTTAGAATTACAGACAGAATAGAACTGTTTTATTATCCGCTTATTGCGGGAATTATATTTTTGCTTTCTGCTTTTATTTCTGTTCCTGAAAAATTGGAATTTGATTTTAAATTTAAAAGGGGTAAAAAATGATAAAAACAGTTTTAGTTTTTTTACTCCTTTTGGCTTTTGCAAACGGCGGGCTTTTTGATTTTATTGAAATATCCAAAATAAAAAGCAGTTATCAAAACGGCGATTACAACACAACTGTTAAATTGCTGGAAAAATATAAAAACCAAGGTCCTGTGCAAAATTACGATTATGCAAATGCGCTATACAAAACGGGCAATTATAAAGAAGCTGTGAAATATTACCGCAGAAGTTTTGGCAAAGGCGTAAATGAACCTAATAGACTATATAATTTAGGAAATGCATATTTTAAAGCAAAAGAGTATAAAAATGCCGTTTTTTCGTATCTTTTTAGTTTAAAGCTAAATCCAGACAACGAAGATGCCAAGCATAATTTGAAACTGGCAAAAATGCTGTTAAGAGAAAAACCAGAATCAAAACAGAAAAAGAAAAAGCAAAAGAAAAAAGAGAAAGAGAAAAAAGGCAAAAAGAAGAGTAAAAAGAAACTTGCCAAGAAAAAGTCAAAAAAGACACAAAAAAAGAAAAAAAAGAATCTCTTGAAAAACAGACTTAAAAAGATGATTAAAAAAAGCTTTAAAGATAAAAAAGTGCCGGTGCTAATGTATAGAATAGAAAGCAAAAGTCCAGCGCCTGCACCGAAAAATCCATGGTAAGGAATGTAAATGAATAAAATAAAATATCTTTTAATAACGGTTATTTTTACAGCAATGCTCAGTGCCAAACTTCCTATTGTTCTTACAAAAGCAAGCAGTAAAAAAATTAACAGCGGAGATGATTTAAAAGTTGCAATAACCGTTCAGGCTTTAAAAGGAGCTAAAATTGAATTTCCTAAAATTAAAAATATCGGCGGATTTGGAATAAAAGATAAAAGAGACAATAAGTTTACCGCTACTGTTAAAATTAACGGAAAAGATGCCAATGTTGTAACAAAAGCCAAAATTTACACCATAGAACCGACTAAAAATTTTAAAATTCCGTCATATGACATTATTGTAGATTCTAAACACTATAAAACAAATTCGATTGTTGTAGAAGTAAAAAAGAAACATAAAACAGTAAATAACGGCGGATATATTTTTAAAATGTCAAGCAATAAAAAACAAGTGGTTGTAGGTGAAACTTTTATAGTTGATATATCATTAATAGAACCGATAGAAGCCGGCGATGCTAAAATTGAATACACTCCTCCGAAATTTAAAGGTTTTGAAGCTTCGCCAATAGGCGACGGACAGATAGAAAATAGAGGAAACAGCGTTATCAGGGATATAAAATATTTAGTTACCCCCAAAAGAAGCGGCTCTTTTATAATTAAGCCGGCAACCGCAAAAATAGGAATGCAAGTAACTACCGCTCAAGCTCAGAGCCCTTTTGGTTTTTTCGGAGCCGATATACAGTGGAAAAAAGTTGTCTCAAACCCCTTAAATATAAAGGTTTCTGAAGTTCCTCAAGGGGTAGATGTAATAGGAAATTATAAAATAACTGTTAAAACCGATAAGAAATCAGTAAATAAAAATAAACCTGTAAATTTAACTATAACTATTAAAGGAGAAGGAAATTTAGACAATTTTAACGACCCAGAAATCAATATAAATAATGTAACAGTTTACGGAGACGATTCCAACATAGAGCACAGTTTTGAAAAAGGAAAAATTTACAGTAAATATGTAAAACATTACGCAATAATCGGAAGTAAAGATTTTACTATACCTGCAATTTCAATAAAAGCATATAACAGTGACAAAAAGAAAGTATATACACTCTCTTCAAAACCTATTTTTATTAAAGTAGCACATTTAAAAAATATAAATGCAATATTAAATGATAAAAGTGCAGATACAGACAAATTTGTGAGCACTAAAAATTCCATTTCCGAACTTTCTAAACCGGAAAAAAGCGTAGATACTGTAAAAAAAATAGAGAGTATATTAATTGATAAAGATTATTATAAAAAATTATATTCAGGAAGAAAAAAGGTCAGTTATTATGCACTTTTTTTAACTTTAATTTTAGGGTTAATACTCGGAGGAATAGTTACAGCATATATACCTGTATTTTTAAGGAGAAAAAGAATAAAAGCGGTAGATAACAAATTATACGGCAGTTATGAAGAGGCGCTGAGCATATTGTATCCTCATATTATGGAAGATTCCAAAATAGAAGAAATGGTAAAAGATTTATATGAAGTCACAAGCGGAAACAGAGAAATAAAAATAAATGATAAGTTGTTAAATAAATTGATAAAAAAAGTTACCGAAAGAAAAACAAAAGTGTGCAAATAATTTTAAGCACATTTTACAAAAATTCACAAATGCTTAAAAAATATTTAAAAATTAAAATATTTTTTAGGTAACATCAAAATTTAAGTTATAATAATTAAAAGAAATTATTATAACGGGATTTTAATGTTTATAGAATTAATTAAAAAATTGATTTTTGGCAGAAGCAATGTTAATGTAGCTAAAAAATTTAAAAATGTCTGTGAAAAAACCTTATGTCCTTTGGATATAAGAATAGATTCAACCTCTATTGTCTTTTTTTTAGGGCGCTGGCTTCCGTTTTCAGTAGCTGTCGGGGTTACTATGGGAGTGATAGCTTCTTTAATGGATTTGATTGTAATTACAATTAATAATTATTTAACGACAAACCTTGTCTATCTATTTATATATCCTATATTTGTAGCTATTGCAACAGGTATTGTTATTAGAAAAAATCATGAAGTCGCAGGTCCGGGAATAGGTTTTTCTATTTTGCATTTAAAATCCAAAAAATATTTAAAATTTAAATATCTTATCGGTAAATTAATAATTTCTGTTTTAACCCTCTCTGGCGGTTTTATTGCCGGCAGGGAAGGTCCGTCTTTTTTCTTGGGAATCGGCATAGGCGAATGGGTTGGAAAAGCTTACGGCTTTGGAAAAAAGTTTAAAAATATGCTAGCATTGATAGGCGGCGGCGCATTTACCGGCGCTTTGTTAAAAGCCCCGCTGGGAAGTGCAATTTTTGCAATGGAACTTGAAGATATGTATGATTTCGATTACCGCCCTTTTATCCCTATGATTGTAGCTTCTATTGTAAGTTATTTAACATTTTCATTTTTCCGCGGCAACCATGCTTTTATTAATCTTACACATAAAGCTGTTTGGAATTTGAACAGTATTCCATATATCATTGCTATGGGCTTTGCTATATCAGCGGTTATCTATATTTATACCCTGTTTTTTCACTTTTTTGTGCAGTTTGCTAAAATAATTCCAATAGGACGCCGTCCGTTAGTCGGAACTGTTTTTGCAATACCTTTTATGATTGCGCTTTACTATTACAGCAATAACATAGAGGTTCTTTCTGCTCCGGTTCATATGGCTATACTTTCCGATTTAGCACAGCTAAATTTCACAATTGGCGTAGATTTTGCAATTATTATTTTTACAATTATTATTACAAGCTTTACATTAGGTTTTGGTATTCCAGGCGGGCTAATTTTGCCGGTGCTGATTATCGGGGCAGCTCTTGGCAATGTTTTTGGTCATATTTTTCCAAATCAAATTGTTATGTTTACTCTTGCAGGGATGGGTGCAGCACTGTCTGCTGCAGCAAAAACCCCGCTTGCCGCAATTGTTATGATTACCGAAATGAGCCACGACGATGTGGTTATTCCTATGACTGCCGCAGTAATTACAAGTTATTTAACAAGCTTTGGATACAGTTTATATTTGGGGCAGGAAAATATTTTTAGAAGCAGTTTAAGAGATTTTAAACCTTACAAAGAGTATCCTAAAAAAGAAGAAAAATGCTCTTAGAAGATTTAAGGCATTTTTTTATAATTCCATTTATTATCGGAATTATCGGAGGTTTGGCGGCATATTTTTTTAGGCTTTTAGTTAAACTTTTTACTGCATTTTATCAATATATTGATTTTATGCACAATAACTATTTTTACTTAATTACAATGCCTCTGTTTTTTCTTGTTTCTCATTTTTTAATAAGTAAATTTTTACGCAATCACTCAAATGTAACTATAGATGAAATTGCTAAAAAAATTTCTATGATGAGCGGTAAATTCTCTTTTATCAAAGGGTTTTTGGTTCTGTTTTTAACTTCATTTAGCCTTGGTTTTGGTGTGCCGATAGGACGGGAAGGTCCGATTGCAAAACTTGGAGGATTGGTATCAGAAATTTTTTTACTGGCAATAAAGGTTCAAAGAGTAAATCTGCCTATATATTTAAGTGCTGGAGTTTCTGCAGCTATTTCGGCAACTTTCAATGCTCCAATAGCAGGTATAATTTTTGGAATAGAAATAATAATTGGCAGAATAAATTCTTATATTGTCATTCCTCTGCTTGTTGCCTGTGCAACATCTACAATGATAGCTAGAGAATTAATAGGTGATTTTACTGCATTTTATGTTCCTAAATTAACTTTTAATGAAGCTTACTTTCCTTATCTTCCTGTTATTGCAATTTTTATTGCAATATTAGCGCTAATATTAAATTTCTCATTAAAAAAATTTAGAAAATACAGACTAATGTATTGGAAATATTGGAAAATAGCAGTTCTTTTATTAGGATTGGCAGTAGGTTTAATAATAGTTGTTGTGCCTGAAGTTAAAGGAGTTGGTTATAATTTTGTAGATAAAATTTTTGCTAATGATTACAGTGAGCTTAATGTTTTTAAAATTATGCTTGCAAAGCTTTTAGCAGTAATTTTAAGTATTGGCAGCGGAGTTTTTGGCGGATTAATGTCGCCTTCAATTTTTATAGGCTCTTTTAGCGGAGTGTGGTTTGGGGATGTTGTATCTCAAATAAATCCATATTTAGATTCCAGAACATTTGCTCTTATAGGGAGTGCAGCTATGCTTGCAGGTGTGGCAAAAGCACCTCTTAGAAGCTCTATAATAATAACCGAGCTTACTCACTCTTATCAACTGCTGCTTCCTATTTTAATAACATCTGCAATTACTTCTTATTTGCTTTCCAAGATAGAATCCGGCTCATATTTTAAAAGAAGTTTAATGCAAAGAGGCATAGATATAGAAAATGAAGGTATAATCAACTTTTTAAAAAAATGCAAACTAGATAGATTTGTAGAAAATATACCTCCAATAACTCCAGATATATCTTTAAAAAATGTTATAAAAATTTTCAGACAGGCTCATGTTAATTATTTGGCTGTTGTAAATGAGGATAACAAATTAATAGGTATTATTTCGTTAAGAGATGTTAGAAAAAGCTCTCTGTTTTCTAAAAAAGAATTAACAGTGCAAGATTTAATGAGTAAAAACCCTTTTGCTATTTATAAAGAGCATAAATTAGAAAATATTTACAAAGCTTTATCTCTATTAAATGCCAGCCATATACCTTATATAGATAAGGAAAAAAAGTATATCGGAATGCTTAATATGAATGCGCTCATAAAAGAATTAACCCTGCACCAACAAGCATTTGAATTAAAAGATAAAGTTATAGATTAAAAGAGGTAAAATCCTCCTCTTTTATTTATCCTCATCGTTTTCGTAAAAAATATAGCTTGTTGAGTAATCTGAAAATTCAAAATACACTTTTTTTTCACCCGGGTCGCGTTTGAAATTGAAGTTTTTATCGTCGTATCCGTATCCATAGCGGTAAGGGCGCGCTTTGTGGTCTTCTGTTCCGTATGCGGTAGATAGTTTATCGATTTTAATAAATCTTTTTACAAGTTTATTGCCTGCATATATGTCTAAAACACCGTCTGTTCCCGTCCAGTTTTGAATAGAGCGGCTGATGCTGTTTTGGCTCTCTTGGGTGCATCCTGCAAAAAATGCGGCTGCTGCTATTGCTAAAATTGCTAATTTTTTCATTTTTAATCTCCTTTTGGCAGTTTAAATTTCTTAATTTCAAATTCGCCGTTGTCATTATAGTATAAATAGTAGAAAATATCGCTTGCAACTTTCAATCCGGCAAGATAGCGCAGTGCCAAATTGGCTTCAAAAGAGGCTGTCTGCATTACCATCGGGGCGGCTATTCCTTTTGGCTTCAGCTCTTTTGTTGCAAACATATTAAAGCTTGCTTTTTCAAACAGGCAAACCTGGGCGTTAAACTCTTCTACGCTTCCGTAAATCCACGGTATCGAACTTTTTTTAGCGTAATTATTTATCTGTTTGCGCACAAAAAGATTATCGGTTGCATCAATAATAAGGTCGTATTTTGGCTCTGTTTTTATGTGCTCTTCAAAACTAACACAGTAAGCGCAAGATTCTATGCTGCTGCCTCGAAGCTTGATTTTTTCGGATGCAGCTTCGGCTTTAAACCTGCCGCAGTCTTCTTTGTTAAAAAGCACCTGGCGGTGGATATTGTGCAATTCTACTTTATCAAAATCGACAATATCAATCCGCCCGATTCCGCTGCCGCTTAAGGCAAGCGCAACCGAACATCCAAGCCCGCCGCTTCCGACAATCAGCACGCTTTTTTGAGCCAGCTTTTTTTGTGTATCTTCACCCCAAAGCATTATTTGGCGCGAATAGTAAGCTCTGTCCATTACAGTTCGCCCCGTTTTTTCAAATGCGCGCCAAAAGCCCATCCGCGGCGGCTTTCGCGCAACTCTTCTTTAGAAATAGGCTCAATTAGCATAGATTCTCTGTCTTCTAACCTCATATCTATGTTTCCGTCTGGATTTATTAGCATAGAATCGCCGTAAAAATGCCATCTTGTATCTTCTTCCAGATAATCGCCAACCCTGTTTGCCCTTAAAATGTAGCAATTGTTTAAAAATGCGCGCATTGTTATTAAATCGCGCCAGCGGTATCTTGAACCAAATGTCGAAACTGTCGGCACCAGCACTAAATCGACCCGTTTTCTCTGCATAGATGCCCACATTTTATCAAAATGGAGCTCAAAGCCCGACATTACTGCGATTTTAAAGCCGTCGAGATTAAATGTCATCGGCTCTTTAAGCGGCGCAATTTCATTTGCAAAAAACGCCTCTTCGTTCCAGTGCGGGTAATTTATTAAAATCTGCTGAGTGTAATAATTTATCGATTTTGGCGATATTTTGGCTATTTTTTTATAATATTTGCCCCCTTTGACTACTACAATCGGGGCAACTAGAACCATATCGAACTCTTTGCTCAACCGCTTTAGGGTTTGCAGATGGGAATTTGTCTGCTCTTTTACCATGCTTTTTGGCAGTGTTGCAAGCTCTTTAAAAAAGTGGTTTAACACATATTCGCCAAAAAGCAGCAAACGGCAGCCTCGCTCTTTTGCCTTGCGCAGGTAAAACTCCAGGCGCGTTGCATTCATTCCAAGAGTCGGCAGCTGCAAAACCCCGACCATCAGCTCTTTCACGACTCTACTCCGCTTTGGGTTTTGCTGATTTCTTGCACTTTAAGTTTTGCCTCTTCTAAAAGTTTTTGCGCCTCTTTAATACTCTCTAACCCCTCTTTGTAAATTTTTATGCTCTCTTCAAGCGTAATGTCGGGGTTCATCAATTTATCGATTAACTCTTTGCTTTTTTGCAGCTTTGCTTCAAAATTTTCGTTTGCCATTACTCTAACTCCTCCAGCATCTCTTTAATTAAAAAATCGAACTTGTCAATCTCTACCAAAAAGGCGTCGTGCCCGTAATCACTGTCGATTTTACTGTAACTGTAAGCTTGATTGTTGCGTTTTAACATTTTTGCCAAATGCTCCATCTCTTGCGGGAAAAATAGCATATCTCCGCTAAAGCTTATTAAATTAACCTTTGCCTTAATTCTGCTGATTGCCTCATATAACGACCCGTAACCTCTTGAAAGATTAAAAGTGTTAATCGCTTTTACAATATAAAGGTAGCTAAGCGGATCGAAAATTTTAGAAAAATTACTGGTATTATATTCCATATACCGCTCAACTTCGTAGCGCCCAAAAAGTTCAAAAAGCCCGTCTGTAGGCACATAATTGCGCCCGAATTTTTTATCCATAGAATCTGGCGAAAGGTAAGATATATGCCCCGCAATACGCCCCACAGCCAAGCCGTCAAGCCCATGCTCTTTAAAGTCGTCTTTGCCGTAATTTCCGTTTTTAAAACGCGGGTCGCGCCGTATGGCTTCGATTGCCACTTTGTTAAATGCAATAACCCAAGGGCGCGTTGCGTAAGTGGTTGCCAAAGGGATTATAGACTGGGCAAAATTTGGATAATCTACCGCAAACTGCAAAGCCTGCATACCGCCCATAGAGCCGCCGATTATCGATTTTACCCTGTAAATGCCTAGCTTTGAGAGCAGGTTCATTTGCGCTTTTACCATATCTTTTACCGTAACTACGGGGAATTTAAGGCGGTAAGGCTCGTTAGATGGATACTGCGGGCTCATCGGACCCGTGCTTCCAAAACAAGACCCGACAACATTAGAGCAGATTACAAAATATTTTCGCGTATCTATGGCTTTGCCCTCGCCTATTAGACCATCCCACCAGCCCGGCTTTCTGTCGCCCTCATATCTGCCTGCGGCGTGGTGAGAACCGCTTAAAGCGTGGCATATTAAAATAACATTGCTTTTGTCTTCGTTTAAAGTGCCGTAAGTTTCATAAGCAATATCATAAGGCTCCAAAATCCGCCCGCTCTCAAGATAAAGCGGCGAAGTAAAATGGGCTGTTTTAGTCGTAATATCCATAAACTCTTTCTTAAAAACTTTTTTTGATATTTTATCTTAAATTTATTAGAGTTAAGAAACTAGCGCTTCTTTGGCAAAGTTCCAGTGTAATTAAGTTAAGGATTTTATATTCATAAAATGCAGTATGTTTAAAACCAAAAGCGAAAAGCAGAATAGAGAAGAGAGATTAGAAATTAGAGATTAGAATATGAAACTACTGCACAATAGTAAGCCCAAATTACGGCACTATAAAATATCATAAATCAAAAAAATTCCTCTGGGCTTAGCTTTGAGGCTGTGAAATAAGTTCAAAATTATCGGAAATGGGACTTCAGTCCCATCTATTAAATACCGTTTTATGGTATTGTATTGGTGAGACTGAAGTCTCACCTCCGGGATTTTCTAACTTTTTTCACAGTCTCTTTGGCTAGGCTACCTTGTAATTTTATTTAATTTCTGATACTTTCTAGCACATACTTTGGAACTAGCTATTGTGCAGTGGTCTCATTATGCACTTATTAACCCTTCTGATAAAGAATCAAAATACTCTTTTGCTATCTCTTTAACATCTTTAGATATTTCACTTTTTTCAAAATCAAAACTGTGCAATACCAATTTGTAGGAAGCTCTGGTTGATACTACATATAAAAGTTTTCTATCTTCTATTTTGTCAATATCTATTACAATAGTAATTTTAGATTCAATGCCTTTTGATGAGTGATAAGTAGAAAATATCATTTTATCATCGCATATATCTTTGGAAGTAATAATATTTTTTTGAATATTTAACGGCAATAAACTTTTTACTTTGTTCATTATTCTCTTTGCAGGAGCCAGCACCAGTATATCGGAATAAGAAAAATTTTTATCAAGCAGATATTGTATATATTGTGCAATATCTTCATAATCCCCTTCTATCAGTCTTATTGAGTTTTTAGTCATATTTTTTAACAATATATCTTTGCCATCTTCATAAAATCTTTCGACTTCTTTGCTGTATTTTTTATCTTTTTGAAGCAGAGACAAACCAAAATGTATATGTTCTTTAGTAACTCTGTAACTGCTTTGAAGCAATTTTGCCCTGCCTCTCATATCTAAGCCAATATCTTGCTTCCAATTTATTTCGTTAGGATTGTATATACTTTTTTATTCATTCCTTCTATATTCTTTGGCACTGTAATAATTGGCATATACTTCCTTTTTATGGTATTATATCTATTTTATTTAAAAGGAAATAAAAATATTGCAAATATGAATTTTTTATAATTTATAAAATATTGTCTCTAAACAATTTTAATAATCTAAAATTAATTATTTTTTTGTATTATTATTTATAGAAATGATAAAAAGGCTGCTAAATGATAAAAAAAATTCTTATAATCTTGCTCTTGACTATTTGCTCTAATGCTTTTACAGTGGAATACGGCAAAGGTTCATTTGGAATGGAAGGCGGCTTTTTGGGATTAAATTCCCGTATTGATTGTGACATTTCTACATTTACTATAAAATTGGAGCATAGCAATATTAATAATTTTTATTACGGTTTTAATGTTACATGGTTTGATTCGGACAGATTGAGACAATCACAGAAAAAAATAAATTCTCAAATAGAAAAAGTAAATCAAAATTTAACAAATTTTACCGGGAATAAAGATGCAACAATTCCTGAAATACAATACCGTATGAAAGGGTTAGATGCAAATTTGCGCCTGGGTTATGATATTATTCATAAAGACAAAAACAATTATTTAGGCGCAGGGGTTTTGCTTGGTTTTTCTTTTCCTGTAATCGATTCGGATAAAGGCGATTCTGTAGCTCCTAATTTGGGATTTATGTATCAAAATGCCCAATATATGCTAAAAGCTCAAGAGCTGTTTGCAAAAAGCAAAACTAAATTCAGCACTTATAAGATAGGTCCTGCTGTAAGTTTTAAAAAGAGTATTATAAAGAATAGACTGTTTTTATTTGGCAGCGCAAGCTATGCATTTCAGAAAGCTCAAGCAGAAAACAGTTTTGCCCATATGGATTTTAATTTAAACGGAACATATCAATCGTTAGATATTGGTTTAAAATATATTCCATTTCCACAAGCAATTAATAAAAAATATTTTACCCTTAATAAAAACTTATACATAACAGCCGGATACCGCTACAATCAGTGGGAATTAAAAGAAGCTGTTTTTGATATAAGCGGCAGTAAAGTAAGTTCTAAAATATTAAATCCGCTCAAAAGCAAATTTAAAATGGACAGCTCTGCTGCTTACGTAGGTGTAGGATACTCGTTTTAATATACCCATAAAATGCAAGTTCTTTGCCTTGTAAAATTTATTGGGTTTTGCAAAACAGCAGCAGGAGTCGAACCTGCAATATTTGTCTGGCTATAAAAAGCTTACAAATCGCTACCGCGTTGCGATCATTACTGTTTTGTATCTATATTATACCATAAATTCAGCTATATTCTCTTTCTAGTTCTTCCAAAAATTTTAGCAAATCCTCTTTTGGTATCTCGTCTCGCCATTTTCCGCCTTTTGCTCAACTGCTTAATATTTAAAATAGAAAAACAGACCAATGCAGATGCTAACCTATTCATACCTGCTGATACCTATACAGTTAATCCTGCAAGATTGCTTGTATAAACCTGCCTGAACAAAGAGACAGCAAAACTGATTACATAAACTAAAATCGAATTAAAATGGTAATTTTTTAAATATTTTTTACAGTAATTATAACCTCAGTCTCGCTTAAGCCCCCAATAAATTGCTATCTAAAACCTTCTTTTCATAAGGAGTTAAATTAAGAGAAGGTTTCTTAGGCTGATAACTATAAGCAATTAAAGCACTAACCCAATTGACC
>JALWKP010000102.1 GCA_027081355.1 Campylobacteraceae bacterium
GTTAAAATATAAAAATATAGTAACTTCTTCTATCCAAATTGCGGTAGAATTTAAGGCTTGCGGGGCAGATGTTGAGTTTATTGTCACACAAGATGCAAAAGAGTGTTATATTAATTTAATAAATAGTTTAAATATAGGAAATTTTATTAAAGAAAATAATATTACACAAAAAAATGAAGAAAACATTATAAAAAATATAAAAAAATTTGATTGTAAAGAAGAAATTCTTTCAATTTTAACGAATAAAGTGTGAAGTTAATTCACACTTAGAGCTTCTTTTACTTCCATTTATCTATTAACCCCATACTTTAATAAAATAAAACTTATAATTAATTGTTAAGTTATAACAAATTAGGAAAGGATGCTTATGAGCAATAGAAGAGACTTTATGGGCATGGCTCTTGGTGCTTTTACAGGCTTGGGTGCGTTAGGTGCACTTTATGCGGCTAAAAGAACTTGGGATCCATTGCCAAGTGTTAAGGCAGCTGGTTTTGCGACTATAGATTTAAGTAATGTTCCAGAAAATACATTACATGTAGAGAAGTGGCGCGGTAAGCCGATTTTGATTATTAAAGTGGCTAAAAATTCAAAACCAAATACCGCTCCTAACGGCAATGATAAGAATGCATATGATGATAAACGTCTTATTACTGTCGGCGGACATAAATTTATGATTGTTGTAGGCTTATGCACTCACTTAGGATGTATTCCTGACTATTTCCCTGACAAGCATAAGTTTATTTGTCCATGTCATGGAGGACAGTTTAATGCAGCAGGAGAAGTTTTGAAAGCTCCGCCTCCAAGTCCGCTTGTAATTCCGCCGTTTAAAATTGACGGAACAAAAGTAGTTCTTGGAGAAGAAGGACCAGAGTATAAAAAATTAAAAGAATCAGGCTTAGTATCTTAAAGGGAGGTTTTATATGGCACATTTTGATCCTAATGCTAGACCTTTTTCACACAAGTGGTTGAATGAAAGGCTGGCAATAGATACTCTTAAAAGAGTATTATCAACTGAATATTGGATTCCAAAGAATATTAACTTTCTTTGGGCAATGGGTATGGTTTTAGCAGCCACTTTCGGTATGCTTTTAATTAGCGGTATTTTCTTGCTAATGTATTATGTTCCAACAACAAAAGAGGCTTTTGACAGTGTAAACTACACTATTATGTCTCAAGTTGGATACGGATGGCTTTGGAGACATATTCACGGTGTTGCGGCATCTGTTGTTTTCTTAATTATTTACATCCATATGTTTACAGGAATTTATTACGGCTCTTATAAAAGAGGCAGAGAAATGATTTGGATTTCCGGTATGCTGCTTTTTGTTACATTCTCTGCAGAAGCTTTCTCAGGATATATGCTTCCTTGGGGGCAAATGAGCTACTGGGCAGGTATGGTTATTACTAACCTATTTAGTTTGGGTTCTTTGCATCTTAACGGTTTAGTCGAATGGATTAGAGGGGACTATGTTCCGGGTCAGGCATTCTTAAGCAGATTCTTTATGCTTCATGTATTGCTTATGCCTTTAATTATTATCGGTTTAATTGTTCTGCACTTTGGAACATTAAGAATTCCTCACGTTAATAATAAAGACGGTGAAGAATTTGATTTTGAAGCAGAAGCTGAAAAATGGAAAGCAGGACACAGAAAAGAATCTAAAGTTATTCCGTTTAATCCGGTATTCCTAAGTAAAGATGTATTTGTATTGGGTATTTACTTTATGTTCTTCTTCTATTTGGTGTTCTATCACTTTGAATTTGCAATGGATCCGGTAAACTTTGACCCGGCAAATGGACTTAAAACACCTCCTCACATCTATCCAGAGTGGTATTTCTTATGGAGTTATGAAATTTTAAGACCGTTTAGCAAAAATGTTGGTTTAATTTGGTTCGGTTTTGCGCAAGTTATTTTCTTCTTGCTTCCATTCTTGGACAGAAGCCCTAATGTTGCGCCTGCAAACAGAAGAGGTATCTTTAAAATTTGGTTCTGGCTATTACTGATTGATATGGTTGGTTTAACAATTATGGGTAAATTGCCTCCTGTTGATCCTTGGTCAAAATTCGGAACTGTATTTGCATACACATTTATAGCGCTTTGGTTTGCACTTCCATTTATTACTAAAATGGAAAAACCGGTAGGAGGTAAGTAATGAAAGAATTAAAAGTATTAGCAGTAGTAGTATTTTTTACATTGGTAACTTATTGGGGTGTTGAGCCGTTTGCACACTCTGTTATGCACAAACATGTAGAAGGTCATAATTTTGCATATTCAGATATTAATGCAAGTAATGTTAAAGGCGACCCAGCTAAAGGTAAAGCAGCAATTTCTGCTTGTACAGCTTGCCACGGTATTAAATCCCAGGGTATAAAAGCTCCTATGGATCCAGTAACAGCAGCAAACACTTATGGTGTTAATCCGCCTGATTTAAGCAATGCAGGGGCAATTTATGATGAAAAATTCTTAATTGCATTTATGCAAGATCCAGCTCATGCTGCGATAGCTAAAAAAATGGCTATGCCTCCTATTATGGCAGGTAATGCTCAAGGTGCAGCTGATATAGCGGCATATTTAAAATCTATTGCGCCAAAAGAGCTTACACCAAAAGAAGCATTTGTTACAGCTTGCGGCAGATGTCACGCTAATAGATACGGCAAATGGACACAAATTGGCGATGTTCCAAAAACTAAAGGAAATATCAAAACCGGAAATGATGTTGCTTTAGAACAATTTAAAATTAATGTGGCTAAATATCAAGATAAATTAGCTGATTATATGGGCAAATTACCGCCTGATTTATCTATTATTTCAAGAGCTAGAAGCAAAGAGTATTTAGAAACTTTTGTAGAAAACCCTCAAAGCCATCTAAAAGGCACTGCAATGCCTAGAGTCGGTATTACAAAAGAAGGTTTTGAAAAAGTTTACGCTTACTTAGAATCAACAGGCGACCCAAGCAAACCAAAAAGAGAAAAAACAGGTCCATGGGTTTTAGGATTCTTCTTAATCTTTACTTTCTTAGCTTACGGATGGTATAAGTCTCAGTGGAAAGGTTTGAAATAATCTTTTAGCAAGCCTTCGGGCTTGTTCTTTTTAAGGCTGAAGGGAGAAGGTCGAAGGGGTTGAATTATTCTTCTTTTCTGCTTTCTGCCTTCATTCTTTTTCACTCTTTTTTGATAAAAATCATCTGTTTTATACTTAAATTTTGATAATCTTTTGATTAAGGTTGAAGGGAGAAGGTTGAAGGATGAAGGATTTAAATTATTTCCCTTCAGCCTTTATCCTTACTTATCCCAACATTAAAGGTTAATATGTTAATAGACGGTCACGGAAGAAAGGTTAATTACTTAAGAGTTTCTGTAACAGAACGGTGTAATTTCAGATGTCAATACTGTATGCCCGAAAAGCCTTTTTCGTGGGTTCCAAAAGAGAATTTACTTTCATTTGAAGAACTTTTTAAATTTATTAAAGTGGCAATTGACCAAGGTATCGATAAAGTCAGAATAACAGGCGGAGAGCCTTTGCTTCGTGAAGATTTGGATAAATTTATAAAGTTAATCAGCGATTATAAGCCCGATATAGATTTGGCGCTGACCACAAACGGTTTTTTACTGCCCCAAGTTGCGCAAAAACTCAAAGATGCAGGGCTTAAGCGCTTAAATATTTCACTCGATTCCCTAAAACCTGCCGTTGCTGCGCAAATTGCCCAAAAAAACGTTTTAGGCAGTGTTTTAGAGGGAATAGAAAAAGCATTAGAAGTCGGATTTAAAGTGAAAATAAATATGGTTCCTTTAAAAGGAATTAACGACAGCGAAATTCTGGATATTTTAGAGTATGCAAGAGAGCGGAGTATTCAAGTTAGATTTATAGAATATATGGAAAACAGTCACGCAAACAGAGAAATTAAAGGGCTTTACGGTAAAGAGATTTTAGATGCAGTAAAAAAACGATACACAATTAAAAAGCTGGGGCGTGCGCCAAACAGTCCGAGTTTCAGTTATGAAATTTTAGAAAACGGATATGTTTTTGGGCTTATAGACCCTCACAAACACGACTTTTGCGAAGATTGCAACAGAATTAGACTGACAGCCGAAGGACACTTGATACCGTGCTTATATTTTGACGAAGCCCAAAGCATTGCCGAAGCGGTTCGTTGCGGAGATATTGAAATGGCAAGCAAAATTTTAAAAGATGTATTGGCAAATAAACCAAAAGAGAACCGCTGGGGCGAAGATGGTGAAAATGGCTCAGACAGAGCCTTTTTTGAAACGGGCGGCTGATGTTTTATATTGTAGAAGAGTTTTTTTCGATTCAAGGCGAAGGTAAATATGCAGGTTATCCCTCTTATTTTTTACGCACGGGCGGGTGCAATTTAAACTGCCCCGGGTTTAATACAGAATATGAGGTAAACGGCACGGTTAAAAAAGGCTGCGATACCTATTTTGCAGTAGATAAAGAGTTTGCCGGCAATTGGCAAAAAGTAGAAAACAGTTCCGTTGTAATCGAGCATTTAGAAAGAGAATTTATAAAAATAGGTTACAGCCCGCACATTGTAATTACCGGCGGCGAACCGTTGTTAATGTTTAAAAACCCCGAATTTTATGAATTGATAGAGTATTTAGTTAAAAAAGATATAAAAATAACTTTTGAAACAAATGGAACAGTTTTAATAGATTTTGAAAAATATCCTGCATATAAAAGATGTATATTTGCCCTTTCGGTTAAACTCTCTAACAGCGGCGAGCCAAAGTATAAAAGAGTAAATTTTAAAGCGATAAAAGCTATTGTTAATAGTGCCAAAGAGTTCTTTTTTAAATTTACAATAAGCAAGAAATTGGTGCAAACAAGTGCAAAAGATGAGATTAAAGAGATTGTTTCTATTGCCAAAAATGCTCAAGTTTACTGTATGCCAGTAGGCGAGTGCAGAGAAACTATCTGGGAAAATGATGAAGCGGTTTTTGAATTTTGCAAAGAAAACGGCTTTATATACAGCGACAGGCTGCATATTAGGGTTTTTGATAAGACTCAGGGAGTTTGAATTTAGTGAATAGTGATAGTGAATAGTGAATAGTGATGGTGATGGTGATAATTTTTAGTTTTTGGGGTTATTTTTAAAAAAATTTAAATTTTCTATACTATTTAATATAATTTTTATAAGCTTCTTGTTAAAATGAGAAAAAAGGCAAGGTTTTTTCTATGAGATACTTAATAATTTTTGCGCTCTTTTTAAATTTAATTTTTGCAGATAAGCCCGATGCTGTTTTGAAAATAGAGAAAAATGTTGATCAGCGTTCTCTTGTTTCTATATTATATTCCAATGACAGCAACAGACACTATGTAAAAAAGGTAAATAAATTATTTCGTGCCGATTTTAAAGTAAGCGGACATTTTAGAACAGATGGAAATATTTCTAAAGTTGCATATGATACACCGGCTATTACATTAAACAGCAAAGGGGAATATACGCTTATATACCGCTTTAAAAGAACCCCAAACGGCGGTGCCAGTTTAGATATTAAGCTCTATAAAGGAAATCCTAAAAAACTTATTTTAAATAAAAATTATACTGTCAGCCGAATGGAAAAATACCCTTTTTTAATACATAAGGCTGTAAGCGAAATTAATAATATGGCAAAATTTCCTCCTATTGATTGGATAAATAGGTATGTGGTTTTGTCTCGTTATATGGGTCCAAAACAGACTGAAATTATGTTGGCAGATTACTCTTTTACTTATCGCAAAGTGATTATTCGGGGGGGATTAAATCTTTTTCCCAAATGGGGCGATGCAAAGCAGCATGAATTATATTACAGTCATTACGGCAATGGAGACAACTTAAAACTGTATAAATTAAATATTTATACAGGCAATAGTAAGGTTGTAATTACATCTTCGGGAATGTTGGCTTGTTCAGATGTCAGTAAAGACGGTTCCAAATTGCTTTTGACTATGGCGCCTAATTCTCAACCCGATATCTATTTATATAGCGGCGGAACTCCTAAAAGGATTACTAAATTCAGCGGTATAGATGTAAGCGGAAAATTTGCAGATAATGAGCAGAGTATTATTTTTGTATCAAACAGAATGGGGCATCCAAATATTTTTAAAATAGGAATAGGCGGCGGTGCTGTGCAAAAAATAGTTTATCACGGAACCAATAATGACTCTTGCGATGCTTACGGTTCTCAAGTTGTATATTCGAGCAAAGAGGGCAGGGGTAAATTTAATATTTATCTTACCGATACAAGCGGCTCTCAGACAAGACCGCTTACAAGCGGAGGCATAAATCAATTTCCGCGTTTTAGTTATGATGGGAATGTTGTAATGTATATAAAAAGAACAGCTAGCGGCAGTTCAATAGGTTTTACGAATATAAGTGCAAATATCAGCCAGTCGTTTAATCTTGGAATTAGCAGAATACAATCAATAGATTGGTAGGAGAATAAAAATGAGATATATATTAATTTTAATTATACTTGCAGGAATTGCAAATGCAGAACAATCTGTATATTCAGATGCCAATTTTGTTGATCCTGATGTAATTGCAAAAAAAAACAGCCGTGAAATTTTTGTCTTAAAACAGAAAATTTCTCAATTAAAAGAAGACATTGAAGGTTTAAAAAGCATAATAAACGGGCAGCAAAGCGAAATAGACAGATTAAAAAGTGCAGAAAATAACGGTTTGACCGATGCAGTTAATCAACTTTCAAAAAGAGTTGCTGCTTTAGAAGCAAGACCTCCTCAAATTATAAAAGTAAAAGAGGAAGTCAAAGCTCCTGTGCAATCTGCCAGCGTTTTAAATAACAAAGCTGAAAAACCCCTTTCAAATGAGCCTGCAAAAGAAGATAAAAAGAAAGATACAGGCATTTCCAGTAAAGAGCTTTACAAAAAAGCTGTTTTGGATTTTACAAATAAAAGATTTTCCAGTGCCCAAAGCGCTTTTAAAAAGCTTTTAAAAAGAGGATACAAAAAAGCATCGTGCAATTTTTATTTAGGTGAAATAGCTTTTAATAAAGAAAGATACAAAGAAGCAATAGGTTACTACCAAGCAAGCGCAAGTTTGAATGAAAATGCGTCTTATATGGATAAACTGCTGCTTCATACAGGTATCGCATTGCAAAATAAAGGCAAATACAGTGATGCTAAAGTATTTTTAAAAGCTGTAATAGATACATATCCCGGAACAAAAAGTGCAAGATTGGCAAAAGACAGGCTTAAGTGAGATTTTAGGATTGTGGATTTAGGAGTGAGAATATTGCTATTAAGTTAGAAATTTTGTATCCATAAAATACAAAAAGTATTCGCTTTTAAACCTTATGCCGATAAAAGGATACTTTGTTCTAATTAAATAGCAGTGAGACTGGCTTAGTTCTTTAATATTTTATGAATATGCTTCGTATTGCAAAGATATCTGTTAATAAGCTTCTTGTAAGTGTTTTAAGATAAAATCGCTTATTATTTTATTAAAGGATTTTTATGGCAATTAAAGCTGAAAACAGCGTTGTGGGTATTGAGTATGAATTGACAGAAGCAGGTAAAAGCGAAATTTTAGACAGCAATAAAGGCGGTATGCCTTTAGAATTTGTTATGGGCAAAGGTCAAATTATTCCGGGTCTTGAAAAAGGTTTAGAAGGAATGAGCGAAGGCGAAAGCGCCGATATTTTAGTTAAAGCTGAAGACGCTTACGGCTTAAGAGACGAAGAAGCTGTTCAGACTCTTCCTAAAGAGCAGTTTGAAGGTATTGAACTTCAAAAAGGTATGCAGCTTTACGGTCAAGGGCAAAACGGCGAAACCGTTCAAGTAACAGTTGTGGATTTTGACGATGACAGTGTAACAGTAGATTTTAACCACCCTTTAGCAGGCAAAGATTTGATGTTTAATGTAACTGTTGTAAGCGAAAGAGATGCAACGCCTGCTGAAGCTCAAACCGGTCAGGTTGAAAAAAGCGGCTGCGAAGGCGGAAGCTGCGGCTGCGGACACTGATTTTTAAAAGCGGACTTTATGTCTGCTTTATTTTTTATATATTTTTAAATAACTTTTAATACTTCATAAGCTTTCTAGCATTATATTATAATGGTTTTTTAGATACAATAAATTAAAAATTTAGGAATTTTAATGTTTGGGCTTGGATTTACCGAAATAATTATGATAGCTATAGTAGCTTTGCTTTTTATAGGACCTGAAAAATTACCTGATACAATGCGTCAAATTGCCAGAACCTTGGGAAAAATTAAAAGAGCTTTTGAAGATACCAAAAGCACAATTCAGCAAGAATTGAATATTGAAGAACTTCGTCAAGAAGCGCTCTCTTACCGCCGTGAAATAGAAAAAGCAAAAAGCGATTTGAGTGCTTTTAAAAATGTTGCAAACAAAGAGATAAATGATATTAAAGAGAGTGCGAGGATTAACACTTCTATATATAAACCTGCCGATATTAATGATGACAGCTCACTTTGGGATGAGCTTGAAGAAGCAGAAAAACAGTTTGAAAATATGGAGAAATCTAAATCCGAATTAGAAAAAAACGAATCAAAAAGCCCTTATGTCAATAGTGATTATGAGAAACCGGCAGAAAAGTTAAAAAGCGAAGAAGAGGAAGCAGATTCTAAAGAAATTGCCAAAGATTCAGAAACAGTTGATTTTAAACATTTAAAAACTAAGGATAGCTAATGTTTGAAGATATTAAACCTCATTTAGCTGAACTTAGAAAGCGCATATTTATTTCCATTTTAGCTTTAATGGCAGGATTTGTTGTATCTTTTGTTTATTACAAACCTATATTAGACTGGGTAACTTCTCCTTTAGAAAATGCATTAATTCAAGTGAATAAAAAGGTGCAAAAAACCAAAGAAGGCAAATGGAATATTATAAATAAAGATGAAAATTTAACATTAATTGAAAAAAATAATACTAAGTCATTAATAGATAACGCAATCGAAAGCGCTGCTAGAGTTTTAAAAAACAATACCTCCACACAAACAGAAAAAACACTTGCAAAGTCTGTTATCAGTCTTGGCAAAGAGATTAAAATACAAGCATTAAAATTAAATAATGCAGGCGGGGCTGTAGGCTGGGGAAGCGTAACAACCAATCAAATCGGCGGTGTGTTTATGGTTGCCTTGAAAGTATCGCTTTATGCTGCTATTTTCTTTGCACTTCCTGTTATTTTATGGCAAGCCTGGCTTTTTGTCGCACCTGGATTATATGAACATGAAAAGAAAATGGCACTGCCGTTTTTAATCGGTGTTACGGTAATGTTTGCTATAGGTGTGGCATTTGCTTATTATGTTGTTACACCTTTTGGCTTTCAGTTTTTAATAACATTTGGGGCATTTTTATATACGCCCCTTATTAATGTAGAAGATTACATCGGCTTTTTTGCCAAAATTTTATTTGGCTTTGGCATTGCATTTGAATTGCCGATGATAGTTTATTTCTTAGCTTCAATTAAATTGATTACCGAAAAAACACTGCTTAATTACTTTAGATATGCAATTGTAATCATTTTTATTATTGCTGCGCTTTTAACTCCTCCGGATGTATTAACTCAAATGCTGATGGCAATTCCTTTAATATTATTATATGCAGCCTCTATTCTTGTAGCAAAAATTATTAACCCTTATCAGCCTGAAGACGAAGAAGAAAATGAAGAGGCAAAAGAGGAACAAAAGCTGTTAAAAGATGAATAGTTTAGATTTAATAACAGATTCTTACGATTATAATTTGCCAAAAGAGTTTATAGCAACTTCTCCGGCACGCCCTGCCGACAGTGCCAAACTTTTGGTTTATAATAGAAAAACAGATACCGTAACTCATACTGTTTTTAGAGAAATTTTAAATTTTATTCCAAAAGATTGCACTGTTTTTTTAAATGATACCAAAGTTATAAAAGCGCGGATTTTCGGTAAAAAATGCAGCGGAGGCAAAATAGAAATGCTAGTTATAAAGCCTTTGCCGGGTAACCGTTTTGTTACAATGATTAAAGGCAGGGTAAAAGAGCAGACAGAGCTTAAATTCGCCTTGGGTTTAAGTGCTAAAGTTTTGGCTCTAAATGATGACGGCAGCCGTATAACGGCGTTTTTCCTTAATAATAAGCAGATAGACTTTAGCAAACTTGTTGAAATTTTGGAGCAAATCGGACACATTCCGCTGCCGCCTTATATGAACCGTGAAGATAAAAAAGAGGATGAAATTGATTATCAAACACTTTTTGCAAAAAACGACGGCTCTGTTGCAGCGCCCACTGCCTCTTTGCACTTTACCCCCGAACTTTTGGAAAAAATGCAAAAAGAATTTACAACTTACACTTTAACTTTGCATGTAGGAGCAGGAACTTTTAAGCCGGTTGATGCAAAAGAGATTTTAAAGCACAAAATGCATTCGGAGTATTATAATATTCCGCATGATGCGGCTAATGCTATAGACAGTTCTAAAGAAATTTTAGCTGTGGGAACAACGGTTGCTAGAACAATAGAGTATTACGCCCGCACAAAAAGCTTAAGCGGAGAGTGCGACCTCTTTTTGCATCCTCATAATAAGCCGATTCGTGTGAATTATTTGCTGACCAATTTTCATTTGCCAAAAAGCACATTAATTATGCTTGTAAGCTCTTTTTTAGGCAGAGATAAAACTTTAAAGTTGTATAATGAAGCTATAAAAAAGAGGTATCGTTTTTACAGTTACGGAGATGCTATGCTTATAATTTAAAAGGGAAAAAATGGCGGTAAGTGAACATTTAGAAACCAATTTGCTTTTTGAACCAAGCAATTATGTGTTACATATAGCGATAGTTTTAATTGCAGTTACTCTGATTTGGTCATTGGTGCGTGAAATGAAAAAGCCTTTTAAAGACCCAAATGAAAATGAAGATACAAAGAGGATGAATGATATTCTTGAAGATTAGATATTTAATTTTACTGGTATTGATTTTTATTCTTAGCGGCTGTTCGACTAAAATGGGTTATGATTACTCTATTCATAAGCCAAAAGTGCGTTTTAAGCCTTCTCTGTCGGCTTTAGACAGGTTAGACCACGAAGCGCTGGGCAGAAAATATGTATGGGCAGAAGAGGGACCTTATTGCTATGACTGTTCAGGTCTTACTTATTATAATTACGGTTCTATGGGTATAGAAATTCCGCGTGTTGCCGATGCGCAGTTTAGAAGCGGAACACCCGTAAGCAGAGACCAGCTGCAAAAAGGCGATTTAGTGTTCTTTGGCAACGGATACAGAGCAACCCATGTAGGTATTTATATAGGAAACGGAATGTTTGAACACGCAAGCAGCGCTAAAGGAAGGGTAACCATAAGTTCTCTGAACAAACCTTATTATAGGCGCCACTATATGGGGGCAAGAAGATATTACAATTTTAACCCGCAGCCGCAGTTTACACCCAGTTTAAATATGCAAAGGGTTAATTTTGATACCAGTGCCCGAACTTTGGACGAAAATGCATATTCTAATAGAAATATTTCTAAATCTGGCAGTTTAAGAACAAATTACTATTTACAGCTTGGAACTTACTCTTATTATCCGGGCAATGAAGTTGAAAAATTGCAATTAAGCGGATTAAATGCTCTTGCAAAAGAGCAAAATGGAAAATACCGGCTTCTTGTTGGTCCTTATCCTACAATAGTAAAAGCTAAAAAAAGTATAAATAACAATCCGACTTTGTTGGTTAATGCAAAAATTGTCCGTATCTTAAAAGGATAAATTTGAAATTTTTATTGGCTCCGAGTGAAACAAAAATTTCCGGAGGAGAATTTGTCTTTGAATTGGATAAATTAATTTTTAAAGAGCTTACTCCTGTTCGTGAAAAGTTAATAAACGAGTATCAAACTCTTTTAAACAGTAATGATATGCAGTCAATTTCTAAAATGTTTGGTTTAAAAAAAGAGCAAGACATTAAAAAGTATATAAATGTGCTGAAAAAAGAGCCTGCATTAAAAGCGATAGAACGATATACCGGAGTTGCTTTTGACTATTTAAACTACAGCGGTTTAAATCTTTCGGCACAAGAGTATATCGATAAAAATGTTTTAATTTTTTCCAATCTTTTCGGAGTGCTTAAAGCTAGCGACAAAATACCGCTATACCGTTTAAAGCAGGGTGAAGATATAGCCAGCTTGAATGTTGCAAAGGTTTATAAAGAAGCACTTAAAAAGCCCTTGGATGAGTATTTGGAAAATGAAGATATTTTAGATATAAGAGCAGGATTTTACGATAAATTTTATAAACCTGCCAAAAATTACACAACGCTTAAATTTTTAAAAAACGGCAAAGTTGTGAGCCACTGGGCAAAAGCCTATCGTGGAATGGTGTTAAGAGAAGCTGCAATAAATCAAGTAAAAACAATCAACCAATTTATTGCATTAAATATTAAAGGGCTTGAGATTTTAGAGATACGAAAAAGCAAAAGCAGACAAGAAATTATTTATGAAATTTTTAAGGATTAAACAGTGTTTGAAATAGGTGCAAAATTTGAAGAGGGCTGGAGCAGTGATAACAGAGATAAACCTAAAAAGACAAAAAGAGAACTTAAAGAGCCTGCTAAACATAAACTGCATATAGCCAAAGAAAAAAGGCGTGGTAAAGTTGTGACTATTGTTAAGCCTTTTTATCTTGAAGATAAGGAATTAAAAAATCTTTTAAAAAAATTAAAAACTTCTTTAGGATGCGGAGGAACCATTAAAGAAAATATAATTGAACTACAGGGTGAAGTATCTGTAAAAATTAAAGATTTCCTTTTAAAAGAGGGGTTTAAATTTAAAAATTAAAATTACACACTATCGCATATAGCGCGTAATTTTAGTTAGTGATTAATAATATTTTAACAAACTATTTGCAATAATCTAATATGTTAAAAAAATTGCAAAATATATTTTTTTATTTAACTGTTATTTTAATTATTGTTATGTTATCAATAGATATATTAGTAAGCGACAGTGCCAAAGATGCGATTTATAAAGATATAAAAAAAATTCCAAAAAGAAAAGTTGCTCTTGTTTTAGGCACTGCAAAATATGTTAAAAGAGGCAAAATAAACTATTTTTACAAATACCGTATCGATGCCGCAGCAAAATTGTATAAAGCGGGTAAAGCAAAAGTTATATTGGTTTCAGGAGACAACAGGACAAAATATTATAACGAACCTCTTAGAATGAGAAACGATTTAATAAAGCTTGGTATTCCAAAAAACAGAATATATATGGATTTTGCAGGTTTTAGAACACTAGATTCTATAATGCGTGCAAATAAAGTTTTTGAACTAAAAAACTTTATAATAGTTTCTCAAAAATTTCATCTTGAAAGAGCTATTTTTATTGCAAAAAAGCATCATATAAACGCTATTGGCTTTGTGGCCAAAGACATTCCAGGAACTGTTGCCTGGGCAAGAATGAGGATAAGGGAATATTTAGCAAGGGTTAAAGCTTTTTTAGATATTTATGTTTTGCATACTACTCCAAAATTTTTTGGTAAATTTGAGAAAATACCAATTAAATAAATCAATTTTATCCTTTTACTGCCGTAATAAAAATATACTCTTTTCCCGTTACAGCAACTTTAAATTTCTTTTGCTGCAGATATTTTTTGCTCCAGACAATATCGCTGCACATTACACCTAGTTCGCTGAATTTATAATTTTTAACCCTTGCACCGTAAATTAATGTATCTTCTATCCATCTTCCGTTTGGAAAAGCAATTATCAATGCTCCGTTTTCTTTTAAATGGTTATGAATCAAACTGCTTAAAAAAGGTTTGTAATTTATCTGCGGACTTTGCAGAGTGCTTATGGAAATTATTAAATCCTGTTTTGGCAGATTTAATTCATTCATTTTTGTTATATCATGGCAGTAAAATTTGCAATTTGGATAATCAAGAACTTTTTTTGCATATTCAATGGCGGTTTTAGAATGGTCGATTCCTGTCAAAGTTAAATTTTTAAATTCATTTTTTGCTAACTCTTTTATGAGTTCAAACTCATCGCCCTTATTTATGCCTAAATTTAAAATATTTTTTCTGCTTTTAAAATTTGCAAACTCTAAAGAATTTATGAATGTGTGTAAAAAGTAAGGGTGATTAAGCTTATTTAGAGTAAAAAATCGAGAATTTATACCGTATTTTTCCGTTTTGTCTATAATTTTATCGGTATGAAATGATTTTTTTAAATTTAGTTTTTTATATTCTAATTCTAAATATTTATTGTTAATTTTGGGAGCTAGCAGTTTACAATAAAAAATTTCTGCCAAATCTGTCCATATTTTCATATTAAATTTATTGTTGTCAATTGAGTTTAAAGGTATTTTAAGAGTTAAATTATCTTTTTCTTTCAACTCTTTTTGAAAAAGTTTATAAACCTTTAGCATAGAAAAATTAACCACTGTCATAATTTCCTCCGTTGTAATTTGGCTTAATTTTATCCAAAAATGTTAAACTACCGTATGAAATTAGGCAAAACGAAATTAAATAAAATAGAGCGGCTAAAGGCGGCTTTAAAACCGATTGAGTATTTTAAAAAATTAAATTCGCTAGATTTTGGCAATTTGCAAGAGAGCGACAGGTTTTATCTTAAAAATTTCGGCATTTACACACATAGTCAAAGAGAGAATGAATTTATGCTGAGAATCAGAATTGCCGGCGGCAGAATCTCTTTGCAAAAATTGGAATCGATTATAAATATTGCAGACAGATTCAATGCCCAAATTTTAATAACCGCAAGAGCGCAAATCGAATTGCAAAAATTAAGCCCCCAAAATATTTTGAATGCATACAAACTTTTAGAAGAGGCAAACTTAAGCTCTTGGCAAACGCTTACGGATAATTTTAGAAATATCATAACAGACACATTTGACGGTGTGCATACAAGCAGCAAAATCGAAACTTATAGCTTAATTTTGCAAATGCAAAAACTCTTTTTAAAAAAAGGCGAATTTACGGGAATGATTCC
>JALWKP010000103.1 GCA_027081355.1 Campylobacteraceae bacterium
GAATTCGATTTGGAAATGCTAGAAAGCACCGGCAGCTGCAAAGGAATCGAAAACTATTCGCGCCATTTAACGGGCAAGAAACCTGGCGAAACACCCTACTCTATGCTTGATTATTTTGAAATGATGTATGGAGACGATTATATGGTAATGGTGGATGAATCGCATGTATCGCTGCCGCAGTTTCGCGGTATGTATGCAGGCGACAGGAGCCGAAAAGAGGTGCTTGTAGAGCACGGTTTCAGGCTGCCAAGCGCGCTAGATAACCGCCCGCTTAAATTTGAAGAGTATATAAATAAAGCCCCCTCTTACCTTTTTGTTTCGGCAACTCCAAACGATTTTGAGATGGAAAACTCTGCCGTTATAGCCGAGCAGATTGTCCGCCCAACAGGCTTAGTTGATCCCGAAATAGAAGTAATAGACAGCGACAACCAGGTTGCAAAACTGCATGATGAAATTAAAAAGGTTATTAAACGGGGCGATAAAGTTTTAGTAACCGTGCTTACCAAAAAAATGGCAGAAGAGCTTACAACATTTTACAACGATTTGGGAATAAAAACAAAATATATGCACTCCGATTTAGATGCAATCGAGCGAAACCAAATTATCCGCTCTTTGCGCCTTGGCGAATTTGATGTATTAGTCGGGATTAACCTGCTTAGAGAAGGGCTCGATTTGCCCGAAGTTGCGCTAATTGGAATATTAGACGCCGACAAAGAGGGCTTTTTGCGCTCCACAACCGCGCTGATACAAACCGCAGGGCGCGCAGCTAGAAACTTAAACGGCAAAGTGCTTATGTTTGCTAAAAAAACAACCCGCTCTATGAAAGAGTGCATAGAAATTACCGAAGCAAGACGGAAAAAACAGTTAGAATACAATAAACTGCACAATATCACCCCCAAAAGCACAAAAAGAGCGCTAGATACAAACTTAAAAGTTGAAGACAGCGGCGAAATATACAACCGCGCAAGCCGCGCAAACAAAATGCCTGCAAGCGAGAGAAAAAAAATAGTATCCGAACTAAAAGCCAAAATGCTAGCCGCCGCAAAACGCTTAGATTTCGAAGAAGCCGCAAGGTTACGGGATGAAATTGCTAAGATAAAGAAGCTTTAATATAAATTATTTGCAGTATAGAAATTCAAATCATAAGGACAATTATATTACCCTTATGAAATTATTAGACAGATTACTTTTTCTTTTTCTCTTTTTTGGGAACAACATACATACTAATGTAACGACCCTCTTGCACAGGCGCTTTTTCAAGTGTGGCTACATCTTCTAGCATCGGCCAAATATTGTTTAAAACATCTACGCCCAGCTGAGGTGTAGCCATTTCGCGCCCTTTTAAGAATACGCGCAATTTAACATGCTTGCCTTTTTCTAAAAATTCGCGCGCATGTTTTACTTTGTAATCTATATCGTTTTGAGCGATTTTGCAAGAGAATTTAACCTCTTTTACCTCGATTTTTTTCTGGTTTTTTCGGGCTTCTTTTTTCTTTTTCTCTTGCTGGTATTTATATTTGCCGTAATCCATAATTTTGGCAACAGGCGGTTTGGCATCCGGTGAAATAAGCACTAAATCCAATCCCTCGTTTTCAGCAATTTCCAGTGCTTCATTACGCGGTAAAATTCCTAACTGCCCCTTATTTTCACTAATAACTCTTAACTCTTGTGCCCTAATAGCATTATTCATTATAACGCTATCACCCTTGCCTTTTCTCTTGCCGTGCTTGTTCAAATTTCTCCTTCTTTAATTTCGTTAAGTAATTGTAGCATAAAATCTTTAGCATTTAAGCTATATTGCTCTTTTTTTCTTCTATCTCTTATCGCAACTGTGCCGTTTTGAACCTCTTGGTCGCCGATTATTGCCACATAAGGGACTTTTTGCTTCTCTGCAAGGCGGATTCTTTTATTTAAAGAGTCGTTTTTATCATAAACTTCGCAATCTATCTCTTCTTTTGCAAACTTTTTTGCCAGCTCTTTTGCAAATTCGGCGTGAGTTTGGGCAATAGGCACAAAAATTACTTGAGTAGGAGCAATAAATGTCGGGAATTCACCCGCATAATGTTCGGTTAAAATGCCGATAAAGCGCTCAAAGCTTCCTAAAATAGCTCTGTGAATCATTACAGGCTGCTTTTTCTCGTTGTTTTCATCGGTATATTCCATCTCGAAGCGCTGCGGCAGGTTAAAATCTACCTGAATTGTTCCGCACTGCCACTTTCTGCCGATAGCATCTGTAATTTTTACATCGATTTTAGGTCCGTAAAATGCTCCGCCGCCCTCGTCGATTCCATACTCTAAGCCGCGGCTCTCAAGCGCTTCTTTCAAACCCTGAGTTGCAATTTCCCAAACCTCGTCGTCGCCTATTGCTTTATCGGGTTTTGTAGAAATTTCCATCGAATAATCGAAATTAAATTTCTTCATAACGCTATCGACAAACTCCACAACTTCAAGCACAACATCTTTAATCTGGTTTGGCGCGCAGATAATGTGGGCGTCATCTTGCGTAAATTCGCGAACCCTCAAAAGCCCGTGCAAAACGCCGCTTTTTTCGTGGCGGTGCACAACCCCGTATTCAAAAAATTTTATCGGCAAATCGCGGTAACTTTTACCGCTGTTTTTGTAAATTAAAATATGTCCGATGCAGTTCATAGGCTTAAGCCCGTATTCCTGTCCGTCAATTTGAGTTAAATACATATTATCGCCGTAACACGCATAATGTCCGCTTCTCATCCACATTTGGGCTTTAAGTATTTCCGGACCGCGAACCGGCTCGTAACCGCGCACTCTGTGGGCTTTCCAGAGAATTTTTTCCAGTTTAGAGCGAAGGCGCGCGCCTTTTGGCAGCCAAAACGGCAAACCTGCTCCTCCCTCTTCGCTGAACATAAAGAGTTCAAGCTCGCTTCCCAGCTTTCTGTGGTCGCGTTTTTTGGCTTCTTCGAGCATTTTTAAATGCTCTTTTAAACTCTCTTTATCAGCAAATGCAACCCCGTAAATGCGTGTAAGCATTTCGGCATTCTCATCTCCGCCAAGGTATGCCCCTGCGAGTTTTGTAAGCTTAACATTAAAAAGATAGCCCGTATTTGGCACATGAGGACCGCGGCATAAATCTTCAAAATCGCCTTGCTTGTAAATGCTGACTTCATCGCCCGGGATTTTTTCGATTAAATACTGTTTTAAATCATCGTTTTTAAATTTCTTTTTCGCCTCTTGCTTGCTTAAAGTCTCTTTTTCGATTTCAAACTTTTTCTTTGCAAGCTCTTTCATCTTTTTTTCTATTTTTTTCAAATCGGCTTCGCTGATTTTCGTATCGGTTCTAAAATCGTAATAAAACCCCTCATCTACCACAGGACCGACAAAAAACTGCGTATTTGGATACAGCTCTTTAATAGCTTGCGCCATTAAGTGCGCTGCAGAGTGGCGGATAATTTCAAGCGCCTCTTTAGAATTGTCAAAAAGCACTTCTTTATCGCCGCTGTCTGCGCTTTGAGTATCAAAAATTTCACCGTTTTTGATATAGCCGATAACTTCACTCACGATATTTCCTTAAAAAAATTTGCGCTTATTATATCCAAAGATAGTTTATATAGAACAGTAATTATTTCTTAATTTAAACAGAAAAATTAATTTGCCCAATTTTATTTCAAAATAGAAAACCTTGCCCTAAGGGCAAGGTCATGAATCAAAGGTTCCACCGTTTAACTTTTAGTATTATATCTGCTCAGGGTGGTTGTAACTAATTAAGGAGTTGCAATTG
>JALWKP010000104.1 GCA_027081355.1 Campylobacteraceae bacterium
ATTAAATTGAGCAATTCTGAAGCTCTTAAAATTGCCAATAAGATTTGGATGAATGAGGGCAGCGGAAAAAGAGACAAGCTTGTTTGGTGGAACAGGGGCGAAGAGTTTGCAAGTTGCGGGATTGGGCACTTTATATGGTATACCAAAGATAAGCCTATGCACTTTTTTCACGCATTTCCTGCAATGCTAAGCTACATTATTAAAAAAGGCGCAAAGCCGCCAAAATGGCTTACGCCAAATACCCCTTGCGTCTGGAACAGTTACGAAGAGTGGAAAATAGCAAAAAAGCAAAATAGCCCTAAAATGCAGGAACTTACAAATTTTTTAGACAAAACAAAAGCCCTGCAGGCGCATTTTATGGTTTACCGTTTTAACAAAGCGATGCCAAAAATCATAAATTACGCAAAAGATGAAGCAACCCGAAAAAAAGTAGCATACAATTTAAAGCGCATGCTTTACAAAAAAGACGGTTCAATCGACCCGCAGGGGGCTTATTGTCTAATAGATTACACCAATTTTAAAGGCGACGGCACACTTGAGAGCGAGCGCTATCAGGGCAAAGGGTGGGGGCTTTTTCAGGTTTTAAAATATATGGATACCAATAACCCAAACAAATACAGAGCCTTTGCCGACAGCACACGTTATATACTAGACAGACTGATAAAAATAGCCCCGCCCCAGCGCCGCTTATGGCGCTTCCGCCGCGGGTGGTATAATAGAGTGAAAACTTACGAGAGGTAAACTAGTTGCCTCTTATTTGCTTTATAAACTCTTGAATATCCTCTTGCAAAGCGACTAAATCCTCTTCGTGTTCTACTTCATCGGCTAATATTTGGCTTACGATATCGTAAGTTACAATATCTTTGTTTCTTGTAAACTCTACAAGTTCAGAATATGTCCTAATCGCGCACTGTTCGCCTTTGATGGCATCTTCTAAAATTGCCAAAATGTCAAAGTTTTTTGGCTCTTCGTAGCCGCAATTGCTATGCACAAACCACTCTTTTGGGTTAAGAATAGGAGTGCCGCCAAGCTGTAAAATTCTTTGGGCAAGCATATCGGCATGGCGCAGTTCGTCTGCTGCATGCTCTTGAAGCTCTGCAATTGCGGCATCTTTCATTATCCCTTTTACTACCTTTTCTTCTATATAATATTGGTAGTAAGCCAGCCACTCATCTGCGTAAGCTCTGTTTAACAGATTAATTACCTCCTTAGTTTCAATACCTTTAATTATTGAATTTCCTACTCTTGCCATAATATCCTCCTTTTTAATTTTCTAAAATTTTCTGGCATAAACTGCCCTGGATTCCCGCTTTTGCGGATGACGCAATCAAAACTGTCACTGTCCACTGTCACTAATCACCAATTGTGTGGCACGGTCGCACCTACATACGGAATACGGAATACGGATTACAGATTACGGATTACGGAAATTACCAATATTAACAATAAGCTACCCTCTTGTTACATCTTGGCATTTTTTCTTGAAATACTCTTTGCCGGCTTTGCATAGCGGGCACTCTTTTGGCGGTTTTTTGCCTCTGTGCACATGACCGCACACTTCGCAAATCCACTCTTCTTGTGTTTCGCTCTCAAAAAAGCCTTCTGCTTCAAGTGCGGCTTTCAATTCAAGATACTCTTTTTCATGCTCAACCTCTACTTTGCCTATAGCCCTAAAGAGCCTTGCTATAGAATCCAACCCTTCCTCTTTTGCAATCTGGGCGAAATTTGGATACATCTCTTCATGCTCATAACGCTCTCCGTCTGCTGCATAAGTTAAATTTTTCTGTGTAGTATCGAGCTCAATACCGTTAACCAATTTATTATAAGCTTTAAACTCTGCCATAGCATGATACTTTTCGTTATCTGCAGCTTCCTGGAAAAATTTTGCAATTCTATGCAGCCCCTCTTTGCGCGCTACCTCTGCAAAAAACTCATACTTATTTCTCGCCTGCGATTCACCTGCAAAAGCTTTCATTAAGTTTACTGCAGTCAGATTATCCGTAATGCACTCCATCTCTTGTGAGCAGCAAACAAGCGTTCCGCCGCCTACCCTGTTTACCTCTACCTCGTTGCCGCAAATATTGCATCTGTAACTTTCATACTGTCTCATTAGTAATTACTCCTAAAATATTTTTTATAAAGGAAAAAATTTTTCCTTTGAGAATTATTACTAAATATTCCTTAAAGAAAAATAAAATTAAAGGAAAAAAATTATTATTTTAAAAATTGAGTTTTATTTGGGTATAATTCACAAAAATCTTTTAGGAGACTCCTTTGAAAAAAAATATTGCAAGTGCGAGAATAAATATAGAGAGTTCAAAACTTTTAAAAGAGTTAAACGATTCGCTTCCGTTTGACAAAGAGCTTTTTCGCGAAGATATTGCAGGTTCGCTTGCCCACTCTAAAATGCTGGCGAAGCAGGGGATTATTAGCAAAGAGGATTTGGAAAAAATCACTCAAGGCTTAAATGAACTGTTAGAAGAGATAAAAAGCGGCAAGATAGAGCTTAACGAGGGCGACGAAGATATCCACATGGCAATAGAGCGCCTTTTAACTGCAAAAATCGGCGATGCTGCAAAAAGGGTGCACACTGCCAGAAGCCGAAACGACCAGGTGGCAACCGATTTTAGGCTTTATGTTTTAAATAACTCTTTAGAGATTGCGCGGCTGATAAAAGAGAATATTAAAAGTTTTGTTGCAATTGCAAAAGAGCACAAAGAGACTCTGCTGCCTGGGATGACACACCTTCAGCATGCGCAGCCGATTAATTTTGGTTACCATATGCTGGCGTATGCAAGTATGTTTAAAAGAGATTACGAGCGCTTTTTAAGCTCATATAACCGAAACAATTACTCTCCGTTAGGGTGTGCTGCGCTTGCTGGAACTCCGCATCCGATAGACAGGGAGTTTACTGCAAAAGAGCTTGGCTTTAAAGAGCCGTCAATCAATTGCTTAGATACTGTAAGCGACAGGGATTTTGCGCTGGAGATTCTGTTTAACATTTCGACGCTTATGATGCACATAAGCCGCTTAAGCGAAGAGTTGATTCTTTGGAGCACTAGCGAATTTAAATTTGTAACCTTAAGCGATAAGCATGCAACTGGCAGCTCTATTATGCCGCAAAAGAAAAACCCTGACATTCCCGAACTTTTGCGCGGAAAAACAGGCAGGGTTTACGGCAATTTAATGGGGCTTTTAACTGTTATGAAAGGGTTGCCTCTTGCATACAACAAAGATACACAAGAGGATAAAGAGGGGGTGTTCGACAGCGTTAAAACCGCAAAACTCTCTTTAATGGTGCTAAAAGAGATGCTCGATGAAATGCAGGTAAACAAAGAAAATATGCAAAAAGCGTGCAGAGTAGGGCACTTAAGCGCAACCGATTTGGCAGATTATATGGTAAAAAACCTGAATATGCCTTTCCGCGACGCTTACCATTTAGTAGGCAGCATTGTAAACAGAGCCGAAGAGCTTGGCAAAGATATCAGCGAATTAAGTTACGAAGAGTTAAGCCAAATAGATGACCGTTTCGCAAAAGATGTTACAGAGGTTTTAAATATCCAAAACTCAATGAATGCCAGAAACTCTTTTGGCGGAACAGCAATAAACAGAGTGCAAGAGCAGATAGAGTTTTTTGATGAATGGTTAGATGAAGGTAAAAAAAATAGTTAAAAAGTTTGAATTTATTAGTGCGGCAATAATTGAAACTAAAGAGGCAAAACACCTCTTTGATTAGCGA
>JALWKP010000105.1 GCA_027081355.1 Campylobacteraceae bacterium
ATTTATTATAGCATATATTTGGTTATATTTTAGTGATTTTACAGGCAGTATTAGACTGTGAAACTATTGCTTCTTAAGGTTTGGTTAAGAAGGTTTTTTCACAGTCTCAGGACAATGGGAACTAGGGAAGCTGGAGCTTTGGGACGAGAAAGGAGATTTACTATTATAGACATGGTAAATAATTCCTAAAAATATTTAAAAAACGTGTTTGTGCTCCACCAGTTCCATAATCTTTTATATATCTACATATTCTTTCAATGTCATCTTCATATAATGTAATTTTTAGTTGTTGGTCTATTTGTGATAATAACTTTTTTTGTAATGACTGAAATCCACCTTGCCCATTAATAATAGTATTTAATAAATAAAATTCATCTTGTGTAAGTATAATTTCTTCCATAATTATATATTCCTTTCTTTTATTATATTATAACGAAGTTTGTCTGATATTTTCTTGCCTTCAATTAGGATGCATGCTCTAAGCAAAAAAAACCAAAATATAAGTTCCATCGAGGAAGATGGAACTGGGAAAAATCTCGCTCCCCTCGTCCAAAAGCTCCAGCTTTGGGATGCATACTTCAGTTTACTTCACCCCAACAAAAGTAACAAAATTCCCCCATTGGAAAATGGTGTGAACCTCTTTAAAACCAGCATCTTTGCACATTTGGATGTTTTCTTTAATAGTAAAAGGGATAAGCACATTTTCTAGGGCTTCGCGTTTTTTGGTTATTTCGTATTCGCTGTAGCCTTGCTGTTTTTTGTAATTGTAGTAGAGTTCGATTATCTGTTTATCCAGTTTTTTATCTTCGAAAACCACTTTTTCGCTAAAGATGAACAGTCCTTCGTTATTTAAGCCGTTATAGATTTTTTGGACTATTTTGGGGCGGTTGATTGGGCGGATGAATTGGAGGGTGTAGTTGGCAATTATAAAATCGAAATTGTTTAACGGATACTCTTTAATATCTGCAAAATTTAACTTTATATTATTTGCGCCGTAAGCTGTGCATTTTTTTTGGGCTTGTTCTAGCATCGGTTTTGAATTGTCTATTCCGATTAACACTAAATCGGCTTTGCTTTTGCTGTTTAGCTCCAGCAGAAATTTAGCGGTTGAGCAGCCTAAATCTATCAGCCTGTTGCCGTCTTTTGCATTTAAATTAATAAAATCTATTACTAAATCCTGCACCTGTTTGTAAAAGGGCACGGAGCGCGAGAGCATATCGTCAAATACTGATGCTACGCTCTCGTCGAATTCAAACTTTTTATCTATCTCTTTGTTAAAAACCGTATCGCGCAAGGCTACCCCTTAAATCCGTAAAGTTCCGGAAAGATTACAAGCGAAGCTAGCACCAATATTTGCAAAATAATAAACGGCACAACCCCTTTGTAAATATCTATTGTGCTTACCTCTTTTGGGGCGACCCCTTTTAAGTAAAAGAGGCTAAAGCCAAACGGCGGGGTTAAAAATGAGCTTTGCAGGTTCATAGCAATTAAAATTGCAAACCAGAGCGGGTCGATTCCGATTGTTTGAGAAATCGGCAGCAAAATCGGCACAACGATATAAGATATTTCGATAAAATCGATAAAAAAGCCAAGGAACATAATAATTGCCATTGTTAAAATTATAAAGCCCCACTTTTGCCCCGGCAGCGTGGTCATAAAATGCTCTACAATTTCATCTGCGCCGCTGTAAATAAATACCATCGAAAACGCCGTAGCGCCGACTAAAATGGCAAAAACCATAGAAGTGGTTTTAACAGTTTCCAGCGAAGCATCGCGAAGGAGCGCCCAGTTTAGCTTTTTATACATAGCTGCCAGTAAAATAGAGCCAAGCGCGCCTAAAGATGCCGACTCTGTCGGTGTTGCAATACCTGCAAAAATTGACCCTAAAACCAAAACAATAAGCAAAAGAGGCGGAATAATTGCAATAAGCGCCTTTTTGACATTGGCAGAGTAACTTAAACCCTCTTCGCGCTCGATTGCGGGGGCGACATCTTTTTTGATAAATGCAACAATTAAAATGTAAAAAATATATACCCCAACAAGCACCAAGCCCGGAATTACCGCAGCTTTGAACAAATCACCCACAGGAAGCTGAAAAACATCTGCCAAGATAATTAAAACAATTGATGGCGGAATAATCTGCCCCAAAGTTCCCGAAGCGCAAATTGTTCCGCAGCTTAAAGGTTTGCTGTAACTATTTTTTAGCATAATCGGCAGCGAAATTACACCCATTGCAACAACACTCGCACCCACAACGCCTGTTGATGCTGCCAAAAGCGCGCCGATAAGCACCGTTGAAATTGCCAGCCCGCCGCGCACTTTGCCAAAAAGGGTGCCCATAGACATTAAAAGGCGCTCTGCCAATTCGCTTTTTTGCAAAACAATCCCCATAAAGATAAAAAGAGGAACCGCCATTAAGATTTTGTTTGTCATAATCGAGTAAATTCTAAAAGGCATCATCGAAAACATTGAAATAAATTCATCTGCCCAATCTGCAAGCGTTCCGCCGTCTGGCATTACCTCTAAATAAGAAGCCCCAAGCCCAAAATACAAAGCAACCGCACCGAAAGTAAACGCCACAGGAAAGCCCAAAAGCAGCATTATAAGCGCTGCAAAAAACATTATTAAACCTATCATACCTCTGCCCCCTCTTCTTTTAACGGCGCCTCTTTGCCCCTTAAAATGTTTATGTTTTTAATAACGAAATTTAGCGTGCAAAATAGCAAAAAGATAAATGCAAACGGTATCTGCGCTTTTATAATCCAGCGATACGGCAGCCCGCCCGGGTCATCACTGATTTCATGCGTTGTATAAGAATCCATAACAAAGCCGTAAGAGCCGTAAATTACCAAAAGCGCAAGCGGCAAAATAAAAAGTATGGAGCCGATAATATTTATAAGCGCCTGCTTTTTGGGACTAAGCCTGTCGTAAATAAAATCTACCCTCACATGAGCATTGTGCTTAAGCGCGTATCCTGTTCCATAAAGCATAATAACCGCAAAAAGGTGCCACTCGAACTCTTGCATAGCAATTGAACTGTTGTGCAAAACATACCGTGCAAAAACATCATAAGCAACATTTAAAATCATTAAAAGCAGTAAAATAGCAGTTATTAAGCCAAAAAAATCGATGATTTTATCGGTTACTCTTTCTAATTTTAGAAGCATTTTTATCCTTTGTTTAAAAAGCTTAGGGCTTAGAGCTCAGAGCTAAGAGGCGGATTCTTCGTCATTTTCACAAAAGCGGGAATCCAGGGATATTGGTTAACTGGTTATTGGTATATTGGGTAAAATTTAACACTCTCCCAGTATACCAGTAACCAATATACCAATACACAAAAGTTGCGGATTCCTGCTTTCGCAGGAATGACGGGAAACCAAAACTAACCCCTCAATCCTGCATCCTCAAATCTGCAATCTCCTGTATGCATCCCAAAGCTGGAGCTTTGGGATGAGAGCAATTATCCATTATCAATTGTCAATTATCAATTACCCAACCCTTATTTCTCCAACTCTTTATAGGTTTTCAAATAGTAATACTGCATCATCATTGTCCAGGCTCTTGCTTTTTTCATATAGGCTTTGTAATCTTCCCAAATCTCTTTGAATTTTGGGTTTTTGGCTGCATATCCGGCATAAACTTCGTCGGCTGCTTTTTTAAGCGCTTGCATAACAGGTTTTGGGAAAGTTTTTACCTGAATTTCAGGGTGCTCTTTTTTCATTTTTTGCCAAGCATCGGCAGATTCAGCAAAATTTTCGATATACATATCCATAGATACCGCTTTCATAGCAGTTTCTAGCATAACTTGGTATTTTTTAGGCAATTTATCGAATGCCTTTTTATTTATTAAAAACTGCATTTCGCTTGCAGGTTCGTGCCATCCGGTGTAATAATATTTTGCAACTTTATAAAAGCCCATTTTAATATCCATTCCCGGTCCTACCCACTCTAGCGCATCAATTGTTCCGCGGTCTAACGAAGTGTAAAGCTCGCCGGCAGGAATATTAACAACATTAACCCCAAGTTTTGCCATTACTTCACCGGCAAGTCCCGGGATTCTCATCTTAAGACCTTTTAAGTCATCTACTGTTTTAATCTCTTTTCTAAACCACCCTCCCATCTGGTTGCCGGTATTTCCGCCAGGATATGCATATACTCCGAATTTATCATAAACTTCTTTCATATATTTCATACCGTTGCCGTAATAAAACCAGGCATACTGCTCGCTAGGCGTCATACCAAACGGCACGGTTGTAAACCAAACGGTGTTTATATCTTTTCCTTTCCAGTAATAAGAACCGCTGTGACCCATTTGATACTGCCCGCCTTTTACCATATCTAAAATACCAAAAGGGGCTTTGTGTTTCTCTTTTCCTTCTACTTTAATAATAAATTCGCCGTCGCTCATCTCTTTCATAAGTTCGGCAAGCTTAATAGGCGGCGAAGCAAGGGGAGTTAGAGTAGAAGGCCAAGTCATAGCCAGTCTCCAACGGATTTTTTTAGCGCTTAAAGGCGAAGCCAAAAGCGTAGCAAGCGCAACAGCAGAGAGTGCAATTTTTAATGCTTTTTTCATAAAAAACCTCCAAAATAAAATCAGAGATTATTATAGCAAAATAATTAATAAGAAAAGTTAATTGGTGTATTGGTTATTTGTGTATTTGAAACTATTTATATTTAATTATATTTTGAAGTTTGTGTATTGGTGTATTAGTTACTGGTATATTGGGGATTAGTTTTGAAATCCTTTCCATTAAACCAGTAACGAGCAAGCAGTTAATCAATCTCCTAAATTCCCGCTTTTGCGGGAATGACGAAGAGCCCAGCCTTTAACTTTAAGCTTAATTAAACTCTAGCCTCTTCTCTTCTTTGCAGATACTCCCACTTAGCATCAATCTCTTTTTGGATTTTCTCAATAACATGTTTGTTTTCAGGTTTAAACAAGTGTTTATATCTGCCTTGAGCAGCTAAATACTCTTCTACCGGAAGAACATTTTTAGGTCTGTATAAAATATTTAATTCTGTTCCGTTAATAATTTCGTAAACAGGGAACATTAAAGTATCTGTTGCTAAATCTGTCAAATGGATTGTATCTTTAGGGTTAAATTTCCACTCTGTGGTGCACGCTGAAACCGTGTTGATAAAGCAAGGACCCTCAGTCTCTAGCGCTTTTTGGAAACCTTTTGCCATAATTTTCCATTTATTCGGTGCAAGCTGTGCAACATAAGGCGCGCCGTGAGCTGCCATAATTGCAATCATATCTTTTTTCTTCTGCTTTTTACCGTAACTTACACGCCCTGCCTGAGCAGTAGAAGTGTGCGCACCAATTGGCGTAGAAGAACTTCTTTGACCGCCGGTATTTGCATAGTTTTCATTATCTAAACAGATATAAGTAAAGTCGTGACCTCTCTCAATAGCGCCGCTTAACCATTGGAAACCGATATCGTAAGTAGAGCCGTCGCCTCCAAATGCAACAAATTTTACAGGCGCATCAGGGTCTTTTAAAGTTCCTTTTCTTTTGCGCGCTTTATACATAGCTTCAGCCCCGCTGATTGCAGAAGCTGCGTTTTCAAAGCCGATATGAATCCAGCTTGTATCCCAAGAAGTGTATGGGTAAACAGCAGTAGAAACCTCTAAACATCCTGTATTTGTTGCAATTACCAAGTTGTCGTCTGTTGCATTCATAAGTTCTCTAACAATCATAGAGTGCGCACAGCCCGGGCAAAGCAGGTGAGCCCCCTCAAAACGCTCGTTTACTGTTGAGAACTCTTTTAAGTTTTTAATTGATGTAATTGCCATTATTAACTCCTTTTAGTTTCGAAAAAGCCAAGTTTTGGACCGCGAACACCGATAAATTGCTGGATATTTGTTGTAATATCATCCGCATCCGCATTTGCTTTTTGCTCTTTTAATATTGTTTTTGCCTGCTCAATAGAGAAATCTCTACCGCCCAAACCGTAAATATAATTTGTAACAAACGGTCTGTTTTCAAGTGTATAAAGCGCAGAAGATACTTCATTAAACAGCGCGCCCATTGCACCCATAGGAGCCGATCTGTCAAGAACTGCTACCGATTTAACATTTGCTAAAGCTTCTTTAATTTCATCAAACGGGAATGGTCTAAAGCATCTAGGAGCCACAACACCCGCTTTGATTCCCTCTTCTCTAAGCTGCTCGGCTGCGTATCTGACAGTTTCAACGCTTGAACCTAAAGCTACAATAGCAACTTCTGCATCTTCCATCATATAGCTTTCTACTCTTTTATATTCGCGTCCAGTCAGTTTTTTAAATTCTGCAAATACCTCATCGATTACTTTTGCCGAATCAAACAGAGCTTTGTGCTGTTTTGCTTTATGCTCAAAATGCCAGTTTTCTTCTGTCTGTGCACCGTAAGTTACCGCTTTTGTAAAGTCTAGCATCTCTTCATACGGCTTATAATCGCCTACAAATTTATAAGCCTCTTCATCTTGAAGCGGGCGGACATTTTGCGCAGTGTGTGAAGTTAAGAAACCGTCTTGATGCACCATAACAGGAAGGCGCACTCTCATATCTTCTCCGATTTTAAATGCGCAAAGTGTTAAATCATAAGCTTCTTGCGCATTAAATGCATCTATTTGCACCCATCCGCTATCTCTACCGGCATACATATCGCCATGGTCACCCTGAACATTCAGCGGAGAAGCAACTGCACGGTTTACAACTGTTAAAACCAAAGGAACTCTCATACCGCTTGCCTGATAAAGAACCTCTATCATCAGCATAAACCCTTGCGAACTAGTAGCTGTAGCCACCCTTCCGCCGGCTGCTGCTGCACCTACGCAGGCACTCATTGCCGCATGCTCGCTCTCTACCATAACAAACTCGCCATCTACTAAACCATTTGCTACATAACTTCCGTAATTTTCAACAATAGGGGTTGATGGTGTAATAGGATAAGCCGCAACAACATCGATTTGAGCTTGTCTTAACGCTTGAGATACAGCGTAGTTGCCGTCCCAAACTTCAATTTCGTTTAATTCTACTTTTTCTGCCATATTGCAACCTTTCTTATTTAGCTTTCTTTTTTTTCTCTGGCCATTTTGCAAGAGCATCTTCTATCTCTTCTGCCTCTGCAAACATAATTAAAGATTTAGGGTTTGTCGGGCAAACCTCTGCACACACTCCGCACCCTTTACAGTGATCGTAATCGATTCCTAACATCTGCTTATCGCGAGAGATAATAGAAGTATCTGGACACCATACCCAGCAGTTTTGGCAGTCGATACACACATCTCTGTTATATACCGGCTTAACAACACGCCAAGATGCAACCGTAGCAGTATAAGAGTTAAAATCCGAATACGGTCTCTCCTCTGGTCTAATATGGGCGACATCTTTTAATTCGCTTTCAAAAGGGTAAAGCAGTGTTCCCTGTGTTACCACATCCCAGCCAACAGCCTTTTCTGCGCCTAATTCTCTCATTCCTCTTTTTTCTGTTGCTAAAACACCTTTACTCATACCAATCCTTTAATTAACTTCGTTATATGCTCTAGTCATTGCTTCCATATTCGCATCAATAATTTTTTGAGGGAATTTAGCAAGAACTCTTTTCATAGAATCTAAGAAGAAATCCAAATCATACATACCTGAAACTTTCATAAGCGCGCCAAGCGTCGGAGTGTTAGGCATAGATCTTCCGATTGTATCCAGTGATATTTGAATTGCATCCACTACGAATACTCTGTCTTTTTTATCTTGAAGTTCAGGAATTTGAGCAATCAATTCATCTTTGCTCAAATGTGTTGTAATAATATATTTTGTAGTCTCTTTGTCATTTTCCGTAATTTTATCGGTAAATGCAAGAGCCGGGTCGATTACAAGCACGTAATCGGGTCTCATAAATTTTTCGTGTGTAATAATAGGCTTGTCGTCAATTCTATTGTAAGCACGCATAGCCGCACCTCTTTTTGCCGAACCGTAAATTGCAAACGCTTGCACCTCTTTGCCGGTTCTTGCAACAACATCGCCAAGACCTTTTGCACCTGTCACCGCACCTTGTCCCGCACGAGAGTGCCATCTAATCTCTATCATCGCTTCTCCTATTAAGTTTAAGTTAGCTTATTGTAATAAATTGAACTTAAATTATACTTGCCAGTAAGATTTAATTATTTAAAATATATTCCACTGCTTCAAAAACACCACTTTTTATAATATTTGCACACTTTTTCAACTGCTCAATATGTGTATATTTAAATTCCACCGCAATCCCCTCGATGCCGGCATTTTTAGCTGCTATCATATCCATGCAGGTATCCCCTGTCATATAAGCACTGTTACTGCCCGTTACATTTAAAATATTTAAAGCTTTTAAAATAGGCTCCGGATGCGGTTTGTGATTTTGAACATCTTCGCTGCCTATCAAACAGCCAAAATAGTTATAAATTCCAAAATGCTCCAAAAGCTCAACAGAATATTTAGCCGTTTTTGTAGTAACCACCCCCAATTTAGCGCCGCTTTTATATGCCAGCTCTACCGCCTCTTTAGCTTTTGGCAAAAGCACGGTTTTTTGAGTATGAATTTTTCTGTAATTCTCTTTATAAACTGTTACAAATTCACCCGCTTTATCTTTTGATACCCCCAAATTAACAAACATATCAAAAAGCGGATGCCCAATCTGAACCAAAATATCCGCCTCTTTTGGAACCTCTTTGCCAAAATATTCAAAACTTCTTTTAAAACTCTCTAAAATCGCTTCGGTAGAATCAATCAAAGTGCCGTCTAAATCAAACAGTATTGTTTTTTGCATACATCTTTACCTTGTTTTAAAATTTAAAGCGTATTATATCTAAAATCAGGATTTGGCTTTAGCAGTAATGCAATAGAGAAGTTTTTTGATTTATGATATTTTATAATGCCTTGATTTGGACTTACTATTTTGCAGCGGTTTCTTTAAACTAATTATTAATCCTGCTAATAAAATTGCTATGCTTAAAATATAAACAAGATTATAAGAAGCAAAAATTTTAAGTAAATATCCGCCTAAAATAGGAAAAAATAAGCCAAAAGAGCTTAAGTTTGTCTGCAAAGCGGTGTAGATTGGGCGCTTGTCTTCGGGAGCTATTTCTATAACCAAATTCATTCCTGCTATGCTAAAACCGTCTTTTGCAACCCCAAACAGCAAAAAGATTGCAAAGTAAGCATACAAACTGTTGCTCAAAATCGCTGTAACATAAGCTGCAATAACTGTAATAAAAGCAATAGAAAGCATCTTTTCGTAATCGCTTATTCGGCGCCAAAGCAAGCTGCTGCCGATAATACTGCCTATCATCTGTATAGAGATAAATCCGCCGACCAGCCAGCCGGAAAGCTCAAAACTGCTTTTTGCTTTTAAAATTACAAACGGCATCGCCAAAAGGTATCCGTAACTTAAAAAAAGTGCTAAAATTTGCCTCTTTAAACGTCTGTCTTTTTTAAGTAAATTGTTAGAATTTTTAATAAACTCTTTAAAACTTTTCTCTTTTTTCGACACATTCTCTTTGGGCGGTTCGTTAATTGTGCTAAAAATTGCAAACCCTATTGCCATTATCGCGCTGCTTACCATAAAAAGATAAGCATAACTTAAAGGCGGAGGATAATTTTTCAGCACATATCCCGCCACTCCTCCGCTGATTATAGAGGCGATAGAACCGGCGATATTACGGTTTGCCATAATCTTACCGCGATAAGCTTTGCTAAAAAGTTTTGCCTGAAGCTCCTTAAAATAAATTGCTCCAAAACCTGCAATAAAAGAGAAAAAGAAAAGCCCCAAACCTATAAAAAACAGAGTAAGCTCTCTATTCTTATCACCGATTAAATATATCGCAAGCCCAATGCTAAACCAGCTTAAAACCCGAAATAAAAACGCTTTGCGAAGATAAGGAATTACCCTCTTATAAGTTTGCGCATGAAAAGATGCATATAATTGAATTACAATAGCGCCTCCGCGAAGAAGAGAAGCAAATATCCCTATAATTACAGCGCTTTGAGTAAAATGATGCACCATAAGCGGCATAATGGTAGATGGCTCGGCAATAGATATAGCCAAGCTTATAAAAAAAGCGTGGGCGATATTTTTATAATTATTTATCGGGTCATCTATTTTAAACATATATATCCTTGCGGAAAGATAAGGGTTATTTAATGCGGTATTATTTTTAAAAAATACGGCGCAGCCGTCCAATTAGCTCTTAGCTCTCTTAGCTTTATGAACCGACTTAACCCATAACCAATTTACAAGCAGATATATCAGATACGATACAACAGTCGAGTAGAAAGCGGTTCCGACATAAAGGGGCACTACAATATCATCCCAATGGTTTTGAAACCAGCTCATTGTAAGTTCAACATTTTCTATTCCGGGTTTGCCAAGCATCAGATTGCCCGTTTTGTATTCTAAATACCAAAGCGGAGGATAAGTAACAGGGTTGCTAAGCCAAACCGTCGCAAGCCCGATGATAACATTAAAACGCATTAAAGGGGTTGTAATAATTACCCCCAGCATTTGAAACGGCATAGGTATAAACCCCCAAAAAAGCCCTACCAGCAAGCCTTTTGTAACCGCACGGCGGTTTATTGCAAAATATGCTTTGGGCAAATTGTATTTATCTAAAAAATCATTAAATTTCGGGTTGTTGGTGCTGACTTTTTTAAAAAACTCTCTTATCAATATCTATTCCTAAATTTTTTGAAATATTTTACTTTAAAAGCGATATAATAATACTTATTAGGAGTTTAAAATATGATAAAGAGTTTAAAAAAGAGTGATTTTAGTTTAATTTTATCCGGAGGCGGGGCGCTTGGCATTGCACATTTGGGAGTTTTGGAAGATTTAGAGGCAAACAGCTTAAAGCCTGCCGAAATTATAGGCACAAGTATGGGCGGCATAATTGGCGCCTGTTTTGCAGCCGGCTTAAAACCTAACGATATAATGGATATATTAAACCGCTTTAGCAATGCCGCAAAATGGATAAAGTTTTCTTTTAGCGGCAACTCTATTGTTGAAAGTTCTAAAATAGAAAAGATTTTTATCTCGATTTTCGGCGCTAAAAAAATGACAGATTGCGAAATTCCTTTAAAGGTAATTGCAACAAATCTTTTAAATGGAGAAAAAAAGGTTTTTAGCGCAAGCGATGATATTTTAATAAAAGACGCTCTTTTGGCAACAATGGCAATACCTGGTATATTTAGCGAAAAAGAGATAAACGGCAAAATATACGCAGACGGTTTTTTATGCGAAAACCTGGGGTTAAAAGAAGCAAGTTACGATACGATTTTAGCCGTAGATGTGCTAGGATTTAACTCTTTTGAAAAGGATATGCCCGATAACTTTTTAAAAACCGCAAATGTTTTAGAAATGTTTGAAAAATCGATGAGGCTGTTAATTTATAACCAGACAAAGCTGATAAAAGAGCAGGTAAATAAAAAAATTTTTCTGCTAGAGCCAAAAACCTGCGGATACAAAACATACCATTTTCATAAAGTAAATGAGCTGGTTGAGCTTGGCAAGGGGCTGTTGGAGTAAGTTTTAAGTTGGAAGTTGGAAGTTTGAAGTTTGGTGTATTGTTATTAAGCCAATACTTTGATATAAAATTTTTAATGTATCCTTCAAACTTCCAACTTAAAACTTATTTTAGATATAATCACGAAATTTTAGCATAAGGATAAATTATGAGCTGGAGTCCTGATTCTTGGAGAAATTTTCCAATAAAGCAGCAGCCGGAATATAAAGATAAAGAGCTGTTAAAAAAGGTAGAAGCGGAATTAAAAAGATACCCGCCCTTAATTTTTGCAGGCGAGGCTAGAAATTTAAAAGAGCAGCTTGCAAAAGCCGGGCGCGGAGAAGCGTTTATTGTGCAAGGGGGCGACTGTGCCGAGAGTTTTAGCGCATTCAATGCAGGTGTTATAAAAAACCTCTTTAAACTTATTTTGCAAATGTCGGTAGTAGTTGCATACTCTAGCGGCAAAAGCGTAGTTAAAATCGGGCGTGTTGCGGGGCAGTTTGCAAAACCCAGAAGCAGCGATTTTGAAGAGCGCGACGGGGTAAAACTGCCAAGTTACCGAGGCGATATTGTAAACAGTATTAAATTTACACCCGAAGCCAGAGAAGCAGACCCATATAGAATGCTAAGGGCTTACAACCAGTCTGCAGCAACTATGAACCTGCTTCGCGCATTTTCACGCGGCGGTTTGGCAGATTTAACCCAAGTGCACAGATGGAATTTAGACTTTATTAAAAACCATCCAATCGGGCAAAAATACGAAGAAATTAGCTGTCAAATCGATAAAGCTATGAACTTTTTAAAAGCTGCGGGGCTTACGCCAAAAAACACGCCTCAGCTTAAGCAGACAACGCTTTTTACCTCACACGAAGCGCTTCTTTTAAATTACGAAGAGGCGCTGACTAGAACCGACAGCATTACCGGAAACTGGTATAACACCTCTGCGCATATGCTCTGGATAGGCGATAGAACGCGCGATTTAAACGGTGCGCATATTGAATATTTTAGAGGCATTCACAACCCTATTGGGTGCAAAGTGGGACCTTCTATGAAGCCTGACGAATTGACAGAGCTTGTTAAAGTTTTAAACCCAAATAACGAAGAGGGCAAACTGAATTTAATTGTCAGAATGGGCGCAGATAAAATAGAAGAGCTTTACCCGCCGCTTTTAAAAGCCGTTACCGATGCCAAGTTAAATGTGGTTTGGACAATAGACCCTATGCACGGCAATGTCGAAAAAAGCTCAACCGGATTTAAAACCAGAGAATTTGATAATATTTTATCAGAAGTTAAAAGCTTTTTTAAAATCCACCAAGAACACGGCACCGTAGCCGCAGGCGTGCATTTGGAAATGACAGGCGAAAATGTAACAGAGTGCACCGGAAGTGCCAGCTGCCACATTACCGTAGATGATTTATCAAGCAGATACCACACCCAATGCGACCCGCGCTTAAACGCCAACCAAGCGCTTGAGTTGGCATTTATGATTTCGGAGAATTTTTAGATTGGTTAATGGTTGATAGCTGATGGTTAATGGTTAATAATTTGCTCTCGTCCCAAAGCTCCGGCTTTGGGATGCGTATTGAAGATTTTAATTAATAAAAAGCTTAACTTAATAACATTCAATCTTCCGCTTTAGGCGCCAAACCCCTTGTGCAATTAACCGATACCGCCTCTTCCTCAGGCAGTGAAACGGCTGTTAATTTGCCGTTCCAAATGCAGCCCGTGTCTATTGCTAAAATGTCTTCTCTGTTTACAAAGCCTAAAGTTGACCAGTGTCCAAAAACTATTTTTAACTCTTTTTCTACTTTTACAGGGCAGTCAAACCAAGGGTAAAGTTCTTTGTTTTTAAGCTCTTTTGGCGAACCTTTTTGTTTAAAATCTAAATGTCCGTCTTTGTAGCAGTAGCGCATTCTTGTAAACGAACTTAAAATATAGCGCTCTAAATCGAGGTTAGAACCGCTTGAATCAAAATAAGCGCTGTCTTTTTTAAGCATAGCTTTTAGCCACTCTTTGGCATCTTTGCCCTGCAGTCTTTTTTGCAAAATATCGCTATAATGTTTTGCCGCACCCAGTTCTAAATTGGGCGCAACACCTGCATGTGCCATAGCGTAGCCCAAATTATAATCTATATGAATAAAGGGCTGTTTTATAAGCCAGTTTAAAAGCGTATCACAATTTTTAGATTTTAAAATAGGCTCAATTGTCGGATTGCTTTTTTTAATTCCAAAATACGCAGCTATTAAACCAATATCGTGGTTGCCCAAAACAACTTGAACACTATCTTTAATCGAGTAAACATACTCTAAAGTCTCCAAGCTCTCTTTGCCTCTGTTTACCAAATCGCCCACAAGCCAAAGGGTATCTTTTTGCGGATTGAAATTTATTTTTTCTAAAAGTTCTCTAAAATGGGTATAGCACCCTTGAATATCCCCGACTGCCCATATCATTTACAATCTCCTAAAAGTTCTTTGTAAATTTGCACTTTCTTTTCAAAACTCATTGCTGCATAAGCAGGCGAAGGCGACGGCAGATAAAAGGTTTTAATTTCCAAATCTTTAAAATACTGCTTATAAATTTTTTGCGCCAAACGGCTTGTAAAAGCAATCTGCTTTATATTTGGATAATTTTGAAGCAAAGCTCTAATATCGTTTGGAACAATATCTTTTAAATTGCTATCAGCCGAATTTTGCCGCTTGCAGCTTTGCACCATATCCCAAAGCGCCAAATTGCACTGCTTTAAAAGCCAAACCCTCTGGTCCCGCAAATTTGCAGGGTATCCGCTAATTGCGCTTAAAATTTTCCAAAACTGATTTTTAGGATGAGCATAATAAAAACTGTTTTCAAACGATTTAAGACTAGGAAACGACCCCAAAATAAGCGTTTTGCTCCCTTTAAAAATTATCGGTTTAAACGGATGCTCTTGCTTCATAAAACCCTTTCTGTGATAAGATGGAGCTTAGAGCTAAGAGCTAACAAAGTTGGCTTCGCCTTTTTTTAAGCGGCAAAACCGCAAATATTAAACGCGGCGCAGCCGCACCGCTAGCTCTGAGCTCTAGGCTCTTAGCTCTAAGCTTTTTCAAAACGCGGCGCAAGCCGCACTTTTGGCTCTATGCTCTGCGCTCTTCGCTCTAAGCAGTAAGCCGAAGGCTTACTTAAGTTCTTTCTGCAAAGTTCTAACAAACAAAATAAGCGCAAAAAGCATAACAAAAACCAGAGCTATTTCACTCCCTTTATGCATATTTTCAAATATATGGCTATTTACAGCCTTTTCGCCCTGAGCTTG
>JALWKP010000106.1 GCA_027081355.1 Campylobacteraceae bacterium
ACAGCAAAGAGGACTGTTTTAAATTAGAAAAGTTAGCAACCACCCTGACACCTTTTAGGTGGCAGGCAAAGTATCCCCTTCAAGGGGTTTTCAATACCTGCCCCTTTGGGGTAGGATTTTTATTTATTTTGTTTGTAATTAATAAAATCTATAACCTCTTTTTCGGTTTTGCACATTTTAAACTCTTTTGAGCAGTATATGGTTTTCCCCTTGCTGTTTTTGCTTGATGTAATTGTTTTATCTTTAGCTTCTCTTTTTTTGTCGTTGCTCATCATAATATAAGCCATATGGTAAATAAAAGGGTCTATATAGTTTCTTTTTTTGTATTTATACGGTTTGGCATAATCTCTCTCGGGTCTGACTTTAAATTCGTGCGTTTTTTTAGTGCATCGGTTGTAAACCGTTCCGCTATAAACACCGGCGCTAAATTCATAGATACATTTTTTACCATCTTTTATGACAGAATATATTGTTGTCCAAGTTCCCATTCCTCCAGCAGGGTTTTCAGTTTTTAGATATTTAACCGAAACATCTGCAATTAAAAAACTTTTAAGAATTAGGATAACAAATAAAACTTTTTTCATTTTTTACCTTTCTTTATTTCTAACAAAAGAGACATTAGCAAAATGGGTCGTTTTGGTTTCTATTTTCCCCTTAGTTGAACCATATACCTGTCCATTAGGCGTGGTATTGACATATCCATTTACATGTCCGTTTACTTCGTTTGAAATATTGTTTTGATTTATTACAATAGCGGTTGCATCTAATAAAAATGCTTTTACATATATTTTAGACATAAGCACATCTATATTGTCTGATTTAAAATTATCGCTTTCTATCAACTCTTGGTTATCTTTAAGCTCAGAATAAATTGGTATCTTCTTTTTTAAATATTCATATAAAAGATATGGCTTAATTATTTTATCATAATACTCTTTTCTGTAACTATCACTTTCATAATACTCTTTTTCTTGTTTTTTATGATTTTTTTCGATTTTTCTATTCATAGAGGTTGCTACTTTAGCAATTATTAACATTGATACCATAAAAATAACTACAAAAAAAGTTTCTGCAAAATTTTTATCCCACCTACCTTGAGACACTATTCCAATATTCACAAATACCATAAATGAAGTTAATAAAAAAAATATTATTTTTAAAAATATATTTTTATAAGCAAAAAAAAGACTACTAAATACTACAAAAAAGGTTAAATTAATTAAAGTTAAAAAAAAACCAAAATCTTCATTTTTCTCTACAAAAATTGTAATTACAAAAAGTATCCAATAAAGATAATTAAGCATATTTAATAAGGGGTTCTCTTTCGGTTTAACATATTTTGGCTCACTCTTGCCAATATAATCATTTGCTTTTATTGGAAAAGTAATATCATCAATAGTCATTATTTTATTTTTATCGTCTATACTCCATTTTACACTGCTTAAATCCGGTAACAACACAGCTCCTTTTTTATAAAATTATACCAAATAAATAAAATTTAAGCATAAAAATATTGCAATATTAGAAATATGTATAAAATTTTGTTAAACTAATAGATGAAGTTACAATTTGGAACTAGCTATGAATATATTTACACTAAAAGAGCTTTTAAATTATTGCAGCAGTGCCAAACGCATAAAGTATCTCTTCTTTTGGAGCCATAAAGAGCGGGGTGATGAGGTAAGTAAGGCGTGTTTAAGCCAGTGGTATGAAGCGCCTTTTGAGTTTGAAGATAGGCTATATTTAACAGCAGAGCATTTTATGATGGCTAAAAAGGCTAAACTTTTTGGCGATATGGAGAGTTTTGAAAAGATTTTACAAGCAAAGCATCCTGCAGAGGCAAAAGAGTTTGGCAGAGGGGTTAAAAATTTTAACGAAAAGCTTTGGGAACAGAAGCGTTTTGATATAGTCGTGCAGGGGAATTTGTTAAAATTTAGCCAAAACCCTAAGCTAAAAGATTTTCTTTTAACAACTTCAAACAGAGTTCTTGCAGAAGCCAGTCCAAAAGATACAATTTGGGGCATTGGGCTTGATGAAAAAGATAAAGATGCACAAGACCCCTATAAATGGAGAGGCTTAAACCTGCTTGGCTTTGCCTTAATGAAAGTTAGAATAAAATTAAAAAATGAAATACTCTAACGGCTTATTTGCTAAAATCGGTTGTTTTAATAGAAAACGGCAAAACAAAAGGGGTAGTAGAAGATATAATCGATACACAAGAGAGAATGGACTTTTGGGGTATTAAAGAGATGGGGCTGATGATTAAAGCTAAGCCTTTTGGCTTGGTGTTTTGGGCTATGGATGATGAAGATTCGGTAAAGTTTTTAAAAAGAGGTTAAATTAAAATCTATTTTTCAACCGGAAAATAATACTCTTTTAAATAGACTTGTTGCGATATAAGGATACACCATAAATAGGCTTTAAAGAAGTGAGATTGTGCAAAACTTTTTTTGATGCATAGCCAAAAGCTATGGTGATAAAAAATTTTGTGCAAGATTGCTTCTTTAAAGCCTACCCTACGGGCTTTACATATTTGCTCATATCCTGCGTTAAGACTCCTTGAATTAGCTCCAGCTAGTCCTGCGTCGTCTTGCCTTGTATATGAACAAATATGTAAAGTTTATGGTGCATCCTTATATCGCAACAAGTCTAATATTTAAACAGCCGCTTTTTTTCGGCATCTGAAACAAATGAAGCAAATTCGTAAATTCTGGAATTTTTTTCTGCCGTAAGTCTTAATTTAAAATCAAAAGATTGCCTTAATTTAATGGTTTTTATCTCTTCTTTGTTTAACTTTATAATATTTCGCCGTGCATACATTGTTTTTAAGTAATAATTGGGATTAAACAGGCTTTTGCCGGTATTAAGAGGCGGCATTCCGGTATCGATTGTAAGGGTGTCTTTAGTTAAAATTAATTTTTCAGGAAGCGCTCTTCTATATATTCGGTATAAGAAATAGCCCGATAACACTATTTTAATTAAATTTATAACATTAAATATATCTGCAAAACCGTCAATCGATACATATAAAAAAACTATAATAAAAAAACCCATAATCTGGTCTATTCCGTCCGATTCGCCGTTTGGAACGGTAATATAAATAGCCGAGCCTTTGGGGAGGATTTGTATTTTAGAATTACTGTTTGTCTCTTCTTGATTTTTCATTGTAAATTGTTTTAAACCTTTCACATTCTAATTTATAGCCGTTTTAGAAATACTCTTTTTCTTTAGTTTCCTGTGTATTTTTTAAAAGCTTTATTGTAATAGGGCAAAGTTTCAGGTGTGTCGATATATTTTTTTATCATTATATCTTTTTTTGTTTGAGGAAAATATGTTATACTTTATATAAAAGGAGCAATATGACAAATAGGTATCTGGATGAATTAATAACTGAGTATAAAAAAATTTCTAAAGAGTATCCTGTGGAGTATGGCGATTGGGCAGAGCCGTATTCTGAGCAATTGGCAAAGGTATATAAAGAGGGTGATATTGTTAATAAACCTGTTAGCGATAAAGCAATAAAAGAAGCAGAAGATAGATTAAATATAAAATTGCCTCCAAGTTATGTAGAGTTTTTAAAATACAGCAATGGACTTTTGCTGCCTGATAAATTTACCAATCTTTTACCGGTAGAAAATATAGATTGGTTTTATACGCTTAATAAAGAGTGGGCAGATATTTGGCAAGAGGGTGCCGAAGGTTATGAAGAGACTAGCGATGAAGAGTATTTTGTTTATGGCAAAGAGCAAGACAGTTGCAGGATAAGAGAGAGATATTTAAAAACGGCATTGCAAATTAGCGATACTTTAGAAGGGGATGTATTGCTATTAAACCCCAAAGTTAAATTTAAAGAAGAGTGGGAAGCTTGGTGGTTTGGCAACAAGCTTCCCGGCGCAATACGTTTTAAGTCGTTTGGAGAGTTGTTGGAGTATCTATTAGAGCCTTCTGAAGAGAGCGAACCAATATCGGAAGAAGAGCGTCAAAAAATGATAAAAGAGAGCCAAAAAGCCTTAGAAGATATACAGACAAAAGCACTTGCCTCTGCTGTTTCTAGTATGCTTTCTAACGGTTTAGACAATCAAGATATATTAAATGAGTTTCAAAAAGAGTTAGATATTATTAGAACGGAAAATAAAGAATTATACGATAGGGCAAATAAAAATCTGGGCAGTGAAAAAATAGAAGATAATGTCAAATTAATGCAAAAAGTAAATGATTTGCTTGATAAGGATATACCATAAACAGGCTTTAAAGTTGCAAGATTATGTAAATTCAGCCAAAGTTATGGTGATAAAAGTTTATTAACAAGCCGTATGCAAAATGCATACTCAAATGAAATTCTGTTTTGTCAAAAAAAAATTATGCCAATTTTAAAATTACTCTCTGCTAGTCAATATTTGTCGTTTCCTTGTGGTATAATGTGAGTAAAAATTTTTAAGGTTTACAATGAAAATATTTGAACTCAGATGCAAGGCATATTTGAAAAGGGATTTAAATTTTAAAGATAGTTATGATGCGATTTCTAAATATATAAGCTACTCGATGATGCAAACAGATAATTATAAAACTCTGCACTCTTCTAAGGCGTTTAAACATTATGTTTTTGACTCTTTTTATCCGCTGGAAAAGGATAAGGTTTATAAAAAAGATAAGGTTTATTCTTTTACTCTCCGCTCGCTTGACGGCGAATTTATAGAAGTTATGCAAGAGGCTTTACGGCAAAATATTAATAATCCGGTATTTTTGGTTATAGAAACTGTTAAAAAAGATATAAAGCAGTTTTTTATTAAAGAGCTGTATAGCCAAACCCCCGTTGTTATAACCGTAAAACGGGGGCTTTATTGGAGTGTGCAAAAAGACGGTGATGTTTTAAAGCTTATAAAGCAGTTGCAAGACAATTTAGAAAAAAAGTATAAAAGCTTTTACGGCAAAGAGTTGAGCGGCGAAAAAAACTTTATACAAGTTCTCGAATTAAAAAACAGAGTTCCGCAAAGTGTTTTTATAACCAAAAACAAGCAAAAAGCCAGGCTCTTTGGCAATAAATTTAAAATAATTCCAAACGAAGACGAAATTTCTCAAAAACTGGCTTTCGTGGCTCTTGGCGCAGGTATGGGAGAAAAAAACAGCTTTGGAGCCGGGTTTTGCGTGGCAAAGGGGTTGAAATGATAAATACCAAAAGAACTTACTGGAAAAAATGGAAATATCTTTTGAAGAAGTTAAAGAAAAATATATGCTGCTTGGATTTCCATATTCTATTGAGTGTTACAGCGAAGATAAAGTGTTTGATTTGAGGTATGAGGATTGGGGTAAGAGATGATAAAAAACTTTTTAATGGAGTGCAGCATATGAGTATATTAAAAAAACAACTTCAAAAAGTTTCTAAACACTATTTAGCTTTAAAAGAGTATAAAGAGTTTATTGAGCGAAGTGATTTTAAGTTTACTATTGCAGAGTATGAAAAACTTGCAGTTGAATACAAAGCTGTTTTAGATGCTTATTTGAAAAGATTTGCTTCTTTGCAGGATTTTCTAGGTGCAAAAGTTTTTAGGGTTCTTCTTGATACGGCAGGGATTAGTTACACGAAGATGAGTGAAGTTTTAACGCTTATTGAGAAAGAAGAGATAATCTCTTTAGATAAGTGGATAGAGTTTAGAAATGTTAGAAATGAATTAGAGCATGATTATCCAGATGAGTTAGAAGAGGCTCTTAAGGATTTAAAGTATTGTGTAGATAGTTTTGATTATATGCAAGAAGTTGTGTTAAAGGTGTTTGAGTTTGCGAGGAGATATGATGAGAGTATCAGCTTACCTTAAAGATGAGATTAAAAAAGCTTCAAAAGTTGCTTTTGGAGATGCCAAATTAATTCTGTTTGGCAGCAGGGCAGATGAGTCTAAAAGGGGTGGCGATTTTGATATTGCTGTGCTTAAAGAGATGAGTTTAGAGAGTTTTAAAAAGGCAAAGGTGCAGTTTTTTAAATATTTAATTTTAAAAGATTTAGATTTGCCTATTGATTTGGTGCTTTATTCAAAAGCGAGTGATTTATTAAAAAAAGAGATTGACAAAGGTCAGAAATTATGAGCAGTTATGATGATGCAGTAAAATCTATACACAAGAGAAACAATAACCTAATTTACAACTTTGCAGACTGGATGAAAAGAAGCAGTTTATCAGAAAAAACTATTGATAAACATACTTCTAATATAGATTTTTTTCTAAATGTATATCTTGTACACCAAGAAAAAAACGACAGTGAGGAAGATATAGAGTTGTGTCAAGCAGAAGACGGAATCAAAATGGTAGATGATTTTTTAGGCTATTGGTTTGTAAAAAAAGCTATTTGGTCAAGTGAAAACAGTATAAAAGAGAATATAGCAAGCATAAAAAAATTTTACACTTTTATGCAAAATTTGAATTTAATTTCTAAAGAAGATTTGAAAATGTTAAATGATATAATCAAAGAGAATAAAAATGATTGGATTGATGCAGTTAATAGGTATAATAATATGGATGAAGATTTTTTTTGGGATTAAGAAGTTGGTAAAGGGATTGGATGATTAAAAAGTCAATAAATACAAATGGAGATGAAAGATGCTTTTAGATTTTTCAAAATCTGTCGGAGACCCATTGGTTGAAATTGGGCGTTTGGGAGTGATAGAGTTTTGTAAAAAAGATAAATTTGAAAATAAAGAAGAGTTAAAACGGTATATTGAGAAACTCTTTACAAAGTATGTATATAAAACAGCAAAAACTTTAAATCAGATATTTTCTGATAATTCAAAGTTTACACACAATTCGAGTAAAAATGATTTAAATAAAAGATATAAAAATGCAATGGAGTATTTTGAAAATTTAATGAGTCAAAATTATAACGGTTACTGTATAAGTTGCGGGAAAAAAGATAATTTATCAAATGTTGAAAAGATGATATTTCCGCTAACAACTGGAAATAAGAATGTAAATTTTACATCTTTTTTTTACGGAAATTTATTGATGTGTAAGGCGTGTGTGACATCGCTGTTTTTTAGTCCAATTAATATGAGAAAAGTTGATTGGGGAAAAGCTTTTGCTATTAGTAATAATAAAGAAATAAATGCTTTTTGGTCAGAAGAAAATATTGAAATGTTTAAATCTAATATTGTTAAAGATACAGATATATTGCCTGATAGCAAAATTAATATTTTTGAAAATTTTATATACAATACTATTGAAGAGCTTCAAGAAGAAGAGCTGTTTGGTGATGTTACATTTTATTTGATTTCAAATGTTGATAGAAATACAAAGATAGAATTAGTGCATATTTATGAAAAACAGATTAGGTTTATTCATAAAGTAGCTCCTAAATTTTTTAAAGATGAACTGCCTACCAAAGAAAAGGATGAATGGAATTATCTTATTTTTAAGTATGCTTCTAAAGAGAGAAAAGAGAGCGGAAAAAAAGTAAAGTTTGAAGATGAGATAATTAATAATAAAAATTATAAGGCAACTATAAAATATTTTAATCCGCTGATTAATAGCTTTATACAAGGAAAATCCATACTTGGTTTTTTAAAGAAGAATAAAGCAAGTTGGAATTTGACAAAAATTTACTTAAAGGAGATAAAAGAGATGAGAGAAGAGAGGTTGAATGTTATTAAAAAAGTTGCTGATAACTTACAGCTTTTTAATGAAGATGATAAAACTTTTTATAAAAAAGTAGTCAGACCGATAGAAATGACCAAGTCACAGACAGAGTTTAGGGAAAACTTAAGAATTTTGATGAAAAAGTTTTTATCTAAATCTGAAGAACCTTTGTTTACTGTTGATGATATGGTTTTATATATTTTACCTAGCGGAGAAAGCTGGAATGAAACTAAAGATATTTTGTTAATTGCATTGTATGAAAAAATGAACTTAAAAGAAGAAGATATTGAAAATTTAAATCAAGGAGATGATGATGAGTAATATTGCAGATAAAATTCAAAGCGATAATGTTAAAAACTACTTTGTGCATGGAGCTGTTTTAATAGATGTTGATGGTGCAAGCTTGAATAATTGGGGAAGTGATGCTACCAATACTCAGGGTATGGAAAATACAAGTGCAGTAAAAAAGGTTTTTAAAAATGGACGGATGTATGCGGTTGTATCAGGTCAGGCTTGGAGGTATTGGTGGCGAGAAACTTTAGGTTTAAATGGATGGAAATTGAGTCCTATAACAAGAGATAAAAAAGTGGCTTTTACAGAAGCTAATCCTTTAGAGTATGCAGATGATGATATTTTTGGTTATATGAGAGCTAGTAAAGATGAAGTCAAAGATAAAAATGGAGAAGTTGTAAAAGATAAAAAAGGAAAACCTAAAAAAGTTGATGTTACAGTTACTAGGGTCAGCCCGCTAAAAAATTCTATTTTAACTTCGGTTACTTCGATTGATAAAAAAGCTTTGAATGAATTTTCTACAATGGCAAGACAAGATGGAGATGCTGTGCCTTATGAGAAACAATTTTACTCTACTGTATTAAAGGGTATGTTTTCGTTAGATTTAGATCAGGTAGGAACATTTACTAAAGTAAACCGCTCGGGATTTAAAAATGTTACAGATATAACTTATAATAAAGTTTTAGAAAATGGTAGTGAAGTAGATGATTTAATTAACCCAAATATAAAAAGAGCAAGATTGGATAATAGTATCAGAAGAGAAAGAGCAAAAGATACAATTTTGGCACTAAAAAAAATTAGCGGTGGAGCAAGATTAACTACAAACTATAATAGTGTAACACCTGATTTTATCATCTTGGCAGTCCTAAAAGGCGGTAATAATATCTTTGATAATATCGCAGTAGAAGAGGATGGGAGAGCTACTTTATCTATAGAGGCATTAAGAGAGGCTATTGTTGATAATAAAGAGTATTTTAGAAGCGATGTATATATAGGTAAAGCAACTGGATTTATGGATGAAGTGAGTTTATCACTGATAGATGATGAAATAGAGGGTATAAAAATACACAAAGGAAGTATCAACAAAACTATTGATGACTTTACTAAAATTTTAGATACGGTGATAATTTAAAATGAAACTATATCGTGTGCTTATTACGGCTCAAACAGCAAGTTTTAGGTATCCGAATTTTATAAGTTCTAACCAATTAAGCATAAAAGCAGTGCCTTATACAACTATTGCGGGAATAGTTGCTTCGGCTACCGGAGATGATAAGTTAATTAATTTTAGATTCTCTTATATTTTTCGATACCTCTCTTCTTATGTTGATTTAGAGACAATTTATAAATTTGAAAAAAAGGGTAACTCTGTCAATAATAAAAATGTAGTTCAAGACCCGACATTTAGACGAGAGATACTTTATGACTGCTATTTGACACTCTATTTTGAAGATGAAAAGATAGCAAATGCTTTTAAAGCTCCTGTTTTTCAGTTGCTTTTAGGCAGAAGCGGAGATTTGGCTAGGGTGGTAGAGGTAAAAGAAATAGAAGTAATAAAATCAAATAGTTTGCTCTTAAATGGAACCGTTGTTCCTTTTAATGAGTTTAAAAGTTCAGGTGAAATATATGCTATGCCTAAATATTTTGATTATAGCAATTTGATAAGAGAACCAAAAGAGGTTCAACCGTTTTTAATAAATGACGGATTAGGCAAGTTTTTATATGAACCAAAAAATATTAAAGAGAAATTTGATATTAAAAATTGGAAGTTTAAGAAATTTTATAACGAAATTAGTGCAGAAGCTTTGTTTGATGAAGAGTTAAACAGTTCCATTTTAATGAGGAATTTATGTTAGCTAAATCTGATGGTTTAAGTTTAAAAGAACATACAGATGATTTACTGAATGTTGCAAAAGAATTGAAAACAGCTTTACCTATATTAAAAAAGCTTTATAAAATAGATACATTTTGGGAGGATTTAAAAACATCAATTGTTTTTCATGATATAGGAAAAGGCACAAATGGTTTTCAAGAATTAATGAGAGGGGGTGAAAAATATAGATTCAGACATGAAGTTATCAGTGCTATTATTGCCAAAAACTACACAGATAATGAGATAATAATTAATGCAATATTGGCTCATCATAAGAACTTTAAAAAAATTAAAGAGTTATTAAAAGAGTATGAAAATAATAAAAAATATTATCAAGACAGATGGATTGAAAAAGAATTAAAAGAGTTAAACTGTAATTGGGTAAAAGAGTTTTTGTTAAGTTATAATATAAAGTTGGAAAAATGTGAAAAACAGGATTTGTCAGACATTATTAAAAAATGGACTTCAAGAAGAGCTAAGAAAAAAATTTCTGAGATAGAAAAATTTCAAAATATTTTTTTATCTGCAACACTTTCCATTTGTGACCATAATGCTTCAGCAGGTATCAAAAATATTCCTATTATAAAAGAGAATAATTTTGATTTTTTACATAATACAAAATATAAACCATATCATCATCAAATAGTCTCTTGGAATACAAAAGGAAATGCTCTTTTAATTGCTCCGACAGGGCAAGGTAAAACAGAGAGTAGTTTAGGGTGGTTACAGACTCAACTACAAAATAGACAAGGTAGAGCTTTTTATATTTTACCATTTACTGCTTCAATAAATGCTATGACAAAAAGAGTATCTAGCAGTGAAAATGGTTTTGGAAATGAAGAGCTTGTTGGACTTTTACATGGAAAGGCTAAGTTTTTTATAGATGAGTATTATGAAAAAAAAGATGGGCAAAGTCTAAAAGATTTGATTGATATTAACAAAAAGATTATCAAACCTTTTAAAGTGGTAACTCCTTTTCAGATTTTAAAATGGGCTTTTGGGGTAAAAGGGTTTGAAAAGGGTTTAACAGAATTAGCGGGAGCTTATCTTATTTTTGATGAGATTCATATTTATGATAGAGAACTTTTTAGGCGAATGCTCTTTTTTATAGAGTGGCTTATAGATAAGCTAGAAGTAAAAGTTTTTATTATGACTGCAACAATGCCGTCATTTATGCAAGAGCATATTAAAGCAACTTTAAAAATAGAACAAGAGATTAGACCCGATAAAAAGCTAATAGATAGCATTCAAAGACATAAGGTAAAACTACTTGAATCAACTATAGAGGAACAGAAAGATTTTATTCAAGAAAAAATTGATAACGAAAAAACTGTTTTAGTAGTTTGTAATACTGTTGCAAAAGCACAAGAGATGTATGAAGATATAGAGTGTGCAGATAAGATATTGCTACATAGCGGATTTAATGGAAGAGATAGAACACAAAAGGAGAAATCAATACAATCAGAAACTAAACCTCAACTATTAGTTGGAACACAAGCAATTGAGGTAAGTTTAGATATTGATTATGATTTAATAGTAACCGAACCTGCTCCGCTTGATGCTTTACTTCAACGGTTTGGACGAGTTTATAGAGGCAAAGATAGGAAGTTAAAAAAAGATGATGAGCCTAATTGTTTTGTTACAACAGCAATTGAAAAAGCTCATAAAAAAATTTATGATGAAAATTTGATTGCTAATACACTAAATGAGTTAAAAGATATTGAGAAGACTGTTATAAATGAAGATATAGTGCAAAGTTTATTGGATAGAATATATGAACCATTTGAGCTTAATGATGATAATTTAAGAGAAGAGTTTAGGGAATATTTGGATAATTTATACCCTTTTAATGTTTATGAAGATAGAGAAGAAGAGTTTTTTTCTCAATTTGACGGTATTGAAGTTTTGCCTGTTGAATTAGAAGATGAGTTTAAAGAATTTATCCAAAATAAAAAGTATTTAGAGGCTGAAAAACTGTTTGTTTCTATTAGTAAAAAGAGATATATGGCAAATCAAGATAGGATAACTTTTTTTGAATATGAGGGCTATAAAAAAGTATTTCCAAAGATTGCTTTAAAATATAGTTCTGAAATCGGTTTGACTAATGATGAAGTTGATGATATTGATAAGAGGAACAATTATTTATAAATTAAATCAAAACATACTAACAAAGGAAACCAAAAAATGATTCCAACCAACAAAACCTATAAAACTTTTATAAAAGAATTAAAAAGCAAAATACAAACGGCTCAAATAAGGGCTTCTGTAAAGGTTAATGAAGAGTTATTAAAGCTCTATTGGGAAATTGCTAAGATGATAGTTTTAAAACAGCAAGATGCCAAGTGGGGTGATGGTATTATTGAGCAGATTAGTAGAGATTTAAAAATTGAGTTTCCGAATTTAAAAGGATTTTCGGCGACCAATATAAAATATATGAGAAATTGGTATCTATTTTGGACTAAAGAAAATCGTCCACAAGTTGTGGACGAAATTTTTAAAATCCCTTGGGGACACAATAGAGAGATTATTACTAAGGTTAAAAACCAAGATGAGGCACTCTTTTATATTGAAAAAAACATTGAAAATGGGTGGTCGAGAGCTGTTTTAGTGCATCAGATAGAGAGTGAATTATATAAACGAGAGGCAAAAGCTCTTAATAACTTTAGTAAAAAACTTCCTGCTCCCCAGTCTGATTTGGCGAAAGCGACACTTAAAGACCCTTATGTGTTTGATTTTTTGAACCTTACCCAAAAACATAATGAAAAAGAGTTAGAGAATGCATTGGTTGAAGATATAACCAATTTTTTGCTTGAACTTGTAAACGGTTTTGCGTTTATTGGTCGGCAGTATCGGCTTGAAATTGACGGGGATGAGTTTTTTATTGATTTGCTCTTTTATCATGTTAAGTTAAAATGCTATGTGGTTGTAGAGCTTAAAACAGTAAAGTTTAAACCCGAATTTGCGGGGCAGTTGAATTTTTATGTCTCGGCTGTAAATGGAGAGTTAAAAGAAGAGAATGACAACCCGACTATTGGCATACTTATCTGTAAATCTAAAAACAAAACAGTAGTGGAGTATGCATTAAATAGTATAGAAAACCCGATTGGCGTAAGCGAGTATCAGTTAATGAGAGAGTTGCCAAATAGTTTTAAATCGGCTCTGCCAAGTATAGAAGAGATAGAGGCAAAATTAGGAGATAAAGGGTGAGCAAAATTACCGGAACTTTAATAAATTACTATTTCCACTGTAAAACGCAATTATGGCTCCACGCCAACCGCATTAACCTAGAAGACAACAGCGAAGATGTGAGAATTGGGCGGGTTTTGCATGAGATTAGCGAAGATAGAGTAAGCGAAGTTGCTTTTGAGAATATTAAGCTTGATAAGATTAGCAAAGATTATGTAATTGAGGTAAAAAAGAGCGATAGCGATTTAGAGGCGGCGAAGTGGCAGCTACTTTTGTATCTTTATAAGTTAGAGCAGGTTGGAGTGCTTAGAAAAGGCAGGCTGGAAGTGTTTGAAAAGAAAAAGCAAAATAAAAAGCGCTTTTTAGTTGAGTTGGACAAAGAAAACCGCAAAAAGCTTTTTGAAGTTTTGGCAGATATTGAAAAAATTATTAGCCAAGATGCTCCACCAAAGCCAAAATATGAGAGTAAGTGCAGAAAGTGTGCATATTATGAGTATTGTTTTTTGTAAGGAGTTGTGATGGATGAATATAGAGAGCTTGCTACATTAATTGATAGTTATAGAATGAAAATAGTTGATTTTGAAGGATTTGAAAACTACTATATATACATTGATTATAATTATTTAAATGAGACGCTTCAAAAGAGTTTAGAAGATATTGAAAGAATAGTTAAAAATGAGTTATCAAAAAAGTTTTTAAAGGTCTATACTGACTATCTTACAGCAAGTTTAGAGATAAAACCACTCCTAGAAGATATCCTTTTTGAAATTGATAAGTTAAAAGGTTTATATAAAGAGTTAGAAAAATATAGTAATAATACAGCCTTGCAAATATATAGAGCAGTAATAAAAAAGATAGTAAAAGATGTAGAGATTTTCTTTATAAAGCTTGAAAATCTTATTTTAAAAGGCGGCGAAGGAGAGTTGGACTTAGAGATAAATATAGCTTGTGAAGCTGCTTTATTAGCAAAACACCTTAATAAAAAAAGCTCTTTCGCTTTAGAAAATTTTCTATTGGGGCTTGGGTTTGGCTGGTTTTTCTTTAGCGATGAAGAGTAAGAGTAGTAAGCATTGGCAGTAATTTAAAGCTAAAGAGAATAACTTGTTATAATTTTAAGAAAAAAAAGAATTGCAATGGGTGATATAGTAAAATTTATAGATGGTGAAATTGAGGTTCAGGCTAAAGTTGAAGATGAGACGATTTGGATTACTCAAAAGCAGATGTGTGAACTCTTTGGCAGAGATAAGTCGGTTATCTCAAGGCATATAAATAATGTTTTTAAGAGTGGCGAATTGGATAGAAATTCAGTTGTTGCAAAAATTGCAACAACTGCTGCTGATGGCAAAACATATCAAGTAGAATACTACAATTTAGATGTAATTATCTCTGTTGGATACAGAGTCAATAGCGAAAAAGCAACCAAATTTAGGCAATGGGTAACAAAAGTTTTAAAGAGTTATATTTTAAAAGGGTATGCACTAAATCAAAAGCGTTTAGAGAAGAATTTTAGTGAGTTTCAAAAAGAGATAGAGCTTTTGCAAAAGGCTATAAAGAGTCAAAATTTGGGTGAAGTTGAGGCAAAAGGATTTTTAGATATTGTTACAAAATATGCCAAAAGCTGGGTTTTATTAAATCAATTTGATGAAAATAGGCTTGAGACTCCAAAAGGTAAAGAGGCAAAGTTTATTTTAGAT
>JALWKP010000107.1 GCA_027081355.1 Campylobacteraceae bacterium
ATAAATTTTATCACTATTTAGTGATGCTAAGTGAATTATAACTTAAATAGGATAAATTTACTCTTATTTAAAAATAAAAAAAGAACTTTCTTAAATTTGTAACTTTTTTATACATATAAAAGCTAATAAATTCTTTGCCTCAATTAAATAGCAATTAACATTTTAATATAAATTCTTACTTTTATTTAATACTTTGCTAAAATAATCAAAAACGGAAAAGGGCATTGAAAACCATAAAAGAGTTAAACAGTTTCGACAAACCGCGCGAAAAATTAAAAGCTAAAGGGGCAAAAGCGCTTAAAAACGAAGAGTTAATGGCAATTTTGCTGGGTTCTGGCATAAAAGGCAAAGATGTGCGCAAACTCTCTAAAGAGATAACCGCCCTGCTTGATTCTAATTTCGACAATATCTCATTAGAAAGCTTAAGCCAAATTTACGGCTTAGGCGCCGCCAAAGCGTCGCAAATAATTGCCGCCATAGAGTTAAGCAAACGCTACCTCATCCGCACAAATAAAAAGATATTATGTGCAAACGATGTTTACGAAGAATTAAAAAGCTACACAAGAAAAACCCAAGAATACTTCCTAACCATCACACTAGACGGCGCCTCTCACATAATAAACAAACGGATAGTATTTATAGGCACCCTAAACCAATCGCTAGTCCACCCCCGCGAAGTATTCGCCGACGCCATAGCCGACAGAGCAGCCGGCATAATAATAGCCCACAACCACCCCAGCCAAACCCCAACCCCAAGCCAAGCCGACATAAACATAACCAACTGCCTAAAAGATGTAGCAAACCTAATAGGAATAGAACTTTTAGACCACATAATCCTAACTAAAAACAGCTATTTTAGCTTCAGCGAAGAAGGCTACCTATAAAAAAGCTAAGAGCTGAGAGCAAACCGTAGAGTGCAGTACCCTCACCGCGCATTTAAATAATATTTTAACCTACTTTATAGGTTTTATTACCTATTGTATAGTAATTATTTAATAATACAACCAACCATAAACTCCATATCATATCCTAACTCCCAAATCCTACCCGTCATTCTAAGCAAAGCAAATAATCTCTCAAGAGAATATTAATCAATCAACTATTTACAATTAACTACTACCAAAAAATAATATTAAAATTAACAAAACCGTTAACCCAAACTTTCTTGCAATTTCTTTTTAAAAATATTAAATTTTTCCAACTTCCCTTCTTTTTTTGACCATTTCTCAATATCAACAATATCAAAATCATTTTCTAAAGCTACCATCACTGCCTGTTCTAAATTTTGCATATCATCCCAATAATAATACCCAGCCAATCTATCTTTAATGCAGTCTGTCGTGCTTAACAGCTTTAGTATTCCTGTATCCATTTCCAGCTTCTCAATATTTTTAACAACTTCATCTCCTATACCCAGCGGACCTCTTGGAAACTCTACAAAATATTTTGTATCTTTATGCACAAAATATCGTTTTATGCTGTATTCTTTAAAACCGATACTCTCCATAAATTCTTTTATTTTCCTATGTCCGCCATTGAATCTGTCGATTAAATCTATATCATCAGAAGTATATCTGCTATTGCTGTAAATCTCCACACAACAGCCACCTGAAAGAACGGTATCAATCCCATTTTTTTCAAGTGAAGAACATACATAAGCAGCAAGTTCTGCCATACTCATTTTTTTTAATACTCTTCATAACGGTTTACCAGTGCGTCTTGGGCGTTTTCTACTGTAAAGCAAACGCTCTTTCTCTTCATCGCTGTAAAATTCTCGTGCTTTTAAAAGCAAAGCTTCTAACTCTTTTTTAAAAGCATAGCGGGGATTAAACATAAAAAGTCTTGTTTTACCAACCTTTTGACTAACCAATACCGATGCCAACTCTAACCGCTCTAACTGCTTTTGAATAGGGTCTATACTGCTACCATAAAACTCTGCAATCTCTTTTGCATACCCTTGTTTATTGGCAAGTATAAACTGCAAAACCCTCTCTCTATTTTTAGAACCGAAAATCCCTTCTAACATTTAAAAACCTCAATTTTAGTATTTGTAACCTATTTTATAGGTTTTATCACCTATATTATAGTATTTGAATTCGGCTTTGTCAAGATTTTAGATAAAACAATCAACCAATAACTAAATCCTACACCCTGTATTCTAAAATCTACTAAAACATGTAACCATAATCTATAAAATTACCCATATCCAAACAATATGAGTAATTTTTTAAATAATTTACTTATATTAAAGAAAAAACATAAATTTTAAGCATTATACTTCTAACGCTATAAATTTATTATCATTACATTTTCAAACTTAATTAGATATAATAAGAAAAATCACAAGAGGGGTTTATGTGGCTTCTAAAAAAGAACTATCCGAAAGAGATATTTGTACCAAATATATAATACCTGCTCTTAAAAAAGCTGGTTGGGATATTCAAACTCAAGTCATAGAAGAGTTTCCTTTTACAGATGGTCGCATTTATGTTCGAGGAAATAAAACAGTTCGAGGAAATAAGAAGCGTGCAGATTTTATTCTTTACTACAAGCCAAATATTCCTATTGCCATTATAGAAGCCAAAAAAAACACACTTCCTCTCAATGCAGGTATCCAACAAGGATTAGAATACTCAAATATTTTGGATTTGCCTTTTGTATATAGTTCTAACGGGGACGGTTTTTATGAACATGATAAAACACTCAGTAACGGTCAAATAGAACAAGAATTGACTTTAGACGAATTTCCTTCTCCAGAAGAATTGTGGCAACGCTATAAAAAGTATAAAGGTATAAACTCTTCCGAAAAAGAAAAAGTAGTTACACAAGACTATTATATCGATGCAACTGGCAGAACACCAAGATACTATCAGCAAATTGCCATCAATAGGACAGTAGAAGCAATCGCCAAAGGGCAAAAGCGTATCTTATTGGTAATGGCAACAGGAACAGGCAAAACCTACACAGCGTTTCAAATTATTTATAGATTATGGAAAAGCGGCACAAAAAAGCGTATTCTCTTTTTAGCAGATAGGAATGCACTTATAGATCAAACAAGACGAGGAGATTTTAGACACTTCAAAGATAAAATGACAGTAGTAAAAAAGAAAAAAATAGATAAATCATACGAAATCTATTTAGCTCTCTATCAAGGATTGACTAACTACAATGAAGATAAAGATGCATACAAAGAGTTTAGCCCTGATTTTTTTGATTTAATTGTAATAGACGAAGCACACAGAGGCAGTGCAAAAGAAGAGAGTGCTTGGAGAGAAATACTTGACTACTTCTCATCTGCTACACACATCGGTTTAACAGCAACACCTAAAGAGACAAAAGAAGTTTCAAATATAGAGTATTTTGGAGAGCCTATCTACACATACAGCCTTAAACAAGGAATCGAAGACGGTTTTCTTGCTCCTTATAAAGTTATAAGGGTTGGTCTCGATATTGATTTAAATGGATGGCGTCCTCCAAAAGGTTTTAAAGATAAGTTTGGTAATCCTGTAGAAGATCGTATATATAACCGCACCGATTTCGAAAAATTATTAGTTATCGATGAGCGCAGAAAACAAGTTGCCAAGAAAATAACCGAATTTCTAAAAAAACATAACCGTTTCGATAAAACTATTGTTTTTTGCACCGATATAGAACATGCAGGAGGATTACGCACGGCTCTTGCAAAT
>JALWKP010000108.1 GCA_027081355.1 Campylobacteraceae bacterium
AGAGGTAAACTAAAAGGAACATATATCCGTGTTGGTTCTACTAATAGAGTTGCAGATGAGATAATGATAGCTGAACTTCAGCGCCAAAGACTCAATAAAAGTTTTGATGAGGAAGAAAATTTTGAAACCCCTTTGAGCAAGTTGCAATTAGAGCCAATTTTTGAAGAGTTTGCCAAAATTGGCAAGAAATGCGATGTAAAAAAGCTAAAAAATCTTAAACTTATAAAAAACATCAACCATCAAGAGTTGCCTACAAATGCACTGCTCATTACACTTGGAAAATTTGAAAATACAGCAATTAAGTGCGCAAGATTTAAAGGCACAACCAAAGAGATTTTTATTGATAAAAAAGAGTTTAACAGCAATCTTTTTGAAAATTTACAAAATACTATCCTCTTTTTGCAAAATCATCTCCATGTAAATGCACAGGTAGAAGGTTTGCAACTAAAAGAAAAACTTGAAATTCCTCTTTTAGCTCTAAGGGAAGCAATTTTAAATGCAATAATTCATAGAGACTACCAAAGAAACAGCGATATAAAAGTTGCAATTTATGATGATATTGTAGAAATTGTTTCGCCCGGCGGCTTTCCAAACGGCTTGACGCTTGAAGAGGTAATGAGCGGAAGAAGTGAAATTAGAAATAAAATAGTTGCAAATCTTTTTAAAGAACTTGGATTTGTAGAGACTTGGGGAAGCGGAATAGGAAAGATTCAAAAATTATGCAAAGAAAATGGTATTAAATTTGAAATAAATGAGAGTGGGAATTTTGTAAGTATTGTGTTTTATAGACAACAAAAAGATATTATCAGCGAAAAACCAGCGAATAACCAGCGAAAAACCAGCGAAAAACCAGCGAATCTCACCAGTCAAGAAGAGATTATTTATGATTTTATAATCAACAATAAAAAAATTGATCTTAAAACTGCAGAAAACCTATTGAATGTAAAAAGCGCAAGAGCAAGGGAAATTTTAAGCAATTTAGTTAAAAAAGAAATTTTAGAAAAAGTTGGTATTACGAAAGGGAGTTATTATATTTTAAATAAGTAAAATTAGAAACTTTTAAAGGCAGCTAAATGAATTTAACAAATAAACAATTTATTCAAGAGATAAAAACTCTTTTGCATTCTGCAAGGAGTAAGGCTTATCAAAGTATCAATGAGATTATGACAAAAACCTATTTTGAGATAGGCAGAAGAATTGTAGAAGAAGAGCAAAAGGGGAAAAGCAGAGCAGATTATGGCAAAGAGCTTTTAAAAAATTTATCAAACGAGCTTACTAATGAGTTTGGAAAAGGATTTTCTGTAGATAATTTAGAGAATATGAGAAGATTTTATTTGGTCTATTCAAAATCCGAAACAGTGTCTCGGAAATTTCAATTAAGCTGGTCACACTATATCTTTTTATCCCGCATTAAAAATGATGATGAAAGAGATTTTTATGAGATAGAAGCTGTTAAAAACGGCTGGAGTTTAAGGGAATTAAGAAGGCAGTTTGACAGTGCTTTATATGAAAGGCTTGCGCTTAGCAAAGATAAAGAAAAGGTAAAAGAGCTTGCAAAAAGAGGGCAAATTGTAGAGCAGGCGAAAGATATAATAAAAGAGCCTTATGTTTTAGAATTTTTGGGGCTTGAAGAGAAAAGCTGTTACAGCGAAAGTGAATTAGAGCAGAAACTAATAGATAAATTGGAGCATTTTTTACTTGAGCTCGGAAGAGGTTTTACATTTGTTGCCCGTCAAAAAAGGTTTACTTTTGGAGAGGATCATTTTAGGGTAGATTTGGTTTTTTATAATAGATTGCTTAAATGTTTTGTCTTGATAGATTTGAAAATAGGAAAATTAAAACATCAGGATTTAGGGCAAATGATGATGTATGTGAATTATTTTGACAGATTTGAAAAAACAGAAGATGAAAATCCTACAATTGGCATAATTTTATGCAAAGATAAAAATGAAACTTTGGTTGAACTCACTTTGCCAAAAGATAGCACAATATATGCAAGCAAATATCAGACTGTTTTGCCAAACAAAGAGGAGCTAAAAAAGCTTTTGGATAGTAAAAATGGAGAAAAATAAAGGAAATTTCTTAGACACTATTCCACATTGCTACTTTTAGCTCATATTTTACAAAGTTTCGCTAAAATAGCGGAAAAATTTACTTACAGGTTTGGACATGGCGAAGTTTTTGTTGGAGATTGGGGTAGAGGAGCTTCCGGCGGTTCCTCTTTTGAAGATATTGGATAAGATAGAGAAAAGCTGGGGTGAGCTTTTAAAAAAGTATAAATTAGATTGCGAATATAGTTTTGATTATACACCTAGACGCTTGACGGTTAGAAGTGCCGATTTTCCTTTGAAGCAGGAGGATGAGAATATTGAAATGTTTGGACCGCCTTTGAAGATTGCATTAAAAGAGGGCGAGCCGACAGGTGCGGCGCTTGGTTTTGCAAGAAAGTGCGGGGTCGATTTTAGTGAACTTGGGCGTGCCGAAAAGGGCGGTAATGAGGTTTTGTATTACAAGCAGGAGAAAAAAGGTCTGCCGGCGGTTAATGTTTTGCAAGATATGGTGTTGGAGTGGCTTGGCTCTATGAATTTTGGCAAAATGATGCGCTGGGGGAGCTTGAGCGAAGAGTTTATTCGTCCTGTGCGCTGGGTTGTTGCAAAGCTTGACGATGAGGTTGTAAATTTAGAAATTTTCGGTGTGAAAAGCGGAGACAAAAGCCGTTATCACCGTTTTGCAAACGAGTTAGAAGGCGAAGTCGGTTTTGAAAATTACGAAGAGAAGCTAAAAAACAACAGCGTAATTTTAAATGCCAAAGAGAGAGAAAAGATTGTTTTAGACGGTATTGCTAAAATCGAAAAAGAGAACGGCTTGGAAGTCGAGATAGACAAAGAGCTTTTGGCTGAGGTTGTGGCGATTACGGAGTATCCTACGGCGCTTTTGGGCTCTTTTGACGAGAAATTTTTGGAGCTTCCGCCTGAAGTTATTATTACTTCGATGAAAGAGCATCAGCGCTATTTTGCGGTATTTAAAGACGGCAAACTTATAAATAAATTTGTAGTTGTAAGCAATGCGGTAACCGATGATTACAGCAAAATTATTGCGGGTAACGAGCGTGTGCTGCGCCCGCGCCTTGAAGATGCGCTTTTCTTCTACAAAAACGACCTTGCAAGAGGGCTTAAGACTGACGGTTTAGAGCTTGTGCAGTTTATCGACGGGCTTGGCTCTTTAACCGATAAAATCGAGCGCGAAAAGAAAATTGCGCAAGTGCTGTTTGACAGTTACAAAGATAAATTGGCTCAAAGCACCGGTAAAAGCGAGAGCGAGCTAAACACACTTTTAATTCGCGCGGTAGATTTAGCAAAAGCCGATTTAATGAGTGAAATGGTTTACGAATTTACCGAGCTTCAGGGGCTTATGGGGTATTATTATGCCAAAGCGCTTGGCGAAGATGATTTGGTTGCGCTTGCGATTAAAGAGCAGTATATGCCTACGGGTGATAATGCGCCGCTTCCTAGCACGCTATTTAGCGCAATTGTTGCGATGAGTATTAAGCTAGATACGCTTTTTGGGCTCTTTAGCGTGGGGCAGATTCCTACCGGTTCAAGAGACCCGTTTGCGCTTCGCCGTGCGGTTAACGGGATTATAAAAACTGCGCTTCATTACGATTTGAGTTTGGATATCGACAGCTTAACAGAGGCGCTTAAACCGTTTTATGCCGATTTTGATACATCGAAATTAAGAGAGTTTATTTTTGACAGAATTAATAAATTGGCAAAAGTGAATCCGTCGGTTGTTACTGCGGTTGTGGCTTCGGGCGAGAGCGATATTAACGAGCTTTTCAAAAAGATAGATGCGCTTAATACCATTGTAAGTGATAAAGATTCTAAAGAACTCTTTACCACATTTAAACGGGTGGCGAATATCTCTAAAGATTTAGATTTAGACGGCGACTTAAGCGTGGATGAGGGTCTGTTTAAAGAGGCGCAAGAGAGCGAACTTTACAGCGCTTTTAAAGAGGCGGCGGGCAAAGAATACGGCTCTTATTTGGAGAAATTGAAAGCGCTATTTGGCTTAAAGCCGATTTTAGATAATTACTTCGATAATGTGCTTGTAAATACCGAAGATGAGAAATTAAAGCAAAATAGACAGCACACAATCGGGCAGATTTATAAAGCGTTTAGAGATATTGCAGATATTAAAGAGGTTAGCGTTTAATTGCAAATTTACGATTTGGCTATTGTGGGTGCGGGCGTTGTGGGGTGCACGCTGGCGCACTTTTGCAGAGATAAAAATGTTATACTGCTAGATAGGGCTTCTGAGCCTGCAACCGGCGGAAGCGGTGCAGCGGGGGCTTTTATTTCGCCAAAGCTAGGTAAGGGCGGAGAACTGCTTAAACTTACCAATTTGGCTTTTGAGATTGCTTCTAAATTTTACTCTGAGAACTTTCCTGAATATTTCGATAAAAGCGGAATTGTGCGGCTGCCAAAAGATGAAAAAGATGAAGAAAATTTTACCTTATATCACGAACTTGTAGGCGGCAAGCTGTTGAATGAGAGTGAATTAAAAGAGTTTGCCATTAAAAACGAAAGAGTAGGGCTTTATTTTCAAGATGGCGGGGTTTGCGATGCGCAGGGGCTTTGCAAAGCATTAATAAAAGATGTAGAGTTTAGGCAGTTTGAAGTAAAAGAGTTAAAGCAAGGGCAGGGGTTTTGGGTTTTACGCTCTAGCAGCGGTAAAATTTTTGCAAAAAGGGTTGCGCTGGCAACCGGGCACGAGGGGCATGATTTTTTAAAATATATGGGAATCCGCCGTGTTTGGGGAAGCAGGGGCGATTTTTACAGTGATGCCGATATAAAGGTTTGTATGCATAAAACCGTTTCGGTTTCTAGGAATAAAGACGGCATTATTAAAATCGGTGCAAGCCATGTTAAGGCAAAAAGCGCAACCGAGGCGTGCCAAATTTGCGATGGGGAACCGCTGAAACAGCTTATAGAGAAAGCGTCCGAATTTGCCGATATTTCCAATTTGCGCCTTAAAGAGACTTTTTGCGGAATGCGAAGCGGAAGCCACGACTATTTTCCGCTGGCAGGAAAAGTAATAGATGCTGCTTATATGTTGCAAACTTACCCCCAAATTAAGCGCGGATACAAAAAAGCCCCGATAAAATATATTGACAATTTGTATGTATTAAATGGAGTAGGGGGCAGAGGTTTTGTCCTTTCCCCAATGCTCGCACAGCAGCTTAAAGCGCTTATTTTCCAAGGGTGCGAAGTTGATGCCAGAATCAACCCCGACAGGCTCTTTTTGAAGTGGGCAAGGAAGTTGGGGAGAGGATAGTGATAGTGATTAGTGATTGGTGATTAGTGATTGGTGATTAGTGGTTAGTGATTGGTTTGAAGTTGGAAGTTCTGTTTTTTTGTATTAGAGATTAAAAAATAGATGCAAACTTATTTGTTTTTATAAACTGTGGATTCTTCTGCTATGGAATGATGGGGTGCAGAACTTTTTGCTTTTTGCTTTGAGTTTTAAGCTTTAAAGAAGGAATTTAATGAGAAGACGCTACATAGCAGCTATTGTTGTTTTTCTTTCTACTGTTGTTGGGGTTGCTGTTTCTCATTTTTACCCTAAAGCTTACAGTTTTTTACTTGGGTATATGGTGGCGGTGGCGATTTTGTTTAAAACGGCGCTGATTTCCTTTTTTAGTGTTTCTAAACTTAAAATTATCACTTTTTTAAAAGGTCTGACTTTTATACAGGGTGTGATTTTGCTAATAAAACGGTGGTTTTTAGATAATGTTTTTGCCAAATGGCTAAGAGAGAATATTTTTAAATATTTAATAGAACCTTTAAAATCGGTTTTTAAATATTATAAAACATTAAATTTTAAAAGTAAATTTAAAAATTTTTTTATGCCGTTTATTGTTGCTGTTTCTTCTGTCTGGCTGATTTACACAAGCGGTTATCTTGATAATTTACTGCTTTTTACGGAATTAAAAGTGTTTGTAATCGGTTTAAGCAAAAGTGCGCTGCTTGTAATTAGCAAGATATTCGGGTTTATGCTAGATTCCTGGATTACCCCGATTTTAGAAGTATTTGCATTGAGTTATTTTTTAAATAAATTAGAAGAGTGGCTTGGGAGTGATAATATTATTGTAAAAGCAATAAATTGGCTTGGTGAAAAGTTAAACAGCCTAGTATGGCGTTTTAGGGTAATCAATAGAAAATATATCGACCCGATATTTAATAAAAAGATTTCTAAAAAATCAAAACAGTTTGGAAAATCGATAGAGCAGTATGTTTGGCGTAAAAAGACTGAATATGAGTATGAGCAGTTTGAAAAGCTTGAAAATAAAATTTTAAAAGGGCATATAGATGCATATTTCAGTTTTAAAGGTATTGAGAAAATAAAAGACAAAAAAAGACTCTATTCGCTTATTAATAAAAAAACAAAAGATTATCTTGATATTGTGGCTTTTGTTTCAAGAAACAGATACGGCGAATTGGTGCCTGAGAGTGTGGGAAACAGTTATTATCATGATATTTTTATACTAGAAGGTGTGGCAACTTCGCATAAAGAGGGTGTAAAAGAGCGCAGGAAGAAAGATTTGGATTATACCGATTTTTGGGTATTAAATACAAGTAATTACCCTGTAAAACTGTTAGGAAGCAGCAAATACAAAGAGCAGATAATTGAGCCAAAAAGTTTAACTTTTATAAAAACAAGCGATGAGATAGATTATAAAAAAGATAAAATCTGCTTTGAATTCAACGGCAATAAAGAGTGTGCAATTGTTATTGAGTAATCTAAAATTATTCGCTATAATATCAAAATGACTTATGAGTATTTAAAAAATTTAAAAAAACATAACCGGACGCTGAAACTTTTAAATAGCGATAATTTTGCTATGAGTATGGCGTTTTTCTATTTTGTATTTATTAAGAAAAAGCATATTACCGTAAATCATAGAGATATTTTATCGCTATTGGATGACTTCTTGTATAACTTAAACCAAACTTACGGGAATATTTATCCGAAAACCCCTAAAGAATATTTAAACGATTTTACAAATGAAAACAGTGCATATTTTAAAAAATATTACGGCAGCAACGGAGAGCTTTTGTATGAGCTGACACCTTATACTCAAAAGGCTATAGAAATTATAGAGTCACTTGAAAAAAAAGAGTTTGTCGGCAGCCGCAGTAAGTTTAATGTGATTTTTGAATTGCTGGAAGAGTTGATTTTTGAAACAAATTATAGCGATAAAGAGAGGGTGGCGAAATTAAAAGAGCAAAAGGCAAAAATAGACAGACAGATAAAAGCGATAGAAGCCAAAGAGGATATCCGTTTTGACAGCAGCCGAATTTATGCTAATAGAAGAGCAGAGCCGGAAATTAAAGTATGATTTTGCGCAAATCGAGTATAACTTTCGCGATTTAAACAGTGCGGCAATGGAGCAGATAGCTACGGCAAACGAGAGTAAAGACGGGGTGCTTAGCTCTATTTTTGATATAGAAGAGAGTATTCGGTAAAGCGACCAGGGTAAAAGTTTTTTTGCATTTTGGCAGATACTTGCCGATGCTCAAAAGAGCGAGCAGTTTTCGCAAATGCTGGAGCAGCTTTACAATTTAAAAGAGATAAAAGAGCTTGATAAAGACGCTTCGCTAAAGCATTTAAAGTTCGATTTATTGAACAATGCCAATAAAATTGCCAAAGTTACTGCCAGGCTTATAGAGCAGCTGCGGCGGTTTATTGACGATAAAGTCTGGGTAGAAAACAGGAAAATTTTAGAGCTTTGCAAAGAGATAGAGCAAAAAGCAATTGCAATAAAGGGCAATCCTCCAAAAGAGAGAAAATTTATTGCAATAGACGGGGTTAAAGTGCCAATAGATTCTGTTTTTGAAAAGAGCCTGCACACCCCTAAAGAGAAAGTCGAATTTAAAGCCGAGCTTAAAGAAGAGGAGTTGAGTGTTGATTTAGAGAGTTTTTATGACATATTTTATGTTGATGAAGAGGCGCTAAAACAGGCAATTAATACTCTTTTGCAAATAAAACCGCAATGCACTTTAAAAGAGATAGTCGAGAGATTTCCGGTAACAAAAGGTGTGGCGGAGCTGGTTGCTTACTTATCTATTGCGAAAAATTCGGACAATACCTATTTGGAAGAGAATGAAAAAGAGAGGCTGATTATAAAAGACAGCAGCGGCGAAGAGAAAGCGGTGCTGGTGCCAAAAGTTGTATGGACAAGGGAGTTGTATGAATAAAGATGCAAAAATTGCAATTATTTTGCTAATGAAAGGGATTTTTTATAAAAGCGATAATGAGAAAGCCTTTTTTGAATTAGTTGGCAACAGTTACGGGGCAATCAGCGATTATTTTAAAACAATCGGTTTAGAAGTTTTAGTGGATGAGAATGACGGATACGCATATTTAAAAAATCGAAATTATGAAGATGAGAGTGAAGCGCTGCCAAAATTAATTGCCAGCCGTGAATTAAGTTATAAAGTCTCTTTGCTCTGTTTGATTTTACGCAAAAAAATAGCTCAGTTTGATATGCAAAACGAAAACGAAAAAGCAGTTATCGGCAAAGAGGAAATTATTAGCAATATGTCTCTTTATATGGATATAAAATTTAATGAAGTAAAAGCAAAACGAGAAATTGAGGCAACTATTAAAAAAGTAGAAGAGCTGGGATTTTTAAAAAAGATACGAAACAGTGAAGAGCTTTACGAGATAAAAAGTGCGATAAAATCATTTGTTAATGTGGAGTTTTTGGAGAGGTTGAATGAAAGGATTAGGGTTTAGGGGCGAGGTTCATTGCCATCGTATAATACAAAACCCTATTTTACCCCAAAAAAACTTTAGTGATTGCTTTAATACCAAGCTCTTTACGGTATTTTGATACTGTATTAAGGCTAATACTGTATCCAACTGCTTACAGTTAACGGTAAACCTTCTCTTCACCATATATACACATAAAGTCATCTTTTATCAACTTCAACCCAGAAACATCAAAGTTATACTCATAAACCCAAACCTTTATTTTGCGTCTATTTAAAAAAGTATCGGCTTTGACTCTTTTATACTCATGCGGTTTTGGGAATTTGGGTGAGCACTCTTCGTAGTTGTCTAAAATTTTTAAAAGCTTTTTGTAAAACGGCTTTTTTATGCGGTAAATTTCGCCGTAAACTCTGTTTTTGCCTCTTTTTTCTAAAACAGCGCCCGGATACCAGCTTATGTTATAAAGCTTGCCGTAAACAAATCCAAAACCGATAAATTGGGTATATTTTGCTATTAATTTATAGTTAGAATTCTTAACATTCTGCCGTAAAGTGCCGTAAACGAAAATGTAGTCTGTTTTCATAACTTGCCTATTTTAAGTTATAAATTTCATTTAAAATATCACTTATAATAATTGCCGGATACTTTTTTATGTTGTTTAATTTTGAAGCCTTTTCTATACCGATTGTATCATCTGTTTTTACAAGAGGGTCGATAATGATTTTGTTAATAGCTTTTCTTGTTTTAGGATTGCCTCTTAATGCATTAATTAAGGCACTGTTGTATTTTTGTGCATAATTGTATGCTTTTTCTATTAAGATAGCATGCAAATTACTTTCTATTTTATCGCTTGTGCCTTTAATAACTTTTACACCATATTTTTCCATAATATTATGTTGATATTTTAGAGTAACTCCGGGTAATACTGTTGTATATCCATATATTCCTATAAATCGTGTATTATTGTGTTCTAAATTTCTAGCAAGGTCTTTTTTTGGGTCTTTTAAGTTTAATTTTTTTAATTCATCTTTTAATACGGATTCAATGCGTTGAGATTTTGCATATAAAGCTTGCAGACAGATAAAAAAGATTAGTAAAAAAGCTCTTTTTTTCATTGTTTTGATTTTATCCTCTCTTCTTTTGTTTCTATTATTTTTTGTTTATTTAACAGTAGCACAATATTTCTAGCAGTGGGCTCTGTATTGAAATATGGATTTTGTTCCAAATTTTCAAGGCTTCTGCCTGTTCGTTGAGCAACTATTTCTAAAAGTTCATCAATCTCTTCGCCATCTATATGAAACAGTTTTGTAATATTATCATCTGCAAAAATAGGAAAGTTTTTTATAGATAGACAGTCTTGAAGTTCTTCGTAAACCGCTCTTATTATCCATGTATCTGTGTTTTTTAAATCAAACGATTTTGCAAAATCGCCTATGTCGTAATTTTTTCTCTTAAGAGCAATTTCTTGAAGTTTTTTATTGTCTATTTTACCCCAAATATATCCGGCAGCCAAAATTAAAATTAGAACCAATAAAGCAAAGGGCTCTGCCCAAAACATAAAGCCGATTATAAACAAAAACAGTATAAAAAATATCCATTCGCGCCAAGTAAATTTTATAATTTCCGGTTGATACTTTGGCATAAATCTGCTTGGAATTTTCATTGGCAGTCTTTAATTTTATAAAAGGTTATGGCGCTGCTCTTCTTTTAATCTCTCTGCAATCCATACTTTTATAATAGATTGCCTGGTGACTCCGATTTTTTTGGCTTCTTTATCCAGCAAAGCTATAATATGCTCCGGAAAATCAACATTTACTTTTTTTGTTTTAAACGCTTTTTGTTCAAAATCCGAAACTTTTTGAGCTTTGGAAAAATCTAAATACTCACTAATATCTTCGCCGCTGTCAAATTTTTTGTCAAATTCTTTAGCTGATATTTTTTTCATAATTAAGCTCCTCTTTTTTTCTGCATCTTCGCACACTTATGATTCTAAATATTGCTACATAACATTTATCGTTTAGTTTTGAAATAAGAGCATATCTTATTTCGTTGTCAATGGTATTAGCCGGAACTATTAAAGCATTTTCATTTTCCCATAATGCTTTTGCTTCTTCAAAATCTATGCCATGTTTTAATTTATTTTTAATGCTTTTATTTTCATCATATTCAAATAGCAATATTGCATCTTTTAATATAAAAAAGATATATAAATTATACTTTGATTATAGTTTAATGTCAAGTTTGTATATTTTAACCTTGTTTTTATAGTTTATGAGTTCATTTGTATTGCGGTTTATTGGATATTGAGGGGATATGGTAAAATAAACTCTAGTATGCATCCCAAAGCTGGAGAGGCTGTGAAAAAAGTTAGAAAACAACGAAAATGAGGCTTTAGTTTCACAAATACAATACCATAAAACAGTATTAAATAGATAGGACTGAAGTCCAATTTCTGATAATTTTGAACTTATTTCACAGCCTCTGGAGCTTTGGGACGAGGAAAATTTTAATTTGAGGAAATTGGAACAAGTAAAATTTTATGCTATAATATTCAAAAGGAGTTGTAAATGAAAATATCAATAGATTTGCCTGATAATATATTTTTTGGAATAAATCAAAACGAGCAGAGTTTAGCGCAAATGTTAAAAGAGAAGCTGGCGTTAGAATTGTATAAATCTGCCCAAATTTCTTTAACCCAAGGTGCAAAAATTGTTTCTATGGATATTTATGAATTTATGAGCCTGCTTTCTAAAAATGGAATAGAAGTAATAGAAGACTATGATATAGAAGAAGAAGTTGCCAATGCAAAAAGGCTGTTGGCGTGATAATTGGAGACAGCTCTGCATTAGTGGCTTTTTCTGTTATGGATAGATTAGAGCTTTTAGAAACTATTTTTGGTAAAGTTTATATTCCTCAAGCAGTTTTTGATGAAGTTGCTGTATTTTCAAAACCGCAGGCTGTTAAACTTAAAAACTTTTTAGCTGATAAAACCGTAAAAGTTTAAATTGATATTGCAAAAATTGGTTTAGGAAGAGGCGAACTTGAAGCTATCACCCTTTATAAAAAGATGAAAGCAGATTTTTTATTGATTGATGACAGAAGAGCAAAAAATTTCGCAAAAATGAATGATGTTAATGTAATTGGCTCATTGGGTGTTATGGTTTTAGCAAAAGAGTTGGGAAAAGTGGAAAAAATTAGAACAGATTTAGAAAAATTGTTAAAATCCAATATATTTGTTTCTAAAAGTTTGATAAATAGAATTTTAAAGCAAGTAGGAGAAGACAAAATTTAGCAGTTTAATTTGCAATAATCTATTGAGTATGCATCCCAAAGCTGGAGAGGCTGTGAAAAAAGTTATAAAACAATGGAAATGAGGCTTTCTCACAGCCTCTGGAGCTTTGGGGCGAGGGGAAATTTGTATTGAAAATGTTTTATGCTATAATTATAAAAAGCTGAAAGGTGTATTATGCAAATTGTAATAAACATAGATGACAATCATAGCAATACTATTTTAACTCTTTTAAAAAATTTAAAAAATGGTATTGTAAAAGATTTAAAAATTATTAATAAAACACCCCAAAATAGTGATAAAGAAGATATTTTAAACAGTGCTAAGGGGTTATTAAAAAATAAAATTAAAGATGCTGTAGAGTATCAGCGGAATTTGAGAGATGAGTGGGGAAGATTTTAATGAAGTATCTTTTAGATACAAATATTCTAATTTACTATCTAAACGGCGATGAAACTGCAATAAAATTTATCGATAAAAATATAGACAACTGCTCAATATCTATTATTTGTGTTATTTTTAGCAAAACAGGAGCAAAATTACTAGAAGTTGATAACTATTCTTATTATGCAATAGTTATTTCAGATTTTAAGAAAAACCAGCTATTAATACAGGATTTATAGGGTTGGTTTTTTCACAGTCTCACAATTTGGGAGCCAGTAAAAGAAAAGCTTCCCGTCATTCCCAACTTGATTGGGAATCCACGGATATTGCAATTGGTCTGTTTTATATCCAAACTTTTATGGCATATATTATGAAGACCACTGCACAATAGTAAGCCCAAATTACGGCACTATAAAATATCATAAATCAAAAAAATTCCTCTCTGCTTAGCTTTGGCTAGGCTTTCGAGTAATTTTATTTAATTTCTAATACTTTCTAGCACCATACTTTGGAACTAACTATTGTGCAGTGGTCTCATTATGCAGCTTTTTCATATTTTCGTATATCTACCTCTACGCCGTTTTTGACAATTTCTCTTGCTTTATTTAATAAATCTTTAGTTGTAGCTTCATCGATATATTTTTCTCCGCAATTGTCGCATACTTGTGCAGGGACTTCTTTAAAAACTATGGTAGAGTTTCCTTTTTCCAAAGTAACCGTTGTTGTGCCCGGCTTTGTTTCACCGTGTTTGCAAATTAAACATTTCATATTTTAATCCTTGTTTTGAAATATATATCTTACAATTTTGAAAAATTAGTTGAGTAGTTATTTGTAATTGGTGTATTGGAAAATATTTTAATAAGTAAATAATTTGTCTCTTGCACCAATAACTAACTATCTTCAGAGTAAAATTTTATCAAAAATCCTTGATTGTATCAACTTTTATTTTTTAAGAAAATATGTTATAATAAAAAGATGCTGGAGGTGAAATATGACTATTACGATGAATATAAAAGAGCAGTATTATACTCTTTTTGAACAATTTGTGCAATCGCTTCCTAAAGACTCTGTGCAGATTATTAAAAGTTTAGATGATGAAATTTTAAAAAGAGTAAATGAATATAAGAGCGGTAATTTAAAAACAACACCGTTAGATGAAGGTTTGTCTGAAATTAGAGAGGAGTTATTATCTCGAATTTCACAATAGAAAAAAGTGACAGATTTAAAGAAGAGTTGCAAGATATTATTGCTTATATTACAGAGGACAGTATAACCAGAGCTCTGCAGTTTTACGATGAAATTATCTTAAAAATAGAAAATTTATCCGCCAATCCTTACACATACAGAAAAAGAAAATCGCTAAATGATGAGAATATAAGAGAGTTAATACACAAAGGTTATACCGTGCCGTATTATATCGATAAGACAAACAGCAAAATTATAATTCTAGGAATTTTTAACCGTAATTTATGGTATTAAATTAGCGAGGGAAGGTTTGCTGAATATAGAGAAAGGATATGGTAAAATAAACTCTAGTATGCATCCCAAAGCTGGAGCTTTGGGACGAGGGGAATTATTCTTTCCTACCCCTACAGGGGGAATTCATACTATGGTTTATTGTGATTAGAGTATGTATTCCAATTGGGGACAATGGGAACGAGGGAAAAATCCTTGCTCTAATTTTATAACTTATTTTATAGTTTGGAACAACGAGGAAAAGAATAATTTAGTTACTAAAATTAAAGAATGTTGTTCCACCAATTTTTGTTGCACTGCCACTTGTCCCATCACTAAAATTAAAGAATGTTGTTCCACCAATTTTTGTTGCACTGCCACTTGTCCCATCACTAAAATTAAAGAATGTTGTTCCACCAATTTTTGTTGCACTGCCACTTGTCCCATCACTAGAATTAAAGAATGTTGTTCCACCAATTTTTGTTGCACTACCACTTGTCCCATTGTCACAATTAAAAAAGGTGGTACTTCCAATTGTATTGGATGAGCAATTAGCATTTATATTAATAGTAAAACCAATATAAGTAA
>JALWKP010000109.1 GCA_027081355.1 Campylobacteraceae bacterium
TTTTAAACATATCTTCACTAATTGAAGCGACAGAGACAAATTTTGTATCGCCAAATATCAATTTTTCATACATTTCATCGCTAACTACCCAAATATCGGTGCTTTTTAAAACATTTGCCAATCTTTCTAACTCTTCTCTTGAATAAACAGAACCGGTTGGATTAGAAGGGCTTGTTAAAATTAACATTTTTGTATTAGGAGTTATTGCATCTTCTAACTCTTTAGATGTTATTTTAAAACCGTTTCTTTCGTCAGCATCTATAATTACAGGTTTAGCGCCGGCATATTTTACAAGTTCCGGGTAAGTAACCCAATAAGGTGCCGGTATTATAACTTCATCCCCTTCATCCAAAAGAGTTTGCGTAATGTTAAATAGCGACTGTTTTGCCCCATTACTGACTATTATTTGGTCAGTATCGTATTTTAAACCGTTTTCTCTGAACAACTTATCGGAAATAGCTTCTAAAAGTTCTGGAATACCGGCAACTGCTGTGTATTTTGTCGCACCTTTTTTTATAGCATCAATTGCTGCTTCTTTAATTACATTAGGAGTATCAAAATCCGGCTCACCTGCAGAAAAACTCAATACATCTTTGCCTTCGGCTTTTAAATCTCTAGCCAAACTGGAAATTGCAATTGTAATAGACGGCGAAAGCGCTTTAATCCTTTTTGAAAACATTTTTAATCCCTTCTCTTACTGTTTATATTATTATATTTTTAAAAGCTTTAAGAAATCTTCAATTGAGACCGTTTTTTCTTCTTTTTTCTCTAAATCTTTTACCCAGATACTGTTTTCTTTTAACTCATTATCGCCTATAATAGCGCAGTATCTGGCGTTGCATCTGTCTGCACCTTTTAAGTGAGCTTTTAATTTTTTATGTGTAAATTCTACTGTTACTTTATTGCCGCTTTTAAAATTTTTTGCAATATTAACAATTTTATCAATTGCATTTTCATCCATAGCACCAAAGTAAAAACCGCTTCTTTTAGGTTTTGGCAACTCTATTAAATCTAAAACTCTCTCTATCCCGATAGCAAAACCGACTGCCGGAGTCGGCTTGCCGTCTAAAAACTCTACCAGCTTATCATATCTGCCGCCGCCTGCAATTGCATTTTGTGCGCCTATTTGGCTGCTTACAAATTCAAAAGCGGTTTTATTGTAATAGTCAAGCCCCCTGACTAAATTGCTGTTTACCTTAAATTCTATACCATTTTGCTCAAGCAGGGATTTTAATTTTTCAAAATCGCTGTTGCAGCTTTCGCAAAGCGAAGTTGTAATTTTAGGGGCATTTTTTAGCTGTTCTTGGCATTTTTCGTTTTTGCAGTCAAGCACTCTTATAGGGTTTGTATTTATTCTTCTATTGCAGTCTTCGCAAAGGTGCTCTTTTTTATCTTGTAAAAACTGCACTAAACTGTCGCGGTATTTTGGCATACATTCGCTGCAGCCTAAAGAGTTGATATCTAAAGTGTAACCGATATTAAGCTCATCAAAAATTGCTGCAATCATCTCTATTATTGTGTAATCTTCATAAACACTGGCTTCGCCAAAACTCTCGCAGCCAAACTGGTGAAATTCTCTAAAGCGCCCCCTTTGCGGACGCTCATACCTAAACATAGGTCCGTAATAGAAAAATTTAAATTTGCCTTGCTGTCTGTCCAGTTTATTGCTGATAAAAAACCTAACAACCCCTGCCGTGCCTTCGGGGCGCATACAGATATCGTTGCCCCCTTTATCGGTAAATTGATACATCTCTTTATTTACAATATCGCTGCTCTCGCCTACGGAGCGCTTAAACAGGGCTGTCTCTTCCAAAATAGGGGTTTCTACATAAGAGTAGCCGTAATTAGCTGCTATTTTAGAAGCGGTATCTATAAAAAAGTTAAACTTTTTAGCATCTTCAAATGCTAAATCTTTCATTCCGCGAAGAGGATTAATCATGTTCTTACCTTCGGTAAGCTAAGAGCCGTTCAGAAAACAGAAAACAGACAACAGAAATTGAGAACTGTTTTCTGTTGTCCGTTATCAGTTTTCTGTATGGCTCTAAGCTTTTTTCCTGCAATTATAGCAGTTACTTACTAATATACTCTATAATTTGACTATTTATATCTTCGATTTTTTGCGTTGCATCCGCTTTTAAGTAGTCAAGCTGCATAAAATCAGCAGTTTTAAAGAGATTCTCTTGTATTTTAAGCAGGTAATCGTATCCTCGTTTTTCTATTCTATCCTGCTCTTTTGAACCGACTCTTTGCATCAACTCTTTTTTGTCTATTTCAAAAATTACCGTTTTATCTGGCAATTGGTTTTGCAAGGTGAAACGGTTTAACTCTATTAAAAACTCCAAATCCAAAGAGGGGTCGTTTGTAATTGCATAAGCAATTCCCGATAAAAAACCTCTGTCTGAAATTACCATATTTTCTAAATTCGGCTGGACTATTTCGCAAAAATGCTCGGCTCTGTCAGCCAAAAAAAGCAGCAGCTCGGCATTTTTAGAGTGAAGGCTGCCATGCAGCAAAATTTCCCTTGCCTGCTTGCCAAACTCTGTTCCGCCCGGCTCTTTTGTAATTACGGCATTGCTAAAGTGCTCTTTTAACAATTCAATCTGGGTTGATTTTCCGCAGCCATCAATACCCTCTAAAATTACATACATTTTATGCCTTTAAATCGTTTAAAATCGCGCTTGGAACCAAATGCCCGACATCTCCGTTATGTGTTAAAATTGCCCGCACTATCGAAGAGCTGATAAATGCGTAATTTAGGCTAGGCATCAGATAAACAGTATCCAAATCTTTTTTAAGAGAAGCATTGGCATAACCCATTTGCAACTCGTATTCAAAGTCGCTTACTGCTCTTAATCCCCGAATAATGGTATTGGCTTTAAGTTTATCGCTCAAATCCACAAGCAGCCCTTCAAAGCCGACAACTCTAACCTTTTTAAAATCTTGAGTCGCTTTTTTAACAAGTTCAATGCGTTTTTCAAACTCAAACATCGGCTTTTTTTCTCTGTTTATTGCAACCGCTACTATGACTTCGTCAAAAATTTTACAAGCCCGCTTAATAATATCAATATGCCCCAAAGTTATCGGGTCAAAAGTCCCGGGATATATTGCTCGTTTCATTTTTTTTCCTTAATAAGAATATAAAACTGCCGGCTTTATGCTTTAAGCTGCCTGCTTTGTCATTCCCGCGAAAGCGGGAATCCAGGGAATTGGTTAACTGATTGACTGGTATATTGGTTATTGGAAAATTTAATAAACTTATGTCTTTTTCAAATTTACCAATAACCAGTATACCAATAACCAATACACAAACAACCGGGAATTCCCGCTCAAGCTGGAAATGCCTAGATGCTTTTCTCTGGTCTGCTTTTGGCTTTTAGCATTAAGCTTTAAGCTTATTTAACTCCATCTTTTATACAAATTATGCTTTATTCCCAAAGAGTCATACCATTTTCCAATTATAAACTTTTCCATCTCTTTAAGAGTGTTAGAATCGCTGTAATATCCAAGCACGGGGGGTGAAATAATTACACCTAAACTTGCCAATTTTTGCATATTTTCAAGCGCAATTGCACTAAAGGGCAATTCACGCGGCGCTAATAGAAGCTTTTTTTGCTCTTTAATTGCAACAGCTGCAACTCTTGTAATTAAATTGTCGCTTATTCCGCAAGCAATTTTAGCCAGAGTATTCATAGAGCATGGTATTACTGCGGTTGCATCAACCCCAAAAGAGCCGCTGGAAACCGCTGCTGCAATATCTTCGCTCTCATACACAGCTTTGCAATTTTCTTTTTCAAAAACGGTTTTTGCATTTTTAGAAACTATTAAGTGCGCTTCGGTATCGGAAGGGAGGTATTTTATAAATTTAATTCCAAGCTCTGCGCCGCTTGCACCGCTGATTGCAACTGCTAATTTCAAAATTTGCCTTTTTTTAAGAAGAGTATATCAAAAAAAGATTAGATTTATCCGAAGTTATTAAGTGGTACCTCGGGTCGGACTCGAACCGACACGGGCAAAGCCCACCAGATTTTGAATCTAGCGTGTCTACCAATTCCACCACCGAGGCTTGTAAAAGCAGATTAGAATCTTAATGTATTTTTCTTTAAAATAAGTTTAATCTTCTGGATTTTCAATAATAGCTTTCAATTTATTGCTTGGTTTAAATTTAATAGAGTATTTCTCCTTAATTAAAACTTTTTTTGTGGTTCCTGGTATATAAACCTCTTTAGGTTTTCTTTTTATCAATAAAAAAGAACCAAAACCAAATAAAGATACAGATTCGCCTTCTTTTAAAGTTTGTGTTATGGTATCTAAAAAAGTATTGACAGTAGTTTCTATTTTTTCTTTGGGAAGATTTGTCGATTTGTGAATTTCTTTAATGAGAGTAGATTTTTTCATGATTAGATAATCCATTGTTTCGTAATTTACTAATAAAATTATAGCAATTGGAAATTAAATCAAGATTATGTTTAAAAATAAAAACTTAACGCTAAGGTTAATGCCATTCAATTAAAAATTTTATGAAATAAAAATATGGGCACCTATTATTAGAGGTGCCCATCATTGCCATTAAGTTAAGGTTTTATATACCCATTAATTGGCACAAAGCTTAAAGCCAAAAGCGGAAAGCAGTTTAGAGAAGAGAGATTAGAATATTTGTAATCCGCATTTCATATTCCGAATGGATGACTGGAGGCAAACAACTTTTTTGCTTTTAGCTTTTGGCTTTAAGCTTTTTGCCAAAAAATAGATATTTTACTCTTAACTTAATGGCAATGGAGGTGCCCATATGGTTTATAAAAAATTACTTTAGGTTATTACTACCGCACTGACAATTAAAACTATTTACTGGTGCGGTAATAACAGAGTTGGTTAATTTAAGATTTTTATTCACCTTCTATAATAGATTTAAGTTTTTTGCTTGGTTTAAATCTGATACCGTATTTTTCTGCCACTTGAACTTTTTTGCTGGTTCCTGGAATGTAAATTTCTCTTGCATTCTTTTTAACAGGCACAAAAGAGCCAAATCCGATGAATGAAACAGCTTCTCTGGCTTTAAGCGCTTCTGTGATAGAATCTAACATTGAATTTACAATAATCTCTACCTCATTTTTAGGTAGTCCCGTTTTTTCTGTAATCTCTGTGATTAACATTGATTTTTTCATTTCATAATCCTTGCTGTAAAATTTAAATATAAGAAATTGTAACCAATTAATGGAACTTTTTTTCATTTATATTTCAAATTGTCATATTTTTTTTAAAAAGAAATAAAAAAATCTCATTTTGCAATATTAAGCAAGGCTAAAATATGTTAAATTTATAAGAAAGTATCTAATTCCATATAATGTTTTATTCTGCAATTTTAAAAATATGCATTAATTAGTTTATGGAATTTAAATAAATTAGAAACTTCATATGATATAATATGTATAGATTTTTTACCTAAATTTTGCAATAGAACTTATTATTTAGGTTTTATTTAAAGCATCTGCTGTAAAAGATGCCCTTAACTAGGAGAGGATGTGCTAGCTTTATTTACTGTATTTATATTTTTAATGTATATTCTGTTTTCTACAATATTTCATAATTTCGATTTTGTCGGCAGTATTGGTAAAAGCATAGGCTATTGGAATGTTAAAATATTTGGATTTGTTGCTTATTTTAATATAGCATTTATATTTTTTCCTTTATATAACAATTATAAACATCCGGAATTAAAATCTAAGCCAGACCCGTATATTGGCTGGGTTTTATTGCTTGTTTCTATTTTGATTTTGCAAGTTTTAATTTTAGCACCGAAAAACAGCGGTATTTTAAGCAGTATTATTCATTACTCTTTAGCGCCGTATATAGGTTTAGCGGGATTATGGTTTCTTTTTCTCTTGACATTTATACTTTCTGTTCCTCTGATTTCTCAAAAAGATTTAAACGAAATTATGACAGTTTTGAATATCCATTATATAAAAAATTATTTTTTGGAATTAAAAGAGGATATTATTAAAAGAGTTAATAAAATTATTCCTTTTGAAAAATTTAATTTGGCAAAAGATTTGCCTATAATGGAAGAAGTAAAAGAGAATTCTAAAAGAAAAACTCCTAAAAAGAGAGAAGAAAAAGCCAAAACAAAGCAGGAAAAAGGCAGTAATAACAAGCCAAAAGAAGAAAAAGAAGATATAAAAAATGTTACAGATGAAGATAAAACAAAAGAGAAAGATGACAAAAAGCAAAATTCAGTTAAGAGTGATGAAAACAGTTCTAAAGTTCCTATAATAAGTGAATTAGAAGAGAATAAAAAGCTTTTAGATGCTATTGAAAAAGGGCAGGTGGAAAAACCGAAAAATTTTATTTTGCCCAAATTGGATTTTTTAAAAAAGCCGCCTAAGAGTGTGAATAAAGTAAACGAGGCAGAGATTGACAGAAAAATAAAAAGTTTATTGGAAAAATTGAGCTTGTTTAAAATAGAAGGAGATGTTGTTTCGACATATACCGGTCCTATTGTTACAACATTTGAGTTTAAGCCGGCTCCTAATGTCAAAGTTTCTAAAATTTTAAATTTGCAAGATGATTTGGCTATGGCTTTAAGCGCCGAAACTATCCGTATTCAAGCACCGATTCCGGGGCGTAATGTTGTGGGTATAGAAATTCCAAACGACAGTTTTCAGACAATTTATTTGCGTGAAATTTTAGAAAGCGATATATTTAAAAATTCTAAATCGCCTCTTACCGTGGCTTTAGGCAAAGATATAGTCGGCAGACCGTTTGTTACGGATATTAAAAAACTTCCGCACCTTTTAATTGCAGGAACAACCGGAAGCGGTAAGTCTGTGGGGATAAATGCTATGATTTTATCTCTTTTATACCGTAATGGACCGGACAATTTAAAACTTATTTTAATAGACCCTAAAATGTTGGAGTTTTCTATATATAATGATATTCCGCACTTGCTTACACCTGTAATTATCGAGCCTAAAAAGGCGATTGTAGCGCTTGCAAATTTGGTTAAAGAGATGGAGCGCCGTTATAAATTGATGGCTCAAAACAGAGTTAAAAATATCGATAATTATAATGAAAAAGCTCAAAAAGATGGCTTGGAGAAGCTGCCGTTTATTGTTGTGGTTATAGATGAATTGGCAGATTTAATGATGACTGGCGGCAAAGAGGTTGAGTATTCTATTGCAAGGCTGGCGCAAATGGCAAGAGCTTCGGGAATTCATATTATTGTTGCGACTCAAAGACCTAGCGTTGATGTTGTAACGGGATTAATTAAAGCCAATTTGCCGGCAAGATTAAGTTATAGGGTAGGACAAAAAATTGATTCTAAAGTTATTTTAGATACCACGGGAGCGGAATCTTTGCTTGGGCGGGGAGACGGGCTGTTTACTCCGCCTGGTATTAACGGTTTGGTTAGGATTCATGCACCGTTTAATACCGAAGAAGAGATAGAAAAAGTAGTAGAATTTATAAAACAGCAAAGGTCTCCGGAATATGACAACAGTTATTTCAGCAGCGGAGAAAGCGGCGAAGGAACAGAGCCAGGCAGCTTGATAGATTTAGACCCTCTTTATGAAAAAGCTAAAGAAATTGTGCTCACAGATAGAAAAACATCTATATCTTACTTGCAAAGAAAGCTGCAAATTGGATATAATAGGTCGGCAAATATTATTGACCAGTTAGAAAAAACAGGTGTGCTAAGCGAACCAAACAGCAAAGGTGCCAGAGAGATTTTGGTTTGAGTATTGAGGTTTGAGGATTTATGGCAGACCTGTTTGGTTTGCCCGTTGGGAATAATTATAAGGAGAAAATATGGCATATTTTGATAATGCAAAAGTTGGAGATAAGGTTTACGGTTTAGTTTTTGGGAAAGGTAAAATTGTTGCTGTTTTTGAAGATAGTTTTTACTCTATAATGGTGGAGTTTAAAAACGGTTATGAAGTGCCTTATACAGCAGACGGTGTGCCGGGATGGGGTAATTTTAAAAAGCAGACTGTATTTTACAGAAATGATGTAGATTTAAGCAAAGAGGATTTTTCGCCGGTTTTAAAAGTTTTAAGCGAAAAAGATATTATAAAATTAAGAGAGAAAGACAGGTTAGAAGTCAGACTGCCTTCGGGAATTTGGAAAAATTATAAAAAAGCAGACCCGGAATATGTAGAAGAACTTTTAGAAGAAGACCAGCTGCACCTTTTTAGAAAAGCTAAGAAGAAAAAAGAGAAAAAAGATAACAAAAAAACCAAAAAGAGCGAAAAGAAAAATAAAAAAGAGAGTAAAAAGAAAAAATAGATTGAGAGTTGAGGTTTTAGGATTTAGGACTGAGGATTGAGAGATTAAGCCTTGTCTCTCAAACCCCGATTCTTGATTACAAAAAGTAACACTTTGCACTTCCTTGTAACTATCCGATACATAAAGCAAATTACCATTTTTTTTAATTAATATTAGGTTTTTTTAATATAGAATTTTTGATAATATTAGCTATCAAATTATTATATTTAGGAGATATAATGTCACTAATTGAAGATTACAAAAAACACACCGAAGAGAGAGCAAAATTAAATGTTCCGCCGCTTCCTTTAACTGCAAAGCAGACAGCTGAGCTTGTGGAGCTTTTAAAAGAGAGTCCGGTAAAAGAGCCTGAGTATCTGCTTGATTTATTGAAAAACAGAGTTCCGGCAGGAGTAGATGAAGCAGCTTATGTAAAAGCAGCATTCTTAAACGATATTGTGCAAGGCAAAACCTCTAGCGAAGTTATAAGCAAACTTGATGCTATTAAGATTTTAGGCAAAATGCTTGGAGGTTACAATGTCGGTCCGCTTATCGATGCGCTTAAATTAGATGACGAATTGGCTCAAGCTGCTGCAGAAGAGTTAAAAAATACAATTTTGGTTTATGATGCGTTTAACGATGTTAAAAGACTTATGGATGAGGGCAATAAGTATGCCAAAGAGGTAATTGAATCTTGGGCAAATGCAGAGTGGTTTACAAATAAGCCGGAACTTCCAAAAGAGATTACGCTTACTGTTTACAAAGTTCCGGGAGAAACAAATACAGACGATTTAAGCCCTGCAAGCGAAGCGTTTACAAGAGCCGATATTCCTTTGCATGCTCAGTCTATGCTGCAAGCTAGAATGGAAAAACCGCTAGAAACTATTGCCGAGCTTAAGAAAAAAGGGCACGATTTAGCTTATGTCGGAGATGTTGTAGGAACAGGTTCGAGCAGAAAATCGGGTATTAACTCTGTTCAGTGGCATTTTGGACACGATATAGAAGGCGTTCCAAATAAAAGAACCGGAGGCGTTGTAATTGGTCCTATTATTGCTCCTATTTTCTTTAATACTGCCGAAGACAGCGGTTGTTTGCCGATTCAAGCACCGGTAGATAAACTTGAAACAGGAGATGTAATTACCGTTAAACCTTATGAAGGCGTAATAGAAAAAGACGGCGAAGTTGTAAGCGAATTTACACTTCAGCCAAATACATTGCCGGATGAAATGAGAGCGGGGGGAAGAATTCCATTAATTATAGGCAAAGGCTTAACTGCAAAAGCAAGAGAGGCCTTAGGCTTGCCGCCAAGTGATGTATTTATTAAACCTGAGCAGCCAGAAGGAAGCGAAGGCGGTTATACTCTAGCGCAAAAAATGGTTGGCAAAGCAGCCGGGTTAGAAGGAGTGCGTCCTGGTATGTATGTTGAACCTGTGTGCAGCACTGTAGGAAGCCAAGATACAACAGGCGCAATGACAAGAGATGAAATTAAAGAGCTGGCAGCACTTAGTTTTGGGGCTGATTTTGTGCTTCAGAGTTTCTGTCACACTGCGGCGTATCCAAAACCTGCAGATATTGAACTGCAGCATACTCTTCCAAAATTCTGGACAGAGAGAAAAGGTTTTGTTTTAAGACCAGGTGACGGGGTAATTCATAGCTGGTTAAACAGAATGTGTCTGCCAGATACCGTAGGAACAGGCGGCGACAGCCACACCCGTTTCCCAATTGGCATTAGCTTCCCGGCAGGCAGCGGGCTTGTTGCATTTGCAGCGGTTACTGGTATGATGCCTCTAACTATGCCTGAATCTGTTCTTGTTAGATTCAAAGGCGAAATGCAGCCTGGTATCGTGTTAAGAGACCTTGTAAATGCAATTCCGTATTTTGCAATTAAACAAGGGCTTTTAACTGTTGAAAAACAGAATAAAAAGAATGTATTTGCCGGTAGAATTTTAGAAATCGAAGGGCTTGAAAACTTAAAATGCGAGCAGGCGTTTGAGTTAAGCGATGCTTCGGCAGAAAGAAGCGCGGCAGCGTGCACGGTTAAATTAAATAAAGAGCCTGTTATCGAGTATTTAAAATCTAATGTAAAATTAATCGAAGAGTTAATCGAGCAGGGTTACGAAGATAAAGAGACTCTAAAAAGAAGAAAAGAAAAAATGGAAGCGTGGCTTGCGAATCCGGAACTTTTAGAGGCGGATAAAGATGCAAAATACGCTGCGGTAATCGAAATTGACTTAAATGAAATTACAGAGCCGATTTTGGCGTGCCCTAATGACCCGGATGATGTTGCAACATTAAGCGAAATTTTAGCAGACCCTAACAGACCGACTGAAAAAATCGATGAAGTATTTGTTGGAAGCTGTATGACAAACATCGGACTATTCCGTGCTCTTGGAGAGGTATTAAAAGGGGAAGGTCCTGCAAAAGCAAAACTTTGGATTGCACCTCCTACAAAAATGGATGAAATTCAATTAAAAGAAGAAGGGTATTATGCGATTTTTGGCGCAGCAGGTGCAAGAACTGAAATTCCCGGATGCTCTTTGTGTATGGGGAACCAAGCAAGAGTTGCCGATAATGCGATAGTATTTTCTACAAGCACAAGAAACTTTGACAACAGAATGGGTAAAGATGCAAAAGTTTACTTAGGAAGCGCAGAAGTTGCGGCAGTAGCAGCGCTTTTAGGCAGACTTCCGACTAAAGAAGAGTATTTAGAAATTGTAAGCAAAAAAATTACAAATGACAACAAAGACAACGTTTACAAATATTTAAACTTCGATAAGGTAAGCAAAGAAGAGTTAGAAGCTATGGTTAGCTGATCTAGGTGCTAGTTGACTAGCATCTGGAAACTAGTATGTAGGTGCGGCTTTGCCGCACTATTTGAGTGAATAGCGAATAGTGAATAGTTTTGGTTTGCGTTACTTTCGTAACGCTTTTGTTTGGAGATTTAATAATTGAACCCTCTGAAAAACTATAAATTGAACGAAAGCTTTATAATTTTAGCAAAAAAATTTTATGTTAGCCGCAGGCTAAAAAAGAGCACTTAACCCCGAAGGGGCGCTTGCGTTTGCTCTTTTTAATAAAATTTTTTTGTGTTCGCGAAGCGAAAAATTATATCTGTCTTGAGTGAAATTAATGGTTTTTCAGAGGGTTCAGTTCTAAAAACTCTTTTTCTAAATTTTCGCTGACTCGAAATCCCTTTTCTTTTGCTTTATAAAATATATCAAGAGTCTGCTTTTTTGTTAAAAAAGCTTTTTTATAATTTAATACCAATAAACCTATAAATCCAAATATATTAATTTTTAGCGAAGAAGCAATTTTGCGCCCTTTCTTTTCGTCTATTATTAGTGAAAGATTTAACTCTTTAGCCAAAACAATCGCTTCGGATTCTCCTGCATCTAAACTTTTAGAGAGCAGTTTGTATAACTTTTTATCTTTTATCTCTTTGGGGATAAAAAATTTTGTATTCAACTTAATTTTTTCATCTGTTACAATTTCGTTATACACTTTTTTAGGGATGTAAACTGCCGAAAATATATTGCTTAAAATTTCTGTTTTATCAATGTTTAAAAGGGTGATAATAGTTGTTGAGTCGCTGACTACTGTTTTCATAAAAAGCTTTCTATCCCTTTTAAATCTTCTTCTAACTTATAATCTGTTACAGGTATATTGTGTATAGCCAAAAGTTTTATAGTTTCGGTTTTGGTTAAATTTAAAGATTTAGCAAGTTGAGAGAGCGATATGTCGCCTTTTTTAAAAGCTGTTAAAACTAAATTTTCCAAAAAGCCGTGTCTTAAAATATTCTCTTCAAACGATGTAGCAACTCCAAGCGGTTTGCCGTGTTTTGTAATCATTACAAATTCATTATTTTCTAAAGATTTGGTTAAAGCGGCGGGATTTATCTGCAAATCCCGTATTCCTACCGTTTGCATTTTTATCTCCTTATACTATCAATACTAAGTATATTATACTGTATAAACATTAATTATATATTAAATCCGTCACTCCTCAACCCTCAACCCTTAACCCTCAAACCTAAATTTTTTATGATATAATCTAAATAATTCCATCAAAGGCTTTGTAAAAAATGTTTTTGCATATCGATATAGACAGCTTTTTTATATCTGCCGAGAGGACTTTGAATTCTAAATTGCTAAACCGTCCGGCGGCTGTGGGGAGCAGGAGCAATTTGGAAATTTTTAGCAGGGACAGACGCAATATAAAGCTTTTAAATATCAATAGCGGGGCATTTGTAACGCCTGTGTTTCATAGCGATTTTGAGCGCACATTTAAAAATTATTTTGTCGATAAAACAGAAAACCGCGATAAAATAAGAGGAATAATAACAACAGCAAGTTACGAAGCAAGAGCTTACGGGGTTAAAACCGGAATGCCTATTGCAAAGGCGCTTTCGCTCTGTCCGCAAATGGTTGTGGTGCCTGCTAACTATCCGCTTTATCATAAGCTTTCAAAGGCTATTTACCTATTTGTTAAAAAGCAGATTCCCGAAGTGGAGCAGTATAGTATAGATGAATTTTTCGGTTCGGTTGATGGGTGGATAAAAGATGAAGATGTTGAAGAGTTTGCCCGTAATTTAAAAGAGCAGATTCATAAAAAGTTTAAAATTCCCGTTTCTATCGGCATAGCAAAAGCAAAATATATCGCAAAACTGGCAACAAACGAAGCTAAACCTTTTGGGGTGTGCTATGTCAGGGAGCACCGTAAATTTATAGAGAATATTCCAATTGAGAAATTTGCGGGTATAGGCAAAGGGTTTAGCAAAAAACTCCATAGTTACGGTATAAAAACATTAGGAGATATTTGCCGAAATAAAGAACTGCTCTATCGCTGGAAATTGCCCGGAATTGAGCTTTATAACCGTGTATGCACGGAGTGTTCGGGAGAGATAAGAAAAAAAGAGCCTAGAAAATCGATAGGTTTAAGCAGAACTTTCGATGCAATTTACGATTTTGAAGAGATAAGGCGGCGTGTTGTAATTATGGCAAGGCATATTGCGTATATGGCAAATAAAATGGAAGTAAATCCGCAGAGGTTTGAATTGAAAATAAATTATAACGACGGCAGCAAAGCTAAAGTCGGAATCCGAAATGACAGAACTTTTAGCGAGCATTTGCTTAAAGAGGCGCTTCTTAAACTTTTAAAACAGGCGTGGCATATTAATTGCGGAGCTATAAAACTAAGAGTATCGGTTTCTAACTTTACCAATAGTAAAAAAACCCTTTCGCTACTAAATATAGAAGAGGATACTAAGCAGAAAAATTTAGACAAAGCAATAACAAAACTGCGCTCACAATTTGGGCTGGATATTTTGAAAAACGGGAATGAGGTTTGATTATTTTAAAAAGATAACCGGCTCTTGCTATTAAATGTATTTAATAGTATAATACAAAAACTATTAAATGCATTTAATATTAAAAGGTTAAAATGATACCGATTATAAGCAAACTTTCCAAACGGTTTTTAGCAGCAAGCCCTCTTCTTTTAAACGGTTTTTATATGAGAAAAATCTAAATTATCAGCAAATGCAGGGGTCTCTTGGAGCACTCTTTCAAAATATTTGGAGTATATGCAAAAAGGTTCACTGCTTCATATTATTAGAGGAAGCAGAGGGCACAAAACCATTCAGGCGCCAAATAAGGTGTTTTTGGGCAATTCAAATCTTTTTGCAATACTTTGTGCAAAACCTGATATTGGTGCATTGCGTGAAAGTTTTATTATTTCGCAGCTTTTAACAGAACATCAGGTTCATTATCACAATCAAGGCGATTTTTTGGTGGATGAAAAAGCAGTTATAGAAGTAGGCGGAAAATCAAAAGAGAGCAAACAGATTGCAGGGCTTAATAATGTGTATTTGGCAATAGATGATATAGAAAGCGGATATGGAAATGCTATTCCGCTTTGGCTATTTGGCTTTTTATATTAGCTAAAAGTTCTTTGCATCAGCACATAAAGTGTTTTGGTCAGTTATATTTAAGGCATAATATTTTATACTCTTTGCAAATGTGTTAAAATAAGGAAATGTATGATAAATAAAGATGAAGTTTCAGAAATTTTAAAAAAGGTTATATATCCCGGTTTTACCAAATCGGTTGTAGAGTTTGGATTTT
>JALWKP010000110.1 GCA_027081355.1 Campylobacteraceae bacterium
AAAATAATAAAATATTTTGAAAAAATCGATAGATTAAATGAAAAGTATGAAAATTTCAAAATTTTAAAAGGGATAGAAGCAGATATTTTAGAAGACGGCTCGCTCTCTTACGAAGATGAAGTTTTAAAACAGTTTGATATTGTTTTAGCTTCGATACATACTAAACTTAAGCTAAGCAAAGAGCAGCAGACAAAGCGTATTATAAAAGCTTTGCAAAATCCTAACTTGACTGCAATATCTCATATAAGCGGCAGATTGATAAATAAAAGAGCGCCGATAAATTTGGATTATCAAGAAATTTTTAAAGCTGTTAAAGAAGAAGGGAAAGTCTTAGAAATAGATTCCCAGCCAAGCCGCCTTGATGTAAACGATATTTTAGCCAAAGAGGCTAAAGAGATGGGAATAAAATTTCTAATAAATACCGACGCCCACAGCCGATTGCAATTAAAAAACCTAAAATACGGAATCAACCAAGCCCGCCGCGGCTGGCTTGAAAAAGATGATGTGCTTAATACGAAAAGTTTAAATGAATTTTTAAAAATTATTAAAAATTAGGATATGGGATGCAGGGGGCAACCCTCAATAGCATTAAATTAAAAATTTTATATCCATTAAATGCACAAAGCTCAAAGCAGATTAGAGATTAGAGATTAGAAATTAGAAATTAGAAAGTAGAAAGTAGAGATTAGAATATTTGTAATCTGCATTCCGTATTTCGAATGGATTACAGGAGGCAGATATTTTTTGCTTTTAGCTTTAAGTTTTATGCCAAGAAATGGGCACATTCTGTTATCCGTTTTTAGTATGCGAAGCCACCTTCTTGCTCTTAGCTCTCAGCTCTTAAAAGAAAGCTTTCAGCTTTCTTTTAAGTCATCTCTTTTCCATCTATCAGGATCCAAGAAAGTATCGTCGTGTATGTGTGAAAAGGCGGCTTTTAGGCTTCTAAAGAGGTGTTCATGTCTGCCCTCCAGCTCTCTTAGCCACTCTTTTGTTTGGGCGCGGTTGTATGGCATTTTGGTTGCTATTTTCATTGCCGGGCAGGCTTCGTCGCCGATTGTTAAAAAGTTATTTTCTATCGCAAAATTTCTTAACTGCTCTTCGCGCGCTTCAATCAGCGGGCGGATTACATGCACACCGCGCTGTGCCTTGTAAATCGGGGGCATAGAGCGGAGGCTGCCGTTATAAAACATATTCATAAAAAAGCTCTCTACCGCATCATCCAAATGGTGCCCAAGCGCAATTTTATTAAAACCCCTCTCAAGAGCGTAAGTATATAGCGCTCCGCGGCGCATTCTTGAGAAATAGCTGCAAAACGAGCTGTTTTCGCGCATAGTATCTTGCGAAATATCGTAAATATTGGTTTCGTAAACTTCGTAAGGAATATTATACTCCCTGCAGTGCTCTTTTAAAAAGCCATAATCTTCACCATCCATTCCATATTTAACGGTGCAGGCTTGAAACTCAAAATCAAACGGGGCGTGCTGATGCATATTTTTAATTAAATGAGTAAGAGAGAGTGAATCTTTACCGCCGCTTAATGCGACTAAAACCCTGTCTCCCTCTTGAATTAATTTATACTGCGCATTTGTTCTGCCAAAAGTTCTAAGCAGCTTCTTGCTTATTTTAGCCCGTTTTTCTTTCAAGTTTTTCCTTTATTTTAGTGTGGGTGTGAGTAAATAAACCATCAACTATTAACCAATTTCTCTACCATTTCCAAAACAAAATCTGCACTTACTTTTGCAGATTTTTCCAAGAATGCATCAAAATCAAAACTTGCATCCATATCGGCGCTGTCGCTGATTGCTCTTAAAATAAAAAACGGCACATTAAGCGCATCGCAAACCAAAGCTACGCTATAGCCTTCCATCTCTATCGCATCGGCGTTAAATGTGGTTTTTATCTGCTCTTTTTTCTCTTCGGAGCTTATAAACTGGTCGCCTGTGGCGATTACACCCTCTTTTAAATTTATATTTTTGCTTTTAGCAACATCTTTTGCCACCTGCACAAGCTTTTCATCGGGATAGATATAAACTTTCCCTTCCGGCACGAATCCGGGCGGGTGACCAAAAGCTGTAATATCCAAATCGTGTTTGCAAAGTTTGCTGGCATATATTAAATCGCCGATTTTATAACCGCTGTTTATTGCACCCGCAACACCGCTAAAAAGCAAGGTATCGCAGCCAAAATGCTCTATTAAAAGCGTTGCGGTAAGCGTAGAGAATGCACAGCCTATTTTAGAGTAGGCAACAACAACACTTATGCCTTTATATTGGGCTTCATAATAACTGTTATCGGCGTAATCTGTCTTTTTTATATTATCCAATTTTTTAAGTAAAGGTTCTACTTCTTCGGGCATTGCGCCTAGGATGGCTATTTTCATTTTATTCCTTTGTTTAGGATTTGCAGCTGTAGCTGTAAATGCTTAGAGCTAAGAGCCTAGAGCACAGAGCTAACAATGTGGCTTCGCATACTGAAAACGGATAACGGAAAACAGACAACAGAATTTATCCGTTTTCTGTTTTCCTAACGAAGCCGCACCACTGGCTCTAAGCTCTAAGCTCTCAGCTTTAATTCAATGTGAATATATGAGATTAAACAATGGTAAATACTCTGTTGTATAAACTTTTTCACATTAAAACCGCTATTATAAAAACAGTTTAAAATGCCCATAAAATGGTAATCCTTTAAATATCACCGTTTTATGGAATAATTTTATTCACGTCGTGAATTATACTGTGAATAAATGGGTTTATTAAGCGTTTGAATCTTTAATTGCCTGGATTGTTTTTTCCAAACTTGCCATATCGCTTATATTAAAATGCGGCTTTTTGGTTAGTTTGCGGTTTAAGCCTTTTAATACATTGCCGTGCCCGAATTCTATGTAACAATCAACCTTATCATCTATTGCTAAAATTGACTGTTTATAAAGCACAGGTTCTACAAGCTGTTTTGGCAACAGTTCCAAAGCTTCGGCTTTGCTAGAGTATGGTTTAGCCGTAACATTAGAAATAACAGGGGCTAAAAATTCATCTTTAATAACCTTTTCCAACTCAGCTTTAAACGGCTCTACTGCGCTTTGAAGAAGAGGGCAGTGGCTTGCAACGCTCATATTTAAAAGCATTGCGCGTCTTGCGCCCGCCTCTTTTAATTTTGGCTCAAGCTCGACCAAATCGGCTTTTATTCCTGCAATTACAATCTGTCCGTCTGTATTGTAATTAACTGCCCAAACCTCTTTGCTCGCATCTCTTGCCTCTTGGCAAAGGTTCTCTACAACTTCATCGGCAAGCCCCAGACTAACAAGCATTCCAACCTCTTTTGCTTCGCAAGCCTTTGCCATAAATTGACCTCTTTTATTCACCAAAGAGACAGCATCATTAATATCCAATGCCCCAACGCTTGCAAGCGCGCTCAATTCGCCCAAAGAGTGCCCAAGAGCAAAAGCCGGCTTAATTGCTGTTTCGTTTTCAAAAAGCTTATGAGC
>JALWKP010000111.1 GCA_027081355.1 Campylobacteraceae bacterium
TTTTGGAGATTAAAGCTGTTTATATTTTTTTGGGCTATTTTTATGGCATCTTCGCTTATGTCGCTTGCTTCTATCTCTGCTCTGCTGTGGCGGGCTATTGCAATAGATAAAGCGCCGCTGCCTGCTCCTATTTCGGCAACTCTGTTTATATTGTGCTTTTTTATCAATTCAAGCGCTTTATCTATTAAAATTTCGCTCTCAGGACGCGGGATTAAAGCGCCTTTGTCTATAAATAGCTCAAAATCGTAAAAGCTGACTCTATTTGTGATATATTCTATCGGCTCCTGCTCTTTTCGGCGCTCTATCAGGGCTTTTAAAGCATTAAAATCTATATTTTCAATCTCTTTTAAAACTAGCTCTTCCCTGCGGCAATTTAGCAGGTGAGCCAGCAGGATTTCTGCTTCTAACCTTGGGCGCTCAACTTTGCCTGTAAGCTCTTTTTGCGCCCAAAGCAGGGCTTTTTTAAGCATCATCTAAAAAGCCCAGCAAGACGCTGTCGTTTTTGCTGCTCTCATCATAGCCCAGCTCTTTTAAGCGTTCGATAATCGGCGGGTGGGAGTAGTAAAAGAATATATAAAGCGGATGCGAAAGCGGGAATGATTTATTTTCGCTCACAAGTTTTAGCAAGGCGTTGATTAAGTTTTGCTTTCCGCCTATTTTTGCGCCGAACCTGTCTGCTTCGTATTCATTATGGCGGCTTACTATTCCCATAACAGGCATATAAATAAAGCTAAATATTGGAAGCAGCAGGGCAATTATTGCAATTTGAGCTCCGGCTGTGGGGGTGATTTTAAGCTGTATAAAAAGGCTTTGGGGCAGGTTGCCGACGATTAAAAATACCACAAACAAAAATACACCCATTAAAGCGATATTTTTAAAAATGTCTTTATGGCTGTAATGCCCCAGTTCATGCCCTAAAACTGCTAAAATTTCCTGTTTGTTCAACTTTTCCAGCAGGGTATCAAAAAGCACAACCCTTTTGGATTTGCCAAGCCCTCCAAAATATGCATTTAATCGCGAATCTCTTTTGCTTGCATCTATTGTGAAAATTCCGTTGCTGTTTAAGCCGACCTCTTTTAAAATGCGCTCTATGTCGGCTTTTAACTCTGCATCTTCTAACGGTTTAAATTTATTAAACATAGGTGCAATAAGCGTAGGATAGAGCAGATTTGTTAAAATGATAAAGCCAAACATAACAGCAAACGCCCATATCCACCAGTTTTCAAAATTTGTAATTATCCAGCTTAAAATTCCAAAAATAGCACCGCCTATTATTAAGAAAAGCGCAGCAGACTTAATTTGGTCTATTATGTAAAGTTTCGGGGTTGTTTTGCTAAAACCAAACTCTTTATCCAGTTTAAAAACTTTGTAAATATCAAAAGGCAGGTTTATTAAATAGTTAATTGCAAAAAATCCAAAAAGAAATAATACATTTGAAGTTATTCCTCCATCGATACCTGTTATGTGCTGTAAAAAAACAAAACCGCCATAAATCCAAAATAGAAATGTTAAATATTCTATAAAAGTTTCTGCAATAGTCATTCTTTCTTTTTTAATTGCATAATTTGCAGCTACTCGATATTTACCCGGCAGCAAAAGCACCGGGTCTTGCTTTTTGGCATCGCTTATAAATCCTATTTGCATAACACTTACATATATTTTAATCAGTGTGTATAGTGTGAAAATTCCTATTAAAAGTTCCAGCATTGTTTCTCCGTTTTTTCGCTAAATATACTTTAGCATTACTTAATTTTAGGTAAAATGTTGTCAAAAATTATCGGGATAGAAATAATGGCTTATATTGATATGTATGATATTAAAAAACGATACGATGTAAAACAGATATTTGACGGGCTTAATTTTCACCTTGAAGAGGGCGAGCGGGTTGCGATTATCGGGCAGAACGGATGCGGTAAATCTACTTTGATGAAATTGGCGGTAGGGCTGGAAGAGCCCGATGACGGCAAGGTTGTAAGAGACAGTTCAATAGAGATTGCAATGTTAAGCCAGATGCCCAAATTCGCTGATGGAGCAACAGTAAAAGAGGCGATAGAGAGCCAATTGAGCGAACTAAAAGCTGCTCAAAAGAGATATGAAGAGTTAAGCCAAAAAATTGCCGATAACCCCGATGACAAAGCGCTTTTAAAAGAGCACGAAAAGCTTACGGCATTTTTAGACCACCGCAATGCTTGGGATTTAAGCAATAAAATCGAGCGCGCGCTGCAAGAGTTTAAACTTAAAGAGTATGAAAACAGACTTGTCAGTTCGCTTTCAGGCGGTGAGCAGCGCCGTGTAGCTTTGGCGTCGCTTATTTTAAAAAAGCCCGATTTGTTGCTGCTTGATGAGCCTACAAACCATTTAGATGTATATATGGTAGAGTTTTTAGAAGAGATTTTATTAAAAGAAAAGTTTACCCTGCTTTTAATTTCGCATGACAGATACTTTATAGACCATATTGCTACCCGGATTGTTGAGGTTGAGAATTTAAAACTTGTAAGTTATAAAGGCGGATACGAAAGTTACTTAAGCCAAAAAGAGGCAAGGCTTAAAGCTATGCAAAGAGATTATGAAAACCTGCTTAGGCTTTTAAAGCGCGAAGAGGAGTGGCTGGCTAAAGGGGTGCGCGCCAGAGAGACCAGAAATCAAGGCAGAAAGCGCCGTGTTTTTGAACTCAGAGAGCAGGCAAAGAAAAACCCGGCACTCATTCGCAAAATGAAAATAGAGTTAGAGCGCGAAAAGAAAAGCTGGAAAGGCGAAAAAATAGTTGCAAAAAAGAAAATGCTTTTTGAGATAGAGAATTTAAATTATGAAATTGCGGGCAAAAAGCTGGTTTCTAACTTTACAACAAGAATACTGCAACGCGATAAAATTGCAATTGTGGGACCAAACGGCAGCGGAAAATCGACTCTGCTTAAACTGCTGCTTGGGCGCATAAAGCCAGATAGCGGAATAATAAAGCAGGGTGATTTGAAAATCGGCTATTTTGACCAGCACAGAGAGATGCTAAAAGATGATGCAACGCTAATAGAAACTTTTTGTCCAGACGGCGGAGACAGAGTAATAGTTGATGGCAAAAATATGCATGTTTACGGATATTTGAAAAATTTTCTCTTTCCAAAAGAGTATCTGGATAAAAAGATTTTTCAATTAAGCGGAGGCGAAAAAAACAGGGTTGCTTTGGCGCTTCTGTTTACCAAAAAGTATGACTGTCTTATTTTAGACGAGCCGACAAACGATTTGGATATTCAGACAATCAATATTTTAGAAGAGAAGCTTTTAAGTTTTGAGGGAGCGCTGCTGTTTGTAAGCCACGACAGATACTTTGTCGATAAATTGGCGCAAAAACTGTTTATATTTAAAGGAGACGGCGAAATAGAAATATCGCACCAAAGTTACAGCGAATATCTCGATATAGAAAAAGAAATAAAAGGATTAGAGCGTTTTGAAAAAGATTTGCAGACAAAAGAGCCCCAAAAGCAAAGTGCGCCTAAAAAGAAAACAAAATTAAGCTACAAAGAGCAAAGAGATTTAGAGATGCTGCCGCCAAAAATTGAGGAGTTAGAAGCAAAAATCGATGAATTAAACAGTTGCCTGGCAAATCCGGACTGTTATAATCAAAGAGGTTTAAGCGAAGTTAGCAGTGAATTGGCAAAAGCTGAAGAAGAGTATGAAAAATTAAGCGAAAGATATTTGGAACTTTTGGAGTTGGAAGAAGAGTTAAATATGTGAAAAATATGTATATCATATTATGGATATGCTGATTGTTATTTAATTTAGAATTAAAAATAGATGTATAAATTATTTCAATAAAAATAATTTAGAAACTATTACCATAATTATGGAATATATACAAAAATATAGAAAAGAAACAGTGTTTAAAAATATTGATTATATTTATAAATAAGGTAAAATAATATTATTAACTAATGTTATAAAATCCATTTGAAAATTAAATGATAACAATAGTTACATTTTTTATTTTTTTGCCTTTTTTTGACTTAAATCAATACTAAATATCATTAGATTAGATATTATATATCATCCCTACTTAATATCAGGAGGTTTATATGGGAATTAATCGACGTGACTTTTTAAAGAGTTCTGCGGCGGCTACGGCGGCAGCAGCGGTTGGAATTTCGGTTCCGCAAGAGGTTCAAGCAGCTGCAAAAGAGGCTGAACAAGGCTGGAGATGGGATAAAGCGCCTTGTCGTTTCTGCGGAACAGGCTGCGGTATTATGCTTGCAACAAAAAACGGTAAAATCGTTGCAGTAAAAGGCGATCCGGCAGCTCCGGTAAACAGGGGTCTTAACTGTATTAAAGGTTACTTTAATGCTAAGATTATGTATGGTGCCGACAGGCTTACTCAGCCATTAATGAGAGTTAATGAAAAAGGCGAGTTTGATAAAAAAGGCAAATTTAAACCGATTACTTGGAAACAAGCTTTCGATGAAATGGAAAAACAGATTAAAAAAGCGCTTAAAGAGAGCGGACCGGAAGGTGTTGCGGTATTTGCATCTGGGCAATATACTATCATGGAAGGTTATGCTGCTCAAAAAATGATGAAAGCAGGTTTCCGTTCAAACGCATTTGATCCAAATGCGAGACACTGTATGGCATCTGCGGTTGTCGGCTTCTACCAAACATTCGGTATCGATGAGCCAAGCGGCTGTTATGATGATATTGAACTTACAGATACTATTATCTCTTGGGGTTCAAATATGGCAGAGATGCACCCGATTCTTTGGTCTCGCGTTACTGACAGAAAACTATCTGACCCAGACAGAGTTAAAGTTGTAAATATTCAAACTTATACTCACAGAAGCTGTGATTTAAGCGACTTTAATATTATTTTCCGTCCAAATACGGATTTAGCGCTTTGGAATTATGTTGCTCATGAAATTGTATTTAATCATCCAGAAGCTATCGATTGGGATTTTGTTAAAAAACATATTGTTTTTGCAGCAGGTCCTGTAAATATCGGTTACGGTATGAGAAGAGCGGGAGAAAAATCTCTAAAAGACGGTTTATATGGTCCAAAAGAGATGGAAATTATTAAAAAAGAGATGGCTAAAAAAGTTTCTCCTTTAGAAGCGCCTGCACTTAAGCCGTATGGTTATAAAGAAGGCGATATAATGAAAAACAGACCAGGGACTCTTGCTCACTGGATGATTAGTTTTGAAGAGTATAAAAAATCTTTAGAGCCGTTTACGCTTGATTATGTGGCTAAAATTGCCAAAGGTGACCCGGATGAGTCGCTAGAGAGCTTTAAGAAAAAATTAAAAGATTTAGCTGCTTTATATATAGAAAAAGACAGAAAAGTTGTAAGTTTCTGGACAATGGGTATGAACCAGCATACAAGAGGTTCTTGGGATAATACACTTTCATATAATGTTCACTTCTTGCTAAATAAACAGGCAAAACCGGGTAATGGCGCTTACTCTCTAACAGGTCAGCCAAGTGCGTGCGGAACAGCTAGAGAAGTTGGAACATTTACTCACCGTTTACCTGCTGACTTAATGGTTAAAAATCCTAAACACAGAGCAAAAACAGAGAAAAAATGGATGGTTCCAGAAGGAACTCTAAACCCTGTGGGCAAACAGCATATTGTTCAAATTCACAGAGGTTTAGAAGACGGTTTGGTAAAATTTGCCTGGGTTAATGTTTGTAATGCATTCCAAGATACTGCAAATGCAAACCACTGGATTAAAGCAGCTAGAAAAGCAGATAACTTTATTGTTACTTCAGACGGTTACCCTGGAATTTCGGCAATGGTTTCCGACCTTGTATTGCCTAGTGCAATGATTTATGAAAAATGGGGAGGATACGGTAACGCAGAGAGAAGAACTCAGCTTTGGAAACAGCAAGTAGTGCCGGTTGGTCAGGCAATGAGCGATACTTGGCAGTGGGTTGAATTATCTAAACGCTTTACAGTAAAAGACGTATGGGGTGAATATGCGCCAAGTGGACCTCGTAAAAAGAAACTTCCAAGTGTTATTGAGGCTGCTAAAAAAATGGGTTATAAAGAAGATACCACAATGTATGAAATTTTATTTGCTAATAAAGAAGCGAAAAAATATACAATTGATGACCCTCAATTAAAAGGCTTTGATGACAGCGACAGCCTTGGAGACCACAGAAAAATTATCGGCAGTGACGGTAAAGAGTGGAAAGGTTACGGCTTCTTTATCCATAAATATCTATTCGAAGAGTATGCATGGTTTGGCAGAGGACACGGACATGACCTTGCACCGTTTGATATGTATCAAAAAGTCCGCGGACTTAAATGGCCGGTTGTTGATGGTAAAGAGACATTCTGGAGGTTTAATACAAAATATGACCCATATGCAGCAAAAGCAGCAAAAGCAGCCGGGCTTAAGGATTTTGCATTCTATGGACCGTTGGCTAAAAAACTATTTAGCGGCAGCTTGACTAAACCGGATAAATCTAAAGGCAAAACGCCAATTCCAAATAAAGCAAAAATCTTTGCAAGACCGTATATGGATCCGCCTGAAATGCCGGATAAAGAGTATGATACTTGGCTATGCACTGGCCGTGTTCTAGAGCATTGGCACAGCGGAACAATGACAATGAGAGTTCCGGAGCTATTTAGAGCAATGCCTGAAGCTTTATGTTATATGCATCCTAAAGATGCTCAAAAACGCGGTGTAAAACGCGGAGAACTTGTTTGGGTAGAATCTCGCCGCGGTAAAGTTAAAGCAAGAGTAGAAACAAGAGGAAGAAACAGACCTCCAAGAGGTTTGGTATTCGTGCCTTGGTTCGATGAAAAAGTGTTTATTAATAAAGTTACTCTTGATGCAACTTGCCCAATGAGTAAACAGACAGACTATAAAAAATGTGCTGTAAAAATTTATAAAGCTTAAAAAATTGGGAGGCAGCAATGGGCGAAAAAGAGAAAAAGAAAATCAGTTCGAGGCGAAGGTTCTTTACCGATATGGCTCACCATGTCGGTTTGGGAACTATGGGAGTCTTACTTTTGGGGGGATATGCCGAAAAAGCGAAAAGTTCTCCTTTGACTCTAAGACCGCCCGCTGCTTTGCCAGAAAGTGATTTCTTAAAGACATGCATTAAGTGCGGACTATGTGCAGAAGCTTGCGCAAACAGACCTCAAAACAGAGATATTAACGGTCAGCAGCTTCCGGGGACGCTTAAAATGGCAAAAGCCGGAGATAAAGTAACAATTGGGACACCTTTTTTTACTCCAAGAGATGTTCCTTGTTATATGTGCGATGATATCCCCTGTGTTCCGGCTTGTCCTACAGAGGCTTTGGATATTACAAAAGTAACTAATGCTAAAACCGGCAAAATGGATATCCGCCAAATGAAAATGGGTGTTGCGGTTGTAGATGTGCACTCTTGCATTGCATTTTGGGGTTTACAATGCGATGCTTGTTACCGTGCTTGTCCGCTGCTTGATGAAGCAATAAAGTTAAAATATGACAGAAACAGCAGAACAGGTAAACATGCCTTTTTAAAACCGGAAGTAAATACCGATATCTGCACTGGTTGCGGACTTTGCGAAAAGGCTTGCGTAACTCAAAAGCCTGCTATTTATGTTTTACCGACAGAAGTGGCACTCGGAAAAGTTGGAGACCATTATGTTAGAGGATGGGATAAAAAAGATCAGCAAAGAGCTAAAGAGAGAAATATGAAAGATATTACGACGCATGATGAGCGAAGTAAGAAAAAACCTCTTGATTATTTAAATCATGGTTTAGGAATGTAAAATGAAGTTTTCTAATATTAAATATTTAATTTTAAGAAGGTTTACTCAATTTGCTCTATTGTTTTTATATTTTGCCGGCAATTTCTGGGGTTGGAAAATCTTACAAGGAGATATATCAACCTCGTTGCTTTTTGGCAAAATACCTCTGAGTGACCCTTTTGCTTTGTTGCAGATATTTTCTGCCGGAGCTTTAGTCGGTGCCAATGTTATTGTAGGTGCTTTGATAATTACTTTATTTTATGGAATAATAGGCGGAAGAGCTTTTTGCAGTTGGGTTTGCCCTGTTAATTTAGTTACAGATTTGGCTGCTTGGTTTCGCCGGAAATTAATGATAGACAAGATTGAAAGAAAAGTGTGGATAAGCAGAAATATCCGCTATTATATGATTGTTGTTGTTTTAATAACTTCGGCAATCAGCGGTTTGGCTGCATTTGAAATTTTAAGTCCTATAACAATTTTGAACAGAAATGTAGTTTTTGGTATCGGTTCGGGATTGGGGCTTATAGGTGCAATTTTTATTTTTGATTTGTTTGTTGTTAAAAACGGCTGGTGCGGACATATCTGCCCGCTTGGAGGGGTTTATTCTATAATTGGCAAATATTCGCTGTTTAGAGTTAAACACACAAGCGAAAACTGCACGCTTTGTATGAAGTGTAAAGAGGTTTGCCCAGAAAGCCAAGTGCTAAATATGATTGGTAAAAAGAGTATTAGCGTAAATAGCATTGAATGCACAAATTGCGGCAGATGCATAGATGTTTGCGATGATGATGCTCTAGGTTTTACAATAGGAAAATATATAAAAGAAAATAAGGAGTCAAAATGATAAAAAAGGGAATTTTATCAGTAGTTGCTGTAAGCTTTTTAGCAATTAGCGCTTATGCGGCTGATAAATTAATTACACCAGAATCGTTAAGTTTGAGAAAAAGCAATATTGTTGATGAGAGCAAAGTTGCTCCTTTGGATGCTAAATATACAAGCAAAGCGCCAGGTACGGCTAAAACAATAGAGCGTTCTTACGAAAATGCGCCGCCTTTAATTCCGCATAGTTTAGACGGGTTGGTGCCAATTACTAAAAAAAATAATCAGTGTTTAGGCTGCCATATGCCAAATGTTGCAAAAGGTGTGGGCGCTACTCCTATTCCTGAATCTCATTTTACCGACTTTAGACCTTCTACAAAAGTGGTTAACGGTAAAATTATAAAAGACGGCAAAGCTGTTGAAAATGGAACTGATGTAACAATTGCCAAGTTCAAAAAACTTAAAAAGTTAAATCCGGCTAGATATAATTGTACTCAGTGCCATGTTCCTCAGGCAAATGTTAAACCTTTGGTTAAAAACACTTTTAAACCAATATTTAGCAATGATAAATTAAAACACAAATCGGATTTAATTAAAGTTATTGACAAAGGTGTAAAGTAAGGTGAAGAACAGAAGAGACTTTTTTAAAAAGTTGGTCGAGCCTGTATCTAGCATAAGGGAGGAGTCGTCTCCTGCCTTTTTGCGCCCGCCTTATGCATATGATTTATCTCTTTTTGACAAAGAGTGTGTGTTATGTGAAAGTAAAGCTTGTGCTAAAGTTTGCGATGAGAATATTATTGTAATAGAAGCAAAGGGCACACCGATATTAAATTTTAGTAAAAGCGGTTGCACTTTTTGTCAAGAATGTGCCAATGTATGTGAGAGAGGTGTATTAAAACTTACAGATGGCAATGAGAAAATATATGCGACGTTTATTATTAATAAACAAAGTTGTATGGCCCACAACGGCAGTGTATGCTTTTCATGCAAAGAGCCGTGTATAGACGATGCAATTTTGTTTAAAGGAATGTTTGAACCGATTATCGATTTAGAAAAATGCACTAGTTGCGGTTTTTGTTTAAGCAGATGTCCGACAAATGCAATAGAATATATTATAAGGAGTAAAAATGGATAAAGTTAATTTAGAAAAAGAGTATCCAAATCTTGCAAAAGTTATTGAAGAGAAAGATTTAGATGAATTAAGATATTTTGTTGTTGTAGATGAAAATTATGAAGATATTGACGATGAAGAGGTAGATGTTTATGACCCGGAAGATTATAATTATCTGGTTTATATTGTTGAAAGAGTTCAAAATGCTTTGGGGGAAGAGGGGTTAAAAAAATTAATAGCCAGACTTTACGAGCATAAAGATATAGAAAATTTTTTAGATTCAGAAATTGACCTTTATGGAGCTAAAAGCGATTTGAGCGGAAATGAATTAGCCAGAGCTGTTTTAAAAGAGATTGATACTATTTTAGGAGGCAATTCTTGAAAAAATTAATATTGTTTTTATTTTTTTCTTTTTTTCTTTTTGCAAAAACATTGATACCGGCTTTAACGATTGATGTGAATGAAAGCGTAAAAGATATGGTTTTGGCAGATGGTCATTTGCTTGTTATGGGAACTGATGAAGGAAAATTGAAGATTTACGATTTGAATAAAAAAAGTTTTACTAAAGTTTTGCATCTTCCTAAAATAAAAGATTTTATGGGTGATTCTATAAATACCAGTGTTTCAAGCGTAGATTATTACAAAGGCAAAATTTTGATGCTGAGCGATAGCGGAGTAGGCGGATACAGCGATTTGCGTTTAAACGAAAACAATAAGACAGTTGATGTTTTTACTGAAAAAGATAAATTATCTTTAGTTGAAGCTAAATTTATTGATGAGAATAATATTTTATTAGCATTTTTAAGTGATGAAGTTGCATTGTATAATTTAAAAAATAAGAAAATTATTTACAAAAAACAGTTAAGCGGTTCGAAATTTTCAGATTTGGCATTAAATAAAAAAAGAGATTTGGCAGCTTTTGCCTGCGAAAGCGGTGAAGTTACAATTATAGAGCCAAAAAGCGGTAAGATAGTTAAAAGATTAACAGGAATAAATTTAGATAATATTTTTAAAGTTGATATTAAAAAGAATATAGTTGCAACAGCCGGAAAAGACAGGAGGGCAGGATGGTATAATTTAACAACCGGGGCAAAAAATTATATACAGGCAAACTTTTTTATTTATGCTGCGGCACTTAATCCGGATGCTACAATGGCAGCATTTGCAATGGATGAAAATAATAATATTACTATTATTAATTTGAGCACTAAAGATAAATTATTTTTATTAAAAGGACAAAAAAGCACATTGAATATGATTATTTTCAAGGATGATAATACAGTTTTTGCTGCAAGCGATGATGAATATGTAAATATGTGGAAATTAAAATAAGGAGAAAAAATGAATATTTCAAGTATAGTTGTTCAGTGTAAAAGTGAACATTTTGACAGTGTTAAAGAGTGGTGTGAAAAAAGCGATGTGTGTGAATATCATTTTGGCGATAAAGAAAAAGGTAAAATAATTGTTACTACTGAAGCAAAAGATGTAAATGAAGATATAGAAAAGTTAATTAAAATTCAAACCGCACCTTATGTCATAGCAGCAGATATGATGATGACTTATCAAGAAGATATGCTGGATGAAGAGATAAAAAGATTAAGTGAGCAAGACCCGGTTCCAGCTTTCTTAAATGACCCAAACACAAGAGCCGAAGATATTGTTTATAACGGTGATTTAAAGAAAAAACTTTAATTGTAAATTGTTAAGTTCTCAAGTTAATTTGGGAACTTTATATTTGGATAAATATTTTGATGAGCAATATACTAAATTTGAACCCTAAACATTTTCCCAAATAATTTTGCAATAGGTTCCGTTTTGGGTATCAAAAATTATTTTTCCTCTTAATTGATTTTTAGCAAGCATATAAATTAATTTTAATCCCAAAGAATCTTTTTTTTGACTTTCTTCAAAACCTATGCCGTCATCTGATACCTCTAATATTTTTTTACCGTTTTGTTTATAAAGTTTAATTTTAATAGTTCCTTTATTTTGGTTTTTGAAGGCATATTTAAATGAATTTGTAATTAGTTCATTGGTTATTATCCCTATATACACAGCCTCTTTAAGCGGTAATGTTAAATTAATATCGCTTTCTATTTTTATATTTGGATTATTAAAAAAGTATTCTAAATCTTTTAAAATATTTTTAAGATAAATTGACATATTTACATTCTTGAATTGATTGCCTGTAACTAAAGAGTTGTATGTATGGGCAATAGCGCTGATTCTTTGCTCTATTTTTTCACAGCTGCTTTTGCCGTGTTCTGTTTTTAATGTTCCTTTTTGCAGATTAATCATAGATAAAATTATTTGCAGATTATTTTTAACCCTGTGGTTAAGTTCTCTTAAAAGCAACTCTTTCTCTTCTAAGGCTAAACTTAATTCTTGGGTTTTCCTCTCCACCTCTTCTTTAATTTCTCTATGCTTATTTTTTATTTCTGCCAGTAATTTATCTTGCAGTTCTTCTTTTTGTCTTTTTAAAATTATATATCTGTCGGCAAATGCCAAAAGTAAAATTAAAGCTTCGATGGAAGATGCAATTAATAAAAAATTATGCTGTTTTTCCATAATAGAAATTATTCCAAATGCATCTAAAATCATAAATGAGTAAGCTATAAAAACTGTGCTGAATCCTAAAATATAAAATCTTGCTTCTTTTATTCCTTTTATATACACATATACTGAGCTTGATAAATTCATTATTATAAATACAGCTCCCGTTAAAATAGGAGCATAAATTCCTACAGAGGAGTTTTGTTTTAAAAAGCATTCCAAAAAAGCAATAATAATTAATGCAATATAGAGTTTTAATAGTTTAGGAAAATATATTAATTGCAAAAAACTTATAGCAAAAACAGAACCGGTAATTATTAAAAATGCTATTTTCATACTGCTTATATGCAGGTCAAAAAGCAGTAAATCTTTATTTAAAATAAATCTATTTATTCCAGTATATCCAAGCTGCTGCCAAATAATTGCAAAAAGATACAAACCGTAAAATATAAAGCTTATATCTTTCATATATAATGCAATTAAGATAGAAAACAGCATTAAAGCACTAATTATTCCTAAAAAGAAAAAGTCTTGAAATAATTCATTTCTCTCTTTTTTTGCTTGTAAAGCAGGATTTTTTAAATAAAGTGAAAAATCTATCATAGAATATCGGCTTACAGTTTTTAAATAAAAAGTTTTGTTCTCTTTGGCTTTTAATGAAATATTAAATGTATGATAGAGAAATTTTTTATACGCCGACAAAATGCTGCTAATTTCTTTTTTGTCACTATATAAAGCTGTTTTTTCAATCAATGGAGAAGATATAACCAGTGTCTTATTAATTGTTTTATTTGAATTGTTTATTAAGGTAAACTGTATCCATAATGCTTTTTTTACAGCACCTAAGTTTATATGGTTTTTATTATATTTTTTAAATTGCTGTTTATTGATTGTCTCAAATGTGCTGTTAATATCTGTAATTAAAATTCTGCTTTTTGATAAAATGGAAGTGTTTTCCATTTGTGATATATTAATATCTGAGTATAATAAAAAAGGGAATATCAAGAGGATTAAAATAAACTTTTTCATCCTCTTATTTTAGCATAAAACTTCCTATGAGCGTAATTTTCTAACAAATTTTTCTATTCTTCTGATACCTTCGCGAATTGCCACGGTATCGGTAGCAAAAGAGAATCTAAAATAACCGTCTTTGCCAAAGCCGATACCAGGAACTACTGCAACACCGTAATTTTCTAAAAGCGCTTCACAAAAAGCCATAGAGTCGTCGGTAATATCTCTAATATTTACAAAAAGATAAAAAGCGCCTCTTGGTCTGGTAACGCTTATACCGTCAATTTGGTTAAAAAGTTTAGTAGCTTCAATTGCTCTTTTTTCAAATGCTTGGCGCATTTTTTCAATATCTTCGTCTGCTTGTCCGTTTAATGCCGGTATTGATGCGTATTGGGTAATTGTATTGATATTTGATGTGCTTTGTGATTGCAAAGAAATCATTTTTTTAACCAATTCCTTGTTGCTGCTGGCTAAATACCCCATTCTCCAGCCGGTCATAGCAACCGATTTGCTTAAACCGTTTACGGTAATTGTTCTTTTAAACATATCTTCACTAATTGAAGCGACAGAGACAAATTTTGTATCGCCAAATATCAATTTTTCATACATTTCATCGCTAACTACCCAAATATCGGTGCTTTTTAAAACATTTGCCAATCTTTC
>JALWKP010000112.1 GCA_027081355.1 Campylobacteraceae bacterium
CCTTTTGCTTTTTATTATTATAGCTAATTGTGTTAAAATGCTTTAATAATCTATCTATGTATCGGAATTTAGGCGCAATATCAGGAGTTTGTATGCCAAAAGAAAAACAGTATCTTACAGGTATCCCCGCCTTAAACCATCACCGCTACGACTGGCACAAATGCAGTGCGGATTACAGCCGGCAATTTCCCGATGAAGTAAAAAACTGGTGTGGATGGGGTATAGAGAACAATATCGCCAATCCGATTAGGGCATACTTGGATTATCTGTTTTACAATATCAAGTTTGAAAGGCGCGTGCCAAATATGCGTATTGATATGTTTTTATTTAATGACAATGAAGAAAAAGAGATTAAAGAGAAAATAGAAACTATGCTTAAACCGGCTTTAATAGATGATGAAGAGCTTGAACTTTTAGAGCTTTTTAAAGGTTATCTTTACGGCGGAAAATATGATTTTAGAAGCAAAACATACGCCAAAAGAAAAAGCAAAAGAGAAAAGATAAAATCTTCTAACTCTGCTCCTCAAAAAAGCTTAGAAGAGTATTTAAAAGAAGCCGATATAAAAAATATTGATTTAATAGACTTGCTTTTAGAATACGAAAAAACAATGCCTCAAAGTGAACTTTTAGAAAAGTTTTTTAATATTGCCAAAAAATAAAGATCCATTTATTTCGCATCAAAGGATGCGAAACTAAATTGTTACTGTTCTTTTTTTATTATTGAAAAAATCAGCATTGCAATTATACTCAGTAAAGTTCCATAAATATTTAATGCTGAAGCTTTTAACTTTTTATGGTTTTGAGGATTTGCTTTGTAATCATCGCATTCGCAATAAATTCCAATATCGTTTGTCCAATCATTTTTTGTAGGGGCTTTTACTGTTATTACACCATTTTTATCTGCGTCTGAATCTTTAATGTCTGCACCTTTGTTTTGCAAAGTAGGCATATAAGTATCGGGTATGTCAAATTTAATTTTATAGTCTTTATTTGGGATTAAATGACAGAATTTATATTTACCGTTAGAATCTGTTTCGGTAACGGTTACGTTATGTCCGTAAACATCTTTTACAGTTGTGCCGTCTGCATAAGTTAAATGCACTTTAACGCCTATAATACCCGCTTCATTGCTGTCTTGGATACCGTTTAAGTTTTTATCATACCACATATAATCGCCTATGCAAATATCTTCGATATATCCTGCAAATACACTTAAATTATCTGTTTTGCTGTTTACATCAACCGGGTCGGAGACTACTGCGCCGCTTTTGTAAGCTTCGGTATCGCTGTCTTTATTGTCGCTTCCGCTGTTTTTGCTTGTAGTAAACCTAGGGCTTCCGTCTTTAGCCAAAGGAGCTTCAAACATTACTCTGTATTTACCCGGAATCAATCCGCAAAATTTATAATTGCCGTTTTTGTCTGTTACGGTTTTAAATGATTGACCTATTAAAGTCCGGTTCCCCTCATAACCGTAATCTTTAACAGGAAGCAGCGTTACATTTACATCTTTAATTCCAGGTTCGCCATCGTCTTTTATTCCGTTAGCGTTTTTATCTTCCCAAACTGTGCTTCCAAGGCAACTTGGTTTAAAAATGCCGCCGTCTAGCGTCATGTTGTTTTCATTGCCAATTATAGTCTCTTGCGGCATTTCTACAATTTTATCGGTATCTAAAAATGCCCCCATATCGGAATCTTTAGCATCATTGCCGCCTTTGTCTTTTCTTGTTACATACCACTCTTTTGGAACTTTAACCTGCACTTTGTATTTACCCGGCTTTAATTTGCAGAAATTATATTTACCTTCGCTATTGGTATTTTGGCTTGCAATAATATTGCCGTTTTCATCAAGCAAATTAACTTTAATATCTTTCATACCCTCTTCGCCGTCATCTTGAATGCCGTTTGCATTTAAATCATCCCAAATATAATCTCCAATACAAGCTAATTTATATAAACCTGCATCTTGGCTCATATCTTTTTCGTTGTTATTTAAATGAATAATATCGGTCTCTTTATTTAAGCCTATATCGCTGTCTTTTGCAGTATCGCCTGCATTTTTAGGAGAAATACCGTAACCTGGCGGCGGAGTTATTTTAACTTTATAATCTCCCGGTGCTAAATTGCAGAATTTATACTCCCCGTTGCTTGTATTAATAGCTGCAACACTCTTGCCGTCTGCATCTTTAGCCAAATTTCCGTTAGAATCAAGCAATTCTACAGTAACAGTATCGGTTACATTAACTTCGCCGTCATCTTGAATGCCGTTTGCATTACTGTCTAGCCAAATTCTGTTTCCAACGCAAGCTGTTTGGTAAACACCTGCATCTATTGTCATATTATCATCTGTTCCCACAGATGCAATAGCCGTTTTATCTGCTTTGTTTGCGTCTGAATCTTTACTGTCGTCGCTTCCTTGGTCTTTTGGAGAAATTTTGTATTGTTTGCTGTGTAGTTCAAATTTTACTTTATACTCAGTATTTGGCTCTAAATCGCAAAATTTATATCTTCCTCCATCTGCGGTTGCTGTGCTGCCCAATTCATTAGCACCCGAAGCATCATACAGCTTAACACTCACACCGTCTATTCCTCTTTCACTGCTGTCTTGAATGCCGTTTGCATTTTTATCCAGCCACACATAATCACCCAGGCAGGGCTTTTTATAAATCCCCATATCTATTGTAAAATTGTCATTGCTGCCTTCTTTAATTACAATAGTTGCAGTTTCTCCCGTGTTTGGATTTGCATCGCTGTCATTTTCATCATTTCCGGCATTTGCTGCTGTTGCTGCATAATGAGGAGGCAGAGTTGATAAATCGAATTTAATTTTATAATTCCCCGGTTTTAATCCGCAAAATTTATACTTGCCGCCGTTTGAGCTTACTGTGCTGTTTAATTCATTTCCGCTGCTATCAAGCAAATAAATCTTTATATTATCTATTCCGGTATTTCCGTCATCTTGCAAACCGTTAATATTTTTATCTTCCCAAACATAATCGCCCAGGCAGATATCTGCTTTTTTAAACCCAAAATCAAAGCTATGGTTATTAGCTCCGCCAAATGGAATATCTTTTGCAGCAATATCAGCTTCTGCACTATCTCCGTTTTCTGCTCCGTTGCTGTCGATAGCTTTATCCAAGCCTTGCTTGGCGATAGTTGCTTTTTTATTATTTAAAGCTGCCTGAGATGAAATATCCAAAATTGCAATTTTACAATTATTTGGATTGCCAGGCTGCAGCTGAGTTAAATTGTATTTTCTGTTATCGGTGTCCGTTTTGTTTGAATCATTTGAAAATATATAATACCCGCCGTTTTTTGTTATAGCTTCAACAGAAGAAAAACCGTCGCAAAGCAGTTGCACTTTAACATTGTCTATTCCGGTTTCATTAGCATCTTGAATACCGTTGCCGTTT
>JALWKP010000113.1 GCA_027081355.1 Campylobacteraceae bacterium
CATATTTATAGTCAATTTTATCTCTTTTTACTGTTTCTTTCATATTGCATTTTGATTTTCCGATATAAACTAAATATTGGCTGACTTTATACTTTTCATATAAAAAGAGTATATCACTGTAATATCTTAGCATTCTTAAATGCATCTGTTTATGGTTATTGTTTTGTATTTCGATATGAACTATCTCATCACCGTTTCTAAAAAGTAAATCGCTTTCTCTTGATTCTACTCTTGTAAATTCTTGGTTTATTATTTCCATATCTTCTTTTATGTCAATATGGAGAATATGTTTTGAAATATCTCTTGCTATGTTTTTAAGTATCTCTTTGGATATTACATCTTTTTTACCCATATATAAACCTTTGATAGTATTTGGGGTATTTTAGCATAAAATTTGTAACTTAGTATTTTATTTGTTGATTTGTTTTATAGTGGCGGGGATTTTACTGGTTACGAAACTCCAGCTTTGTAACCTAAGATTCTAATATGTATCTCAAAGCTGGAGCTTTGAGACGAGAGAAATGTACAGAAATTTTACTTAGTTACATTTATCCCGCCAAGCCTATGTGCTTTTGCTATAGATTTAAATGTTTTATCATTTTTTATAGCTTTTACTATTGGTATATCGGAAGAAGCAGGATTTATACTTATGTGAGTATCATTTATATCTATAATAACAACTTTTTGATTATTATTACAAATATAAAATTCTGAATTATCAATTTTTGTATCTGTTGCTTGTGTGCTGCAGGAGTTTATATAAATTGGGACATCTGTAACATTCATAACTGATGCTTGTTTCCAAAAGTCTTTTCCTTGAGAAGTATAGTAATTTTTTACATCATTAATTATTTTTTTTGTATTTGCTATTACTATACTCTCTTTAGCGTCATCTCTTGTTGCATTAAGCTTGGGCATAGTAATAGCAGCTAAAATTCCTATAATAACAATCACAAAAATAAGTTCTATTAGACTAAATGCTCTTTTCATAAATAGTAATCTGTCCTTTATCTTTACATAAACCTCTTATTAAAGATTAGTTTAAATATATACTAAAGGATTAAGTAAAAATAAAGAATAAATACTGCACGTAACAGATATTATATTAAAAAATGCGAAATGAGTATAAACTCCGTATAAAAAGATTACGGAGTTTTTATATAAGTTATCTTTTTATAGTTATACCGCCCAAAGTATGTGTTTTTGCAAGAGATTTGAATACTTTGTCATTTACAACTGCTTTAGCAATAGCTGAACCATTATCGTTTCCTGCTATAGTTATGTTTTCATCAGTAGAAGTAATATCTACTACATCATTTGCATCATCACACATATAAAGTGGTGTTCCATCAAAAGTTGCTGTTGTTGCCTGACTTGTACATTGTTTATCAGTAAATAAAGGCACATCAGTTATATCATTAACTGTAGCAGTTTGCCACTTAGCTAAGCCTTGAGATTGATAATAGCTTTTTACATCACTTACGACATTTTTTGTGTTTGCAATCAATGCAGAAATTTTTGCATCATCTCTTGTTGCTGTCAATCTAGGAATAGCTACCGCCGCCAAAATACCGATAATTACGATCACGAAGATCAATTCGATCATAGTAAAACCACGTCTCATTTTTTTCCTTTGTTATTTTTTTTACATCGGCATTATAGCATAGAATGGGTAAAGTTTTCTTAAAATGTCACTTTTTTTACATTTTTTTTTTACATTTTTTTAAATTTCTATGTCTTTTATAATGCTTTCTATCTCTTTATCATAATTGTATGCTTTAGCCGCTAAGCGCAGGTAGGCGGTAAATAGAGCCTCGGTCGGGTTGTCTCTGCTGAAGTCTATGCCAGATTTCTCTAAATCTGTTCTAATAAACTCATAAAAGTCATTATCTAACTTTTTTGCCTTAATTCTTAAGCCTTTTATACTGATAGTTAAGTCCATTTTTTGCTCCTATTTAAGTTTAATCTAGTAATTCTTCGATATTTTCTAAGATATTTTCTATCTCAATATCTTTCTCTTCTATCTCTTGTTTAAGCTTTTCTATTTCAGCTTCTAATTGTGACACATCTTGGACACTTTTTCCCCCGCAATTTTCTAATTTTTCTTTTAATTCCCTGTTTTCTTTAGAAATTTCTTCGTAATTAGTTTTCAATTCTTCTATTTTTGCCTTAAGTTTATCAAGAACTGTCATCTTTTTACCCTTTATTTAAAATTCTTTAGCTAATAATAACATTAAATGAATAAAATATTCTATAAATTTGGTTATTAGTTATTGGTTATTGGTATATTAGTGTATTTGTATTGAAAAACCAGTATACCAATAACCAATATACCAATTAACCAATTCAAAGGATTCACTTGGCAAAATTTAAATTAAACAGCGATTATAAGCCATCTGGCGACCAGCCTGAAGCGATAGATAAGCTTGTAAAATCGATTGAAGCTAAAAACCGTTATCAAACCCTGCTAGGTGTTACGGGGTCGGGTAAAACTTTTACAATGGCTAATATTATAGAAAAGACAGGCAAGCCGACTCTTATAATGACACACAACAAAACCCTTGCTGCACAGCTTTACAGCGAATTTAAGAGCTTTTTTCCAAACAACCATGTGGAGTATTTTATAAGTTATTACGACTACTACCAGCCAGAAGCCTATCTGCCGCGCCAAGACCTTTTTATAGAAAAAGACAGCTCTATTAACGAAGAGTTGGAGCGTTTGCGCCTATCGGCAACGGCTAGCCTTTTAAGCCATGATGATGTTATTGTGGTTGCTTCGGTTTCTGCAAATTACGGTTTGGGAAGCCCGCAGGATTATAAAGAGATAGTGCAAAAATTGGCAGTAGGCAAAGAGTATGGGCAAAGAGCCCTGCTTATGCGTTTTGTCGATATGGGTTACAAGCGAAACGATGCATATTTTGACAGAGGAGATTTTAGGGTAAACGGCGAAGTTATAGATATTTATCCCGCGTATAATGAAGAATTGGCTTACAGAATAGAGTTTTTCGGCGACGAGATAGAGGCGCTTTACAGTTTTAATGCCCTTACAGGCGAAAAAATTGCAGATTACAAAGAGATAACCATATATTCAACCAACCCGTTTATTGTAGCTAAAGATAAATTGGCAAATGCTATTAAAAGTATCGAAGAAGAGCTGGCAGAGCGCCTGGCTTTCTTTAAAAAAGAGGGGCGGATGGTTGAATACAACCGCCTTAAACAGCGCACTGAATTCGATTTGGAAATGCTAGAAAGCACCGGCAGCTGCAAAGGAATCGAAAACTATTCGCGCCATTTAACGGGCAAGAAACCTGGCGAAACACCCTACTCTATGCTTGATTATTTTGAAATGATGT
>JALWKP010000114.1 GCA_027081355.1 Campylobacteraceae bacterium
GCCTGTTTTTCTAAAGTCTGCAACATCATATCTATTGTTAAATCTTCGATTTTATCGTTAATATCGTGCAAAATTTGATACATCGGCACGGTTCCAATCGGCACGCTGGAGTGTTTAATTACCGCTTCGCGGATTTTATCTAAATCGCCTCCGGTGCTTAAATCCATTATAGTATCTGCACCGTATTTCAAGCACACATCAACCTTTTCTATTTCGCCCGCTACATCGCTTGCAAGCGCAGATGAACCTATATTTGCATTTATTTTACAGCTAACCGCCATTCCTATTGCCATAGGCTCAAGGTGAGTATGGTTTATATTTGCTGGAATAATACAGCGTCCTCGCGCTATCTCTTTGCGCAAAAACTCCGCATCTATATTTTCCTTTTTGGCAACATACTCCATTTCTGGTGTTATATTGCCCCGCTTTGCGTAATACATTTGAGTTCGGACATTATCGTTTCGCCTCTGCTTAACCCATTCTTCTCTCATAAAAATACCTCTTTTGTAAAAACTGACTGTTATTATACTAGCTTTAATTTATACCAATATTTACTTAAATAAATTTTAAACGGCAATCAAATAGGATAATTTTTATCTCATTTAGGAAAAATGGGAATTTTATAAAAGAAAGTGTATAATTTAGTTACACTTTTAAGTTCTATTGGCTAGAATTGCAAAATCAATTTGCAAATTAAGCTTATTTACAATTTTAAAAACGGCTTTTTGTATATTTTAGCCACATTAAATGGGATTAAATTTAAAAAGGGAATTGGTGGAAACTATTTCGTTAATACTTCTTGCAGCAGGCAATTCTACTCGTTTCGGATTGCCTGCAAAAAAACAATGGTTATATCAAAACGATATTCCATTGTGGCTTTTTGTAGCAAAATCGTTTGAAAATACGGGCTATTTTAAAGAAATTATAATTGTCGGCAATAAAGATGAATTAAAATTGATGCAAAGTTTTGCAAATTATAAATTTACCGCCGGGGGAAATTCGCGGCAAGAGTCATTAAAAAATGCCTTAGAGTCGGTAAATAGCGAATTTGTAATGGTAAATGACGTTGCAAGATGCTGTTTGGATGAATCTTTGTTGAAGCGGCTGCTCAATGCAAAAAAAACAGATGCCTGCGCAGTTCCTGCAATTAAAGTCAGCGATACGGTATATTACGAAGGCAAACCGATAAACAGGGACGAACTGCTTCGCATTCAAACACCTCAATTAAGCCATACGGCAACTTTAAAAGAGGTCTTAAACGGCAGCAGTTTTACCGATGAGAGCAGCGCATTTTATGCAAACGGCAAAGAGGTTGTTTTTGTTGAAGGCTCAAGCAGGGCAGATAAATTAACATATAAAGAAGATTTAAAAAACCTGCCTTGCCTAAAAGCACCCGTATCTGCGCCCAAAAGCGGATTTGGCATAGATATACATCCATTCCAAGAGGGCAAAGAGATGGTGCTTTGCGGGGTAAAGATAGATTCTGACTTTGGCTTTAAAGCCCACAGCGACGGCGATGTCGGAATCCATGCGCTGATAGATGCACTGCTGGGGGCTAGCTGCCTTGGCGATATAGGCGGGCTTTTCCCCGATACCGACGAAGCTTACGCAGGAGCAGACAGCAAAGAGCTTTTAGCAAAAGTAACAAATTTAGTTAAAGGAGTCGGATATGAGATTACTCATTGCGACATAAGCATTGTGGCTCAGGTTCCAAAAATTTCACCTTATAAATTGAAAATGCAAGAGATTTTGGCGGAAATCCTTTGCATTTCAAAAAGTAAAATAAATATAAAGGCAACAACTGCCGAAAAAATGGGGTTTGTAGGACGCAAGGAGGGTGTTGCGGTATATGCAACGGTTACTTTAAATTACTTTAGATGGGATAAAATATGAAAATTGTTATAGTAGAAAACGAACTTTATTTAGCGCAAAGTATGGCTTCTAAACTGGGTCAATACAATTTTGAAACTGAAATTTTCAGTTCTATAAAAGATGCTTTAGAGAGCAACGGCGATATTTACCTGCTCTCAACCACTATTCCGGGTCAAAAACCGTTAAAATTAATCGAAAAATTTAAAGATAGAATTATTATTTTAATGGTTAATTACATAAATAACGATACAGTCGTAAAACCTTTGGAGATGGGGGCTAAAGATTATATTGTAAAACCGTTTAATGTAGAAGAGCTTGTAAGAAAAATCAAACATTACCGAAAATACGAACAGTTAAAAAGAGAAAACAAATTTTACAAAAGCCTTTTTGAAAGTATGATAAACGAAATCGAAGCCGATTTTAAACCAAAAAATATAACACTTCCGGTTACGATTTACACAAATATGCAAAGGGTTGCGGACAAAGTGGCAATAGAATTGGCTAAAGAGAAAGAAGCAACTCTTGAGTTTATTGATTTGCAAAAAGACGGCTGGGCAAATTTAGCAGAAAATTTAAACCCAAAACATATCGGATATATCTCTAGGATAGATAAATTAAAAAAAGATGACAGAGAGAAACTTTTTGAACTTTTAAATGGCAAAAGATTTATAATTTCCTCGCTTGATACTTCAATTGAGACTCCATATGAGAAGATTATACTCAACAGCAGCAATAAATTGTATGATAATAACAACATACTGACAATAAATGAGTATGTTCAGTATATAATAAAGAAATTCCAATACCAATACCCAGATACCGAATTAAGCAAGAAGTTAGGAATCTCTCGTAAAAGTCTCTGGGAGAAGAGGAGAAAATTTGAATTATTCAAAAAGAAATGATACTCTTTTTATAGACAAAGAGGCGCTGTCTTCTTTGGCGCTTGTTCAAGAAGGTCTTTTAAAACCTGTTACAAAGCTTATGGACAAAGCTACCGCAGATGAAGTTGATAAAACAAAAAAATATAAAAATATGCCGATGCCTTACTCTTTTATTTTAACTCCAAAAGGCAAACTTAACGAAGAAAATATTCAAAACTTTAAAAAAGGTGACAAAGTTTTACTAATTTGCGACAATAAAAAAGTCGGTGAACTGGTAGTAAATGAAACATTTAAAATTAATCCTCAAGAGCGGATTTTTAATATTTACGGCACTACCGATACAACCCAGCCTGCAATTAAGCGAGCATTTAAAAGAATAGGCGAGTGGGCAGTAAGCGGGGAATACAGTGTAGAGTATGAACCGATTAAAAAGAGTATAGAGTTGTTTAAGAGTGCTGCCGGTGAAATAAAGGGAAGTATTTCTGCAATAATGCTTGGCGCAAACCCTCTTAACAGAGTTCACGAAAGAGTTATACGCCAATCTCTTGACCAATCTGATTTATTGGTAATAT
>JALWKP010000115.1 GCA_027081355.1 Campylobacteraceae bacterium
AGTTTGCCGTCTATTATTCCGTATTTATTAGTATTTTCAGGCGCCACCTCTTGTATTGCCACAACACAGCACTGGTATCTTTGGTAAATCTCTGCCATTTGCGCCAATACTCCTTTGTCTTCATTATAGCATAAATCATCGGCTAAAACTACGGCAAAAGGTTCATTGCCTATTAATGTCTGACCGGTTAAAATGGCGTGCCCTAAACCCAGCATCTGTTTTTGGCGGGTGTAAGAGAATGTGCAGTTTTCTATAACCTCTCTAATCTCATTAAGCAGACTCTCTTTAGAACTGCCTTTTAATTGGGTTTCTAATTCGTAACTAATATCGAAATGGTCTTCTATTGCTCTTTTGCCGCGCCCGGTAACTATTGCCATTTGGTTAATTCCTGCCTCCATAGCCTCTTCTACGCCGTATTGAATAAGCGGCTTTGTTAAAATAGGCAGCATCTCTTTAGGAGTCGCTTTAGTAGCCGGCAAAAATCTGGTTCCGTAACCTGCTGCGGGGAATAGACATTTTTTAATCATTTTTATCCTTTATATTTATCGATTTTATTAACTCAATGTTAACCATTCCTGCCGATTAATTTCTCTTTTAAAATACTCTTGCCAAGCTCCACGCCGGGCTGATTATAGGTATTTACATCGATTAAAATACCCATTAACGAAGTTAAAAGCTCATAGTAAAAAATCAGCTTTCCGATGGCTTCTTCGTTTACTTCGTCGATAATAATCTCATCAATTGGAATATCGTCTTGCAAAAGCAGAGCCTCTTTTATAGAGTCGCTTTGCTTGTTTATCAGCTCGTCAAAAGCGATACCGTTAATTATATCGAGCTTTTGCAAAAAATCAAGAGAAATATCGGGCACTTTTAGGTTTTGTTTAAAGTTTTTAATTTTCATAAATGTTACGGTTTTATTTCGCGTTCCCTCTACTATCAATTGCAAAAAAGAGTGCTGGTCTTGCGGACCGATAAGCCCCACAGGCGTAACACCCACATTAAAGATAGAATCTTTTTGCTTTTTGCCCAAACTCTCACCCCAAAGCTGAATATACCACTGCACGAAATATTTAAAACTCTCGCTGTATGCAAAAAGCAAATTAATATTATACTCTTGGTGGTTTTTCGCAAAAAAGAGCGCCTTTTTAAGCAGGGTATCTTTTAAATAACCGTCGTTAAAAAAGCTGTTGTGAACCTTTTTTGCTCCGTTTAAAAGCGCCTCAATATCGATGCCTGCAAGAATTAGCGGAATAAGCCCCACACTGCTTAAAACCGAAAACCTGCCGCCTACATTTTTTGGAATTTCAAAAATTTTTGCATCCATAGTTTCAGCAAGCTTTGCCAGCGGTGAGTCAAGCTCGGTAATAAAACTAAACTGCTCTTTATCGCACTTATTTAAAAAGTATTTAAACAGCGCAATAGTCTCTAGCGTCGAGCCCGATTTGCTGACAATTAAAAAGTGCGCCTTTTTTAAATCGATACGGTTCTCTAGCTCTGCAATGTTAAGCGGGTCGGTTGTTTCAAAGAAGTAAAGCTTTCGCTTAAACTCTTTAACTGGCTTTAAAAAATTATAAACCGCCTTAGCCCCAAGCGAACTCCCGCCAATGCCGATTACTGCAATGCACTCTATATTGTCACCGAACCCTTTTTCAAAATCAATTAAAGGCTTAATATCGCCAAATGGCAAAGAGTAATACCCGATGTTTTTCTTCTCTTCACAAATAGCATTAAATAGCTCCCCTTTATACTTTAACAAAGAGGGTTTTAATTCGAAATACAGATTATTTTCCAATTTTTGCTCCGTTATTTACTATTTTCAACTCTGTCTTTAGCTTCATTAATAAGCTTTTGAACCTGCTCTTGATAAAGTTCCAAATCCTCTTGGGTTTTAGCTTCAAAGCGGGTTACAAGTATCGGGGTGGTGTTGCTGGCTCTTACCAGCGCCCAGCCGTTTGCGAAATTTATTCTAAGCCCGTCTATTGTGATTATATCTTTGATTTCAGGGAAGTTTGCAGGCGGGTTTTTTAAAATGCCGGCAATCTGTTTTATAACTTCAAATTTTTGGCTGTCTGTTGTTTTAACTTTCAGCTCATCGGTAGAGAATAGTTTTGGCAGGCTCTCTATCTCTTTGTCTAAATCAACGCCCTCTTTTACAAGCTCTAGCACTCTAAGCGTTGCGTAAATTGCATCGTCATACCCGAAATATCGGTGTTTAAAGAAAATATGACCGCTCACTTCGCAAGCTAAATCGGCGTTTGTCTCTTTCATTTTTACTTTTAAATTGGAGTGCCCTGTTTTATACATTATAGCTTTGGCCCCGCGCCGTTTTAATTCGTCATACATAACTTGCGAACATTTAACTTCGCCAATAACTATTGGGTTTTCTATCCCTTTGCTTAAAATCAGCGCCATTTCATCGCCTTTTATATTGTGCTTTTTAGTAAGCACCGCAATTCTGTCTGCATCGCCGTCGTATGCAAAGCCAAGTTCGCCCTCTTCTTGCAAAGCCTCTTTTAAATCGGCTAAATTCTTTTCTATTGAGGGGTCTGGGTGGTGATTTGGGAATGTGCCGTCTGGTTCGCAGTAAAGCCCTTTGTAATTTAACTCTAACCTGTCAAAAATATCTTGCAAAACAACTCCTGCAACGCCGTTTCCGCAATCTAAAACAATTTTTTTATCCAAAGCTTTTAAAGCGCCAAACTCTTTTACCATAAAATCTATATAATCATTTTTTGTGTCTATTTCGGTTTTGCGGGTATCGGTTGGGATTTGCATATTTAAATTTTGCTCGATTTCACGCCCCAATGCATATATCTGTTCGCCAAAAAACGGCATTTTATTTAGGGTGATTTTAAAACCGTTATACTCTTTTGGATTGTGGGAGCCGGTTATCATAATTGATGCATCAATTTTGATAGGATTGAGGGTTGAGGATTGAGGATTGAGTGGAGTTTGCGGAGTGTAATTTGAAAAATAGTTTACCGGGGTAGGAACCATTCCCATATCGTAAACTTCGCATCCTGCATAGTTTAAGCCTGAAATTAGATAATCTCTTAAAATCGGCGAGTGCTCTCTTGCATCATAACCGATTGCTGCATTTTTAGCGCCGTTTTTTAAAAACTCTTTACCCAAAAAATAGCCGATAAGTTTAACCGACTGCTCATTTAACTCTTTCTTGTAAATGCCGCGTATGTCGTATTCTCGAAAGATATTTTGCATAAAAAATCCTGCTATAATAAATTTTTGCCAAAGTATAGCATAAATATTTGTA
>JALWKP010000116.1 GCA_027081355.1 Campylobacteraceae bacterium
CCTGCTCCAGTAGAGCCTATTCCTGTGCCGGTAACTGCTGCTCCTCTTGGTCTGTTTTTTGGCGGCGGTTTAACTTATGCGCATAGCAAATGCAAATGTGCTAATTTAAATTTAACCGGTAATCAATCTGAAAAAACAAATAAAGGCAATACCTACGGTTTTAATATAGTTACAGGATACAACTTTAATAACTATATAGGCTTAGAAGGTAAATATATTTATACTCCATGGGGAGATGATGATAAAACATTAAAACACTACGGAATTTATTTAAAACCTTCTTATCCTGTAAATAAAAATATTGATATTTATGCACTGCTAGGTTACGGTAAAACTGAATGCGAAACTTTAAACGAAACATTCAAAGGTTTTGCTTGGGGTGCAGGCGTATCATATACATTTAATAAAAAAGTTGAAGGCAAAAAAGATGGTTTAGGTGTTTATGTAGAATATTTAAGACCTCTTAAAAAGACAGGCAATAAAAATATCACTATCGATATGGTAAATGCCGGTGTAACTTACAACTTTTAATTAGCTTACCCCTCGAAATAAAAAAATATTCGAGGGGCTAATGCCATTAAGTTAAGCACGAAAGTTTCCATTTATTGGCATAAAGCTAAAAGCAAAAAAGCTGTCTGCCTCCCCTCACCCATTTGGAATATGGAATACGGATTACAAATATTCTAATCTCTAATTTCTAATCTCTCTTCTCTAAACTGCTTTTAGCTTTAAACTTTGTGCATTTTATGGATATAAAATCCTTAACTTAATAGCATTGTAGAGGGCTAATCTTCAGGAATAATAATTTCTAACTCATCTAAAAGTTCTTTTGCTTCCTCTTCATCCATTTCGCCGCTTTCTATCTCTATAAGTATTTCTCTGCACTCTGCATGCATTTCTTGTAACTCTTTTAACTCCTCTTTTTCACCTAAAGAGATAGTCTTTTCTCTGTCTATTGTTTGAAAAATAGAGTCAATTACAGCTTCTAAATCGGGAATAATTTGCTCTTCTAGTAATAATTTCAACCTATTAACGCTGCTCATAAGTATCCTTTGGATGGAAGTTATTAGATTGTATCATAAAAATATAACAAAATAAAGATAATATTTCAGATAAGTATATGAAAGTTCCCCGCAGGGGGAATTTATGTTACTTCATAGAGCAGGCAGATACACCCGGAGGAGTTGTTGGCTGAATCGCGGCATTATCAGCGCCGCCCTCTTCATTTACTTTTTCCATAAATTGCCAAATTTTGTTTGCAGCTTCTTGGAATCTTTTTGCTGTTTCGCTATCAGGCATAAAATAGGTTACAGGTTTGCCGGTATCGCCGCCTTTTCTGATTTCGGGCTCTATTGGAATTCTTGCAATAAGTTCAGTATTATACTCTTTTGCTACCGGTTCGCTTGTGCCCATTCCGAAAATATCATACTCTTTGCCATCCCCGGGGCATATAAATCCGCTCATATTTTCTATAATCCCGGCAGTTGGAATATGCAGTTTTTTAAACATATCAAGGCTTCTTTTACTGTCATCTAAACTAACCGCTTGCGGAGTAGTAACCGTAACACCTGCAGTTACAGGCACAGATTGCGCTAAAGTCAGCTGAGCATCTCCGGTTCCAGGAGGCATATCGATAACCAATACATCCAAATCGCTCCACATAATATCGCGTAAGAATTGCTCGATTGCTTTCATTACCATAGAACCGCGCCAAATTACCGACTGCCCCTCTTCCATAAGGCTGCCCATAGACATAACTTCTATGCCCATAGATTTAATAGGAAGCACTTTATTGCCCACAACTTCCGGTCTAATGCCTTCTATACCTAACATTCTAGGAATATTCGGTCCATATATATCGGCATCTAAAAGCCCCACTTTTTTACCCTGCATCGCCAAAGCAACTGCAATATTTACCGAAGTAGTAGATTTACCTACCCCGCCTTTGCCCGAACTTATCATCAAGAAATTTTTAACTTGCGGCGCAATATTTTTGCCCGTCATCGAGTTGCTTCTCTCAACAGGCGCTTTTGGCGCGCTAACATCAATAAAGACCTCTTTAAACCCAAGCTTTTTAAGCTCTGTTTCGGCATCTTGTATAATCTGCTTTTTAACCTCTTCGGCACTTGAGGTAATATCTACAAAAACTCTAATAGACTCGCCGTCTATTGCCATATCTTTAACAAACCCAAAATCTACAATAGATTTTGTAAATCCCGGATATGTTACATTTTTTAATGCATTTAACACTTGTTCTTTATTCAATTTTTTCTCCTTTTTTTTAGGGGTCAGGTGATGAAAATAAACTTTTATTGGTAAAAGTTTATTTTCATCACCTGACCCCATTATACCACTAACTTAGCTATTCATCAACTCTTCGTTAGTCATCTCTTCGCCGTGCGTATCCATAATATTTTGCGTAATTTTATACGAACAAAACTTAGGACCGCACATAGAGCAAAATTCCGCCTCTTTAAATACATCTTGCGGGAGTGTTTCGTCGTGATACTCTCTTGCTCTGTCAGGGTCGAGCGCCAGCTCGAACTGTTTGTTCCAGTCAAAATTGTATCTTGCATCGCTCATTGCATCATCAACATCTCTTGCATTTGGGCGTCCGCGCGCAATATCGGCTGCATGCGCAGCAATTTTATATGCAATAATTCCCTCTCTTACATCGGCAGAGTTTGGCAAGCCAAGATGCTCTTTTGGCGTAACATAGCACAGCATGCTAGCCCCGTGCCATCCGCCCACAGCCGCGCCGATTGCAGAGCTTATGTGGTCGTAACCCGCCGCAATATCGGTAACCAAAGGTCCCAAAATATAGAAAGGCGCTTCGTGGCAATATTCGCGCTCTAATTTCATATTGCGCTCAATTTGATTAAGCGGAACATGCCCCGGACCTTCTATCATCACCTGAACATCTTTCTCCCAAGCTTTAAGCGTAAGTTCGCCAAGCACTTTAAGCTCGCTTAGCTGCGCCTCGTCGCTTGCATCTGCCAAACAGCCCGGGCGCAAACTGTCACCTAAAGATAAAGCCACATCATATTTTCGGCAAATATCTAAAATATCATCGAATGCTTCGTAAAACGGATTCTCTTTGTGATGGTGCATCATCCAAGCCGCCATCAGCGAGCCGCCGCGGCTTACAATACCCATTTTTCTTTTTGCAACATGCGGCATAAAACGAAGCAAAAAACCAGCGTGAATTGTAAAATAGCTAACACCCTGCTG
>JALWKP010000117.1 GCA_027081355.1 Campylobacteraceae bacterium
GCCAGAAATAAAAATGATGATGAAGGACAAATGCCTTGGCCTTTATTGAAAAAAGAAATTTTAGAATTTGAAAAACATCAACTTAAAATAGTCTCTTTTGAGGACTATTTTGACAATGAAGAACCAAAAGTTAGAAGATTTAGAGTCGTATTTAAAAAAGTATAACAAATCATTGGAGAGAAATATTTGACCCTATGGTTCAAATATTTCTCAACTCAGTCGTTAGACAAGAAGGAGAACATTTTTCTAATTAGAACTAATTAGTATTTATTAGTGTTTAAGTTTTATCTTGTTATAGTTTACTATCTAAATCAAAGGATAGAAGATGATAGCAATAGTAGAAAAAATTTTACAAGATGCAAAAATTGCCTACAAAGAAAGTGTTAAAATTGAAAATGATGTTTTAGAGAATCATTTATTATTAATTATTGGTAATGCACAATCGATTTTAAATAATAAAAAATTAAAGAGAAAAAATATGTTCGTATCTAGTAGTAATATTCAGGAATCAGAAGAAATAAAAAAAGTGCATAGGAAAATACCGAGATGGCTTAACAATCCATCACAATACAATTACAAAATTTTAACTACTTTTATGCAACTTTCAAATAATAACTCAATCCCAGTTAGTGTTTCTTTACTGGAAAAACATTCAAATATAAAAAACAATAAATTTGTTTCTCATTTTAATCAAATGAAAATTATTTCTGAAAAAAATCACGCAAAGGTTTTTGATGAATCTTATGGCGAAGTTAAGCTATGGGAGCCTGTTGCAGACTTTATTGTTAAATTATACGAACAAAAATAATTATTAGGATAGAAAATGTATAAATTAAATAAACTTTCATTAAAACAAAGAGAAGAACTTTTTAGGCAACTTCGTATATCTATTACCCATCATTCAAATGCCATAGAGGGAACAACTCTATCTTTTGGAGAAACCAAAGAATTACTTGAGCTTGGCCGGACAGCAGGGCATAAGCCGCTTGGAGAGCAACTTGTTATTTTAGGATTTGCAAAAGCTTATGATGTAGTGGTTCGTGAAGCTGCAAATCCAAATAATGTAATTGATAGCAGTTTTATCAAAGATATACATGTAATAATGCTTGAAGATGCTCTAAAAGTAGCGCCTGAGTATATTTCAAAGCCTATTGGAGCTTATAGACTTGATGAAAGATATATCAAAGGTGTAGATATTAAATTGTCTTTACCTCATATGATTTCTAATGATATAGAAAATCTTTTATATAGATTTAAAAGTAATAATATGAGTATAGAAGATATAGCGGAATTTCATATATTATTTGAAAGAATTCATCCATTTGCTGATGGCAATGGAAGAGTAGGAAGACTTTTAATGGCTTATCAAGCTATTCAAAATAATATAATTCCACCTTTGATTAAAAATGAAAACAGAGATAAATATCTTAAAGCCTTAAATGATAAAAATGATTTATACAAATTTTTACAAGATAGCATAAACAAAAGTTTGGAGTTGATAGGCAGTTTAAATGTCTGACAAATAGTTACTTCCCCTTCAAAGCCTTAGCTATCAACTCTATCGGATTTTTAAACTCCACATCTACGCCGTTTTGATGCAACGAGTTGCTAATTTGCATTCTGCAGGCACTGCACTCTGCGGCTACTATATCGGCGCCGCTCTCTTTTATCATTGCGGCTTTTGGTTTGCCGGCGGCCTTTGCTAGGTGGAATTTTTCGGTTTGCATTGTTACGCCGCCAAAACCGCAGCATCTGTTCGGATCGCTCATCTCTTTTATTGTAAAGTTGCTTTTTAGCAGTTCTCTAGGCTCTTTTTCGATTCCTTGCACTTTTTTAGCGTGGCAGGCGTCGTGGTATGTTATGCTCTCTTCAAATTTAATGCCGCGGCTGTCTAGTAACTCTTTAAGCTCGGTATTTTTATAAAGCCACTCGGTTACCATAAATATCTTTTTATTGAGCTCTTTTGCTCTGTCTGCCCAATCATCCATTTTGCGGTTTCTAAAAAAGACTTCCCAGTCGTGCTTAATCATCGCGCTACAGGTTGCTTCGGGGATAATTATCGCTTCGACATCATCTATAAAGCTTTCAAAATATTCAATATTATACTTTGCCAAAGTCTCTACGGTATAAAAATCGCCCGTAAAGTATGCCGGTGCGGCGCAGCATTTTTGTTTTTTGGGGATGAAAATATCGATATTTAACTCTTTTAAAACCTCTACCAGCGAATCGCCGATGCTTGTGTAATTGTAATTTGCAAGGCATCCTATAAATACTGCAACCCGCCTTTTGCCGCCATTTTTTATCTCTTTTGGGTATTTGTTTAAAAAGCTGGTTTTTGCAAGACTTGGCAGCAGCCTGTCGGCTTTTAGCAGAGGCAGGTTAAAGCGCGGCAGCATTCCGCCTTTTTTTGGCTCTTGCTTAAAGCCGCAAGTTTTAAATACCCAGCCAAGTTTCATCATAATATCCATAAGCCATCTGTGGCGAAGAAGCGTAAAAAAGGCTCTTTTAAACCACGCAATGCCGAATTTCTTCGCAATATCGGCGCGAACCTCTTCTATAACCATATCTGTCGGCAAAGAGTTAGGGCAGACATCGGTGCAGGCGGTGCATAAAAAGCAGCTTTCAAAAATATCTTTTGCTTGCTTATCCAGTTCCAATTCATCGCGCTCATAAGCACCAAGCAAATCTATAAACCCCCTCGGGCTTGTTACCTCATCGGCATTTACCTGATGAATCGTGCAAACCGGAATACACTTTCCGCACTTAATACACGCATCGCTGGTTGCTGTAAAGTTGAATTTTTTATCCATTATTAACCTTTTTAAAAGCATAAAGTGCAAAGCTAAAAGCTAAAAGCATTTAAAAATATTCATATCTAGCTTTGAGCTTTTTGCTTTAAGCTTGCAGCTGTGCAACTATGTTGCACATTAAACTGTTTTTGAAAAGCTCTTCTTGCTCCCTGCGTATTTTTTCATATATGCATCAAACGGCATTGCTATGTTTCTAATAAGCAGGGTTCCTGTTTGGCTTACTTTTAGCTTATCTTCGCTTAAAGTTACAAGCCCCTCATCTATAAATTCGCTCAAATCTTTGATTGCATCGGCAAAATACTCTTTAAAATTAATGCCAAGCTCGCTTTCTGCCCTTTTAATATCGATAGAGAAGTTTGCCATAAGCTCCATAATTATCTGTTTTCTTA
>JALWKP010000118.1 GCA_027081355.1 Campylobacteraceae bacterium
CTGCATCCAGTTTGCAGAATTTATACTCTCCGTTATCGCCTGTTGTCTGAGGTGCAACCAAATCGCCGTAACCATCTTTTGCAGGGTTGCCGTTACTATCCAGCAACTCTACTTTAGCGCCTTTTACGCCGTTTTCGCCGCTGTCTTGGATGCCGTTTGCATTTTTATCTAACCAGATAAAGTTACCCAAACAGCCGACAGGTTTATTTACGCCTGCATCTACACTCATATCGTTTGCGCCTTCAGGCAGTTTAATAATATCACTCTTTCCTGTCGTAGGCGAAACATCGCTGTCTTTAGCATCATCGCCACCTTTATCTTTAGGCGATATTACATATCCGTTTGGCGGTGTAACTTTAACGATATATTCGCCATCTCTTAATTTGCAGAACTTATATTTGCCGTCGTTTCCTGTTGTCTGCGCTGTAACAGTATGTCCGTAGAAATCTTTTGCAGGATTTCCGTTTTTATCCAACAGCTCTACTTTAGCACCCGCAATACCCTCTTCGCCTGATTCTTGAACACCGTTTCCGTTTCTGTCTTGCCATACAAAATCACCTAGACAAGAAAGTTTTTTACCATAATAGTGGCTTGGGTCTTTATCGCTTACACTGTTGCCTGTTGCATCTTTAGCCGTAGCCGTTGCAGTGTTAGCATACTGACCTGCTTTTGCTTTGCCTGTTTTTGTGCAAGTTTTGCTTGCACCAGGAGCCAAGCTTGCAATTGAACAGATTGTTCCTTCTTTATCGTCTTTAACCACTACATTTGTTATTTTAACATTACCCGTATTCTTAACAACATATTTCCAAGTTACCGTGCTTCCAACTGCTACAACAGGACCTGTGCCGCTATCTGCATCTTGACCGTTTGTTGATTTCTCAACATCAATGCCCGGTTTTCCGCCGTAGTAGTGACTTGGGTCTTTGTCTGTTAATTTATTGCCCAGCGGGTCTTTACCTTCTACTGTTGCCAAGTTTTCATACTGACCGGCTTTTGCAACACCTGTTTTAACACAAGTCATAGATTCGCCTGCATTTAGTGCTGTTTTAGGGCAAGAGATTGCACCTTCTTTATCATCACTGACTTTAATATCGCTAACTTTTGCATTACCGTTATTTTTAACTACATACTTCCAAGTTACTTTGCTTCCAACCGCTACAACAGGTCCTGTGCCTGTATCTGCATCTTGATTGTTCGTAGATTTTTCTATATCTATTTTGTTACATGCGCTGCAAACCAAACCTGCATCCAAATCTCTATAAGCTTGCCCCTCTTTTAAGCTAATTGTATCGCTCATTCCATTGTTTGGATTTACATCACTGTCTTTAGCATCATTGCCGCCTTGGTTTTGCAATGTAAAGTATGGGTAATTTTTAGGCTTAATAATTTTAACGCTGTAATTGCCCGCAGGTAAATCTTTAAACAGATACTTACCGTTTTTATCGGTAGTTGTCTCTTTACCCGTATATTTGCCGTCTTTATAAAGTTGAACTTTTACATTCTCGATACCTTTTTCGCCGCTGTTTTGAATGCCGTCAACATTTTTATCGAACCATACATAATCGCCGATAGAAGCTGTATTTGGATTTTTACCTAAATAGTGGCTTGGGTCGGTATCTTTAACATCTTGACCCGACGGCGCTTTACCCGTAACGACAGCGTGGTTTACATATTGCCCCTCTTTAGCTGCGCCTGTTTTGGTGCAAACTTTTTTAGCGCCTGCTTCTAAATCGAAACCTTGGCAAATAACACCCTCTTTATCATCCGTTACTTTAATATTCGTAATTTTAACATTGCCGTTATTCCTAACTACATAAGTCCAGGTAACTTTATCGCCGATATTTAAAACCGGTCCTGTGCCGACATCTGCATCTTTGCCGTTTGTAGCTTTTTCAATATCTAAAGATGGATTAACAGGAATAATATGCTCGCCAAAATAGTGGCTTGGGTCGCTTTCTGTTACCTCTTTGCCTAAAACGCCTTTGCCGCTGACTGTTGCCGTATTTTCATACTGCCCTTCTTTAGCAACGCCCTCTTTTTTGCAAAGCATACTTTCATTTACATCAAGTGTAGTTTTAGGGCAAGCAATATTACCCTCTTTATCATCTGCCAATTTAATATCGCTTAATTTAACATTGCCGGCATTTCTGACTCTGTAAGTCCAAGTAACTTTATCGCCTACCGTAATTACCGGTCCTCTGCCCGTATCGGCATCTTCGCCGTTTGTAGATTTTTCTACATCAATACAAGGTTTTACACCGTAATAGTGTGATAAATCGGTATCTTTAACTTTTTTGCCTGACAAATCAACAGCTTCAACCGTTGCTGTATTTTCATACTGCCCGGCAATTGCTTTTGCTGTTTTAACACAAGTTTTGCTCTCTCCCGGATTCAAACTAAAACCAGAGCAGACTATCCCCTCTTTATTATCTTTTACAGTAATATCAGTCAATTTGACATTTCCGCTATTTTTAACAACATAAGTCCATTTTACCGTTTCCCCAACAGGAATCAACGGTCCGGTTCCGGTGTCTGCGTCTTTATTGTTTGTAAATTTTTCTATATCGATTTTTGGGTTTCCAAAGTCTTCTATTTTGTAGCAAAAACCTTTAAAATAGACCGAGTTTGCCGAAGAATGGTCGCCGCTGCCGTAAATATTATCTGAAATATGCGCAACATAAACTTTTTTAGCTCCGCTATTTAAATTAACCATTCCCAAATCGGCTGTTGTTTTATCTGCAAAATCGACTCCATCGGCAACATCATCGGTGTATTTTGTCGGGTATTTTTTATTGCTGCCATCAACAAATACCACCCTAACCTGCTCGTGTTTTTGATTTGTATGGCATTTTCTGCCTTGATAGCCGTCCCAAGTGTATGCATTTTTAATCCATACTTTTTTAGCTCCGTTTAATTTGCCTCTAAATCCGCTTGATATATCAATTTTTGTTATGCCGCCATAATAGAGTTTTTTATCATATGGCAGTTCAAATTTTTTAAATCCGCTAGGACAAGTAAAAAGAGGTTCTTTATATATACCTGCATCTATATTGCAAAAAGAAGAATTTCCGCACACCTCTTTTGTTTCTGTCCAGCCGTCAGATTTTGCACTCGATTTTCTATCTGCAAAACCCGAAGTGTATTTAGTAAATTTCCACCCGTTAGGTAAAACAAATTTAAATTTATAGCATCCAGAACATAAATTTTTTATTTGATATTTACCCGACGCATCAGTAACTGCGCTTTTTACCAATTTATCATCTTTATATGCGTAAACCTTAACTCCGCTTATGCCAAATTCATCAGAATCTTGGTAACCGTCTCTGTCTTTGTCATACCAGACAGTATCGCCCACTTTGCCGTCACAAGTGCAAAGAGGCTGCATATTATCGGTAACTTTAATAGATTTTAAAAAGTATATTTTAGAAATTTTAGATACTTTTTTGCCTAATGCTATCTCTTTTAAATTTAACTTATCTATATATAGCGTATTATTTTTACTCACAGCTTTTATTTGAATATACTTAGCATTTTTCGGTGCTGCTTCGAGCATAAAGGTGTATTTTTTAAATCCGTTGCCAATTAAATTTGTTACAACATTTGAAGCGCCGTCTTTTTTAATAAGTTTATAATTTGCATCAAGATAATTAACAGTTATTATGGATAAATTGCTGCCGTTTCTTGCCAAGCCGGCTAATAAATTTAATTCATAAAGTCTGCCCTCTTGAATTTTAACAATTTTAGAAGCTTTAGATTCAAAATTTTTTGAGCCTGTAATTTTTAAGAAAAATGAGCCGTCTTGATTTTTGTAACTTCCGCTGTCTATTTCAACATTTTCTGCTGTCTTCCAATTTGATAAATCGCTGTTTTCAAAACTGGAATTGCTTATATTTAAACTTTTTTTATCAATAGTCGAAAAAATATCCGATTTAAACACAATTGGTTTTTTATCTTGTAAATCTCCTTTGCTGCTTTTGCAAACAGTTCCATTGCCTGCCAGTAAACTGTTTTTCTCACAAATAAGCTCTTTGCCGTTTTGCACTACTTTTAAATTTTTTGCAACAAAATCCCCCCTGTTGTGCAAAAATAGCGATGTTTTATTTTTGCTATCAACCATTTTTTTAAGAGTTATGCTGTTGCTCTTAAAACCGCTGCTTCCATACAGGCTTATACAGCTAAGCGCCGCAATAGCCAATGCTTTTGAAATTAAGAGTTTGGGTTTCATTTTCTCTTCCTTATTAAAGATTTACATTTTTACATAACTAATTATTTCATTTTGAAGAGAAAAATCCCCATTTTTATGTCATTATGAAATATTTTTATGATAAAGATAAGTATATGTGATTAATATGTCTAAAAGAATATTTTTTTGTAATATTATGTGTGTATTATTTGAAGTTATAGCACAGCATAAATATTATATTATGCCGTTTTTTGGATTGTTTTATTTTATTTACTGTGTGTTTTTTATGTGCATATTGCTTTTGTGATTACAAATCCGCCTATTACAAGCCAGGCAAACATCGTAAGCGCCGTATAAAACGAGCTTGCACCTATACCTTTAAATTTAGAAAATATTGTTCCCATACCCAAAGCTGTCATTGCCATTGTTAATAAAAAGGTATCAATGGTGTTAATTATTGTAACAATTTCTGACGCAATATAAGCTTTAAATAGTGAATTAATTCCAATAACTATTAAAAAATAGAGCGCAAACCAAGGGATCACCAGCTTAATTTTACCCTCGCCTTTTTCTTTATTTGCAAAAGCCAAAATCAGTCCCAAAACAATAAGCATTGGCGCAATTAAAATTACTCTTGTCATTTTAACAATTACTGCCGTATGCGCCATTGCTTCGCTTGCGTGCGGAATAGAAGCCGGCACGGCTACAACTTGAGCAACTTCGTGAATTGTTCCGCCGACATAAATGCCGAATACTCTTGGATCCATATGCAAAAAGCCGGCTGCATTTTTTATAAATCCTTCATACATTGCAGGATATAAAAACATAGAAGTTGTTCCAAAAAGCACAACCATAGAAACCGCAACCGCAGTTTTGTATTCATCGGCTTTTAAAACCGGCTCGGTGGCCAAAACCGCCGCCGCACCGCATACACTGGCACCCGCTGCTGTTAAAACCGAAGTATCCCTATCCATTTTAAACAGTTTCATACCGGCAAAAGAGCCGATTATCATAGTGGTAGAGAGCATTGTAAGCGAAACCAAAAGGCCGTCTAAACCTACATTTGCCACCTCTTGAAAAGTTATTCTAAAACCATACATAACAATAGCAAAACGCAAAATCTTTTTTGCCGAAAAGGTAATACCAGGCTGCAAAGAGGCAGGCGCTTTATGGTGCAGACTGTTTGCATAAATAATTCCAAGCACAATACCGATGACCAGAGGCGAAAATCCAATACTTTTAATAATTCCAATTTTACTAATTAAAATAGCTGCAACAGAAAATGCAGCAACAAACAAAACACCTTTTAAAACATCCTTAGGAAATATACTCACCGCTAATCCTTTTAATAATATCAATAAAATTATATAACTTAATTGATTAATATAAGCTTTTCTTATGATTATGAATTTTCTTTATGTATTCTATCAATTATTCTTATATATTTTTCTAAAATGATAATTATTATTGATATTATAAACTTTTCAGCATCTGTATGTATAATACTCAAAATTTTACTCCAAAGGAATAGTTATGAAATATGCAGCTCCATTTAAAATGAATAAAATAGAAAGCGCAATTACAAAAGTTTTAGGCAAGGCAAAATATTTCGGTATTTACGATGATGCAACAAATGAATTAAAAGTAATAGAAAATAATGAACCCGGAGGTCCAGCATTTTTTAATATGTTAAAAGTTGAAGGCGTAGATGTAATCTTAACACCGCATGCAGGTCCCGGCGCTGTTAATGCATCTATGAAATACGGCATAAAACTGTTTTACTGCGGTGATGAGAGAAAAACTCTGTTAGAAGCTGTAAAAGATTTCCAAGAAGGAAAATGCCCCGAGATCACCGCCGCTAATTTCGAGCAGTATCATTAGATTAGAGATTAGAGATTAGAGATTAGAGATTAGAGATTAGAGATTAGAGATTAGTGATTAGTGATTAGAGATTAGTGATTAGAGATTAGTGATTAGTGATTAGTGATTAGTGATTAGTGATTAGTGATTAGAATATTTGTTATTCGCATTCCTAATTCCGAATGGGTGACGGGAGGCAGACAACTTTTTTGCTTTTTGCTTTAAGCCAAAAGCCGACAGAGAAAAGCATCTTGACATTCGGATTACGGAATACTGATTATTACAAAAAACAAATTTCCCTAATCTCTAATCTGCTTTAAGCTTCGTGCATTTTATGGATATAAAACCCTTAACTTAATACAATAAAGAGCACTCCAAATGCTATTGAAACTTATACTCATTGACCAATTTCAATTTGCATTCATCATCATTTTGTAACAGCAATATAAGTTTACCCAACACTTCTTGAGATTTTTTATTAGTAAACATTTGGTCATGCATTAAAACAACAATTTGATTTTTTGTAAATGTTTTACCATTTTTTAACATTTTCTTTATCTCTTTGTAATATGTCATTGCATCTTTTAAAATTTTGCCTTTGCCATTGTGGCGCAATTCGTAATCCCAGCCAAAAAATTTGTATCCATAATCCAAATACAATTTTTTAGCTGCTTTCATTGCCTGCTTTTCACCTTTTTGTAATTTATCGCTTAAAAGCCAAACATTTCTTCCTGGCAATCTGGCAAATCCGCTTGTTATATTTAATATTTTTTCACATTTTAAAAAATCTGCAACTACCGTGTCTGGATTGCTGTAAAAATGTTTATAATGCCCATATGCATGACTGTAACTGTGATTGCCTAAGATAAGATACGGGTTTTTTGTATAAGCTTCATAATAAGGTTTTAAACCAGGGTCGGCAATAATGTTTCTGCCGACTAAAAACAGAGAAACCGGCACTTCATAATCCAAAATCAGCTGATTTAAGTTTTTACTTCCAACAAGCGGTCCGTCATCGCTTGTTAAAAATACGCTATACTTATAATGAGGCTTAGGCTTATGTATCGGTTTTGGCCTGGAATGCGTATTTAACTTGATAGTTACCAAGGCGCAATCTAACAATAAAAATATAAGCGCAACAATTACTAAATTTCTTTTATTCATTTTTTACCTATTGCAATTTTTGAAATACAGTTCCCTCTAAAGATATATTGGCCATTATGCCAATATTGCTAAACGGTATTGCAATTGTATCTTTTCTGATATCAACAGAACTTAAATCTTTCCCTTCGCTCCAATTCATTACTGCAATGTGACCGTCAATCCCTACTTTCCACTCTTCTTTATTTATAAATTTATTAAGCGCCTCTTTAGTAAAAAACAGAACCAGCATAGAACCTTTTTGAGCCCCGGCTTGCAAGCCGATCGATGTGCTGTAAAGCCTATAATAATCTTTAATAGCGCCATTTTCTACCAAAGCGCCTTCTCCATACGCACCGCCAATAACTAAACCGGCTTTGTAAATTTGGGGAAAGACAAGATATCCTTCGGCTTTTCTTACCAATTCATCCCCGCCGGGAAACTTAATATAAAAGTTTTGCAAAGTTTGTAAAATAGCTTTAGGATTAACTTGCTGCGCTTGAATATGAACAGTTGTTAATAGCAAAAAAATAAAACTTGCCACCAAGGTTTTTAATATTTTCATAATGACTCCTTTAGCGTAATTATACTAAAAAATATTAAGAAGAGAATTAAACTTTTTTTCTCTATAAAAATATTCTAATATTATTTTCCTGAATCTTTTGTAAGCTGATCGATTATAAAAGCGGCTATCTCTTTAGAGTTTTTAATCGGTTTTGTAATCTTCTCTTTTGGCTTAGATAAATCAATTTTAAAATTAAAATTGATTTTTTTCTTCGGAGGAGGCGCCGGTTTTTTAGATTCTATGATGAAAAGTTTAAATCTATTCATATATTCGGCAATGTTTTTCATTTCGTCAGGATTTAAAAAGTTAATAGTTGCACTGTTTTTTGCTAAAAACTCTCTTAACCGTATCCTTATTTCCGGATCAACAGAGAGGTAATTTATAGGGTGTCTGGTGTGTGTTGCAAAATAGGTAATAGCATGCAAAAATACATTTTTCGGTGTTGCCGGCGGTTTTGGCGGAGGTGCAGGCTGAACGACGACATTAACAGTTGTCGGGCTGTTTGGTTTGTGTTTAGAAGTATGAACTTTTTCTTCTTCCTCCTCAACCTCATCGCCTAAAAATTCAGCTATTGTTTTGTCTAACTCATCTTGCTGTTTATTTACTTCTGCTAAAATATCGTTATTTGCTTTCTCTTCTTTTTTAGGCTTTTCTTCGATTTCTTCTTTCTCGTCTTTAAATTCATAAACCTTTACAGACTCTGGCGCAGGCGGATTTGGCGCTTTGGGAATAAACAAAATAGTCCCGTTTTTTTGCATACTTTCTATTCTTGATATTGCAAGTGCAGCTGCTTGGCTTTCGGGCGAACCGTCTGCGCTGTTATTATATACCGCAGTTATTGCATCAAATTGTTCGGTAAAAATAGTAAAGAATTTTTTCGGTTTGCGCTCCAATTTTATTTCTCTTTTTTCTTTCTCTTCTTCGATTATTTTCTTCTTTTTAGCTTTTAATTCTTCTAAATCCTGCTTTAACTCCGCATCATTTCTTGTCTGAAGCAAACTCTTTATTTCTGCAATATCTTTATTTATCTTTTGTATCTCTTCATTTGATTCTTCTATCTCTTTTTCTATTTCATCCAATTTAGCATTAACTTCAGCTGCATTTTTATTTCTCTCTAACATAAATTCGATAAATGTATCTAAATCTTCGCTTATAGATTCATCCATCCATAAACTGTTTTCCAAAATCAGCCAGCCGTTAAACCAAGCATTTGCTTCTGCATAAAACCCTCCTCCTTTGCTTTGAGGAACCTGAGTTAAATTATCATACTCTTCTTTTATAAGTCTTGCAATATAAATAAAAAGAATAAATAGAATATATATTATTAATCCATTTCTAATAAAAATTATAAAAAACAGTGAAAAAACCAATATAACACCGGCTAATCTTGGATTTTCATTAAAAAATTTTGTTATATTCAAATTTTTTCCTTAAGAGCAGTTCTTTGTGTATATTTTAACCAAAAGGGTGTTAATTTTGACTTTTTTGCGCTATAATTAAATATTGGAGGTGCATAATGAATAAAAAAGAGTATAAAAAAAGGTTATACGATTTGCAAGTTGAACTTGTTAAATTTCAACGCTGTGTAATAGAAAACGATTTAAAAGTGTGTATTATTTTTGAAGGGCGCGATGCTGCCGGCAAAGACGGCACGATTAAGCGCTTCCGTGAACACTTAAGCCCGCGCGAAGCCCAAGTAGTGGCGCTTGGAAAACCAAGCGACAAAGATAAAAAATCGTGGTTTTTTCAGCGATATGTCCCGCATTTGCCAAGCGGGGGCGAAATTGTCTTTTTTAACCGCAGCTGGTATAACCGCGCAGGCGTAGAGCCGGTAATGGGCTTTTGCACCCAAAAAGAGCACGAGCGGTTTATGCATCAAGTTGGAAGTTTTGAAAATATGCTGGTAGATAGCGGAATAATTTTTTTAAAATACTATTTAGATATTGACAAAGCCGAGCAGGCAAAACGCTTAGAAGAGAGAAAAAAAGACCCTCTAAAACAGTGGAAGTTAAGCCCGGTCGATGCAAAAGCGCAAGAGCTGTGGGATTCTTACAGCAAATACCGCGATAAAATGTTTAAACAAACTTCATTCGATTTTGCTCCGTGGTATGTGGTTCACAGCAATCATAAAAAAACCGCACGCATAAATGTAATAGCCCATTTTTTGAGCCAAATGGATTACTCCAATAAAAAAGAAGAGCTGTTAAAATGGGATAAAAATGTTGTTTGCCAATTTAAGCCAAAATGTTATGAAAACGGCTTAATAGCACCATAATATCAAATTATTTAAAAGCTTTTAATTACTACGGGAAGGGAGAATTTGTTTAAGCAATCCAAAATATTCGTGAATTGCTAAATAAGAGTCTCCTAAGCTTCCCATATTTGGCAAATAGTCAAAGAATGTGAGGTTTCTTTCTATTTTATAATTTACCGCCTTTGGAATTACGCTAAAGCCTTCTTTTTGAAAATAGTGCACAGCGCGCGGAATGTGGTAAGCTGAAGTTACTAAATAAATTTTTTTAGGCAGTTTTAGTTTATCAAAAAGTTTAGCGGTAAACTGGGCATTTTGTTTTGTATTTAAAGATTTGTTTTCATAATAAATGGTTAAGTTGGCATCACTTAAGCTTTGTATTAAGTTAAAATCGCTTTTGGCATTGTCTGCCTCTGTTATCTTTTTTATTCCGCCGCCGCTGAAAATTAGCGGCAAGCCTTTTTGTTTGGCTAAATAGCAGCCGTAAAATTCCCGTTTGAAAGCATCGGGATACGCCTTTATAATGCCGTTTGGGTTAGAGCCGCCGCCCAAAACTACAACAGCCGAAGCACCCGTATCAGCAACTTTATAAAATTCTAAAGGTTCAAGTAGCAAGTTTGCTACGGGCTTAATGCTTAGCAGATAAAAAAGTGCCGCAAAAGCGATAAAAACCTTCTTAAAACGCTTTGCCAAAAGCCCCGCAAAAAACAGAGCAATTATAAAAATACCGGGCGGCAAGAGAAAAGCGGTAAAAAGTTTAGCTAAAATATACATATCTTATCCATTTGCAAATTTTTTACTTATATTAGCAAAAGTTTGTAACAATAAGAAAGAAATAATATATTGACATCTGTAAAAATTTAGATATAATATAAAAAACAGTTATAAGGAGCAACTATAGAAACTTTAAATGAACTGATATTATGGTGGCATTGGGTAGCTTTTGGGCTTGTTTTGCTACTGCTTGAACTGCTTACTGGAACCTTTTTTATTTTAACTCTTGCAATTGCAGCTATTATTGTCGGGATAGTTTCGTTATTGGTGATAATCAGCTTTAACGGAGAACTTAGTTTATGGATTGTGCTCTCGTTAATAGGCATAGCTATATGGTATAAGAAGCTGCGAAGGAAAAGAGTGCCAAAAGTAGGACAGTCGGATTACGCTTTTGATACTTTAGGAACCGTAATTAAAAAAATAGAAGCAAACGGCAGAGGCGAAGTGGCTTTCGATGCGCCGGTATTAGGAAACAGCAAATGGATAGCAACAAGCAATGAAACTATTAACGAAGGCGACAGGGTAAAAATTGCAGAAGTTAAAGGACAACTTATAAAAGTAAGGAGAGTAAATGGATAACCAAATACTTAATATATTGGCAGTATTAATAATAGTTACGGTTATTACCCTTTATAAAGGAGTTAAAATCGTGCCTCAGGGCGAAGAGTGGATAATTGAAAGACTCGGAAAGTTTAACCGCATACTTAAGCCGGGGCTTAATATTCTTATACCGTTTATAGAAACCGTCCGTGAAAAGGTTTCTACAAGAGATATTATTTTAGATATTCCAGAGCAAGAGGTAATTACAAAAGACAATGCCGTAATTGTTACAAATGCGGTATCTTTTATTAAAGTCACCAATCCGGTTGATGCCATTTACGGTATCGAAAATTTTAAATTGGCAATTGTGAATCTGGTTATGACAACACTGCGTTCAATTATTGGCGAAATGAATTTAGACGAAGCGTTATCTAACAGAGAACAGATAAAAAACAAGCTTAAAGAGCAGATAATTGACGATGTTGCCGATTGGGGCGTTACGGTAAAGTCGGTTGAAATTCAAGATATTAAGCCAAGCCGCTCTATGCAAGAGTCTATGGAGCGACAAGCTGCTGCAGAAAGGGAGAGAAGGGCAGTAGAGACAACTGCCGAAGGTAAGAAAAACGCTATGATTTTAGAAGCCGAAGGTAAGTTGCAAGCTTCAAGGAAAGAGGCAGAAGCACAAGTTGCCCTTGCAGATGCCTCTGCAAAAGCGATAGAGATGATAAGTGAAAAAATAGCCGATAAAGAGCTGCCTGCAATGTTTTTGCTTGGCGATAGATATGTAAACTCTCTTGAAGCTATGAGCAAAAGCGAAAATGCAAAAATTGTAGTTTACCCTGCCGATTTGCAAAATGCTATTAAGGGAATGCTTGGAGGGTTAAAAAAGTAAAATGTCAAACTCTAATAACTTGAATTCTATGGAATAACATATTCACAAAAACCTAAAAAAAATGGGTAAGATTTTCAAAATTCAATTCGCAGCACTAGTCATATAGACTGTGAAAAAACTTAGAAAAATTGGAGCAGGGACTTTAACCCTATTAAATTGAACTGATTTCGCGGGGTTAAAGCCCCTACTCCTTAAAATTACAAGTTTTTTAACACCTTTTACAGCTACTCATGCGCTGTCTTGCCTTGTATATAAACAAATATGTAAAGTTTACATTATATCCTTATATCTCAACAAATCTATTTAAATCAAAAGAATATAAAAGCTTCAATAAGAATCTTTTTTAGAAGAACTTGCCAAATTTACTAATTGGTCTTTTCTCATTTTCACCCCTTTGATTTTATGAAAGTTTAGTATATTTTATAAGCTTTATAAAATTATATGCTAAAATTATACTTTTAAATAGGAGAATATTATGAAATTAAAACAGATACTAACCATAGCGTTTTTAAGTGCAAGCTTGCTTCAGGCGGGATTTTTTGACCACGATAAGGAGTATTACGACAAGCATTTAAAAGAGGCTAAATCTAAAGCTGATTTGTGCGATAAAGCGGTAGTAACAGCCCTAAAAGAGGGCAATATGAAATTAGCCGAAAAGTATAACAAAGATGACGAATGCGTTGCAGCAAAAAAGTCGCTTGATGAGTATAAAGAGAAGCAAAGAAAAGCAAAATATGAAGCCGAAGAGAAGAAGCGCAAAGAGAAACTTGCAAAGAAAAAAGCACTATTTGATGCAGAGTATAAAAAGTATTACGATAGTTATAAAAAAGCAGATTTCGATACATTTTATAAAGATGAAAGATGTGCAAGAGT
>JALWKP010000119.1 GCA_027081355.1 Campylobacteraceae bacterium
TAATGGCGGTAGATGAAGACAGAGCCAACAGAGTTTACACAATGACGCCGCTAGAAGCCAAAAAATACGGCGATGTGATTTTAAACGATGTTAAAAATCCTAAAGAGAAGTATCTGCTTCGCGCAATTCCTGTGTTAGACGGCTCTATGCTGACTGATGCCAAATCGGTTTACGATAAAAACGGGCAGCCTATGATTACATTTGCACTTAACGGCGAAGGTGCTAAAATTTTTGCAAACTTTACCGAAAAAGCCGCGCCAACCCACGCAAGGCTTGCTATTGTTTTAGATAATAAAGTCTATTCTGCTCCGCATATTATCAGCAGAATCGGCGGCGGGCGCGGGCAGATTACCGGAAGCTTTACGATAAACGAAGCAAATGATATTGCAATTGCGCTGCGCTCTGGCGCGCTGCTTGCTCCGGTTTATGTAATGGGAGAACAGAGCATTGGACCAAGTCTTGGTAAAGACAGCATTATCGCCAGTTCAATTGCTTTAGCCAGCGGTTTTATTTTGGTTGTTTTATTTATGGTTCTTTATTATGGAATAGCAGGACTTATTGCCGATATTGCACTTGTTGCAAACCTCTTTTTAATTATTGCAATTATGGCGCTATTTGGCGCTACGCTTACACTGCCGGGTATGGCGGGTATTGTTTTAACCGTAGGTATGGCGGTAGATGCCAATGTTATTATTAACGAGCGTATCCGCGAACTTTTAAGAGAGGGCAAAAGCGTTGCCAAAGCCATAGAAGACGGTTACTCAAATGCATTTACGGCAATTTGGGATGCCAATGTCACAACACTGATTGCCTCTGTTTTATTATTCTTTTACGGAACAGGTCCTATTAAAGGTTTTGCAGTAACTATGACTATCGGTATTTTGGCATCTATGCTGACTGCAATTTTAGGAACCCACGGCATTTACGAAATGATGGTGCCGAAAATTAAAAGAGATAAACTAAACCTCTGGTTTGGAATTAAAGGGGTGAAATAATGGAATTTTTTAAATATAAAAAGCCTATTGCTTTAATGGCAAAATCTAAATATTTTGCTTTGCTGTCGTTAATAGTGGTTTTAAGCTCCTGGGCGATAATAATAACAAAAGGGTTTAATTACGGCACAGATTTTGCCGGCGGAACTTTGATTCAGATAAAATATGAGGGTAAAGCTCCTTTAAAACAGATAAGAGCCGACCTTTCAAAAAGCAAAAAATACAAAGATGCTTCGGTAACAAATTTCGGAAGCAATAAAGAGATTGTAATAAGAACCAAAGCATCGTCTAAAAGCGTAGATAAAGATATAGGCAAAGATATATCAAAAGTATTAAAAAATACAGGCAAATTTAACATACGCCGTATAGATATGGTTGGTCCAAAAATTGGCAGCGAGCTTAGAGAAAAAGGTTTAAAAGCAACAATATTTGCAATTATCGGTATTTTAATTTATGTATCTATAAGATTTGAATGGCGTTTTGCCCTTGCATCGGTATTGGCTTTGGTGCATGATGTTTCTATTACAATGGGGGCTATTTCACTTTTGGGAATACCGTTTGATTTAAATATTTTAGCTGCGATTTTAACAATTCTGGGTTACTCTCTAAACGATACAATTATCGTATTTGACAGGATTAGAGAGGGTATAGAAACAAGTAAAAAGATTTTAAAGCTTAGCGATATTATCGATGATTCGGTAACTAGAACCTTATCAAGAACAACTTTAACATCTCTTACAACATTCTTTGTTGTTTTTGTTCTTTACCTATTTGGCGGCGAAATTTTAAAAGGGTTTAGTTTTACTCTTCTTATGGGTGTTGTTGTAGGAACATACTCATCTATTTTTATCGCATCGCCGATTTTAATGTGGCTGGGATTCAGCGTTAAAGATTACAAAGACAGATTAGCCGAGAAAAAAAGAATTCAATTAGAAAAAGAGAAATTAAGAAGCCAATTTGAGCAGGGTGTTGTTTAGTTTTATATAAGGGGTTTATGTGTTTAAAAAAGTTTTAAGCATAAGTGCGCTTTGTGCAGTTTTTGCTGCAGCCAAAGTGCCGCAGGCAATTGCGGATATGATTTATAAAGAGGGTATTCCAAGTGACAAGCTAGGCATATTAATCACCAATAAAACAACAGGTGAAACCATAGCTTCGCTTAATCCTCAAGTTCCTAGAATGCCGGCATCGGTTGCAAAAATTGCAACAACTTATGCTGCACTTTTGGAATTTGGAGCCAACTTTAAATGGCCTACACAATTTTACTACACAGGCAATGTAAAAAGAGGCGTGCTAAAGGGGAATTTAATAGTAAAAGCCTACGGCGACCCGACTTTAAATGTTCAAAATGTCAGAACTTTTGCAAGAAAAATAAGAACTTACGGTATTCGTAAAATTACAGGAAATTTGATACTCGATAGAACTTTCTTTAAAAACAGCCCCCGTATAAGCTCTGGATTTGATAAAAATTATGTAAGCGAATATAATGCAATGCCCGATGCTCTTATGTATAACGACCATTTAAGCTCTATAAAAGTTATCCCGACCCCTAGCGGAATCAAAGCAAAAAGACTTTACGGCGACAGAGGTTTTAGGCTCGAAAACCACATAAGAGCGGTAAGTGGGGCATGCCGCGGCAGAAATGCCTGGCCGGCGGTTAAATTTATTAAGCAAAACGGAAGCGTGGCAGTAAGTCTTGGCGGAACTGTTTCGACAAAATGTCGCCCTTTTACTATAAGTAAGGTGCTTTCGCGCCCATATATAAGTTTTTATTACTCTTTTGTTTACTACTTAAAACAAGCAGGTGTTGAATTTAACGGCAATTTAATTTTAAGAGCAACGCCAAAGTCGGCAAAACTGCTATTTACACACTACTCTAAACCTTTGCTGCAAATTGTTGCAAAAACATTAAAAGAGAGCAATAATCTTTATGCACGCCACATTTTTTTGATTTTAGGGGCAAGGTGCTATGGGTATCCGGCAACAATAGAAAAATCTCAAAGGGCAATTCATGATATTTTAGGCAGCAGAGGGTTAATAGATTCGGGTGATAAAATAGTTAATGGGTGCGGTTTATCAAGAGAGTCACGCTTAAAACCGATAAGCGCTGCCAGAATTTTAGATGATGCTTATAAAACTTTCGGAAACAGATGGCTTGGCGCACTGTCTATTGCCGGGGTTGATGGAACCATAAATAAACGCTTTAAATATACGATAGTTAAAAACCATGCATTTATGAAAACAGGAACGCTTAAACGCGCAAAAAATATAGCAGGATTTGTGCAATCTAACAGCGGAAATCTGTATAATACGGTAATCTTTTACAATGGGGGGAGAATCTGGTTAGGAAGAGATTTGCAAAATAAAATTATTACCTGGCTTGTTAGACAGTGATTTAGGTTGGAGGATTTAGGTTTGAGGATGCAGGGCGACCTGCAATGCTATTAAGTTAAGCACGAAAGTTTCCATATTTTGGCAAAAAGCAGAAAGCTGTTATTTTAGAGAAGAGAGATTAGAAATTAGAGAAATTTGTTTTTTGTAATTTATATTCTGTAATACTAATGTCAAGATGCTTTTCTCTGTCGGCTTTTGGCTTTTAGCTTTAAGCTTTGTGTATTTTATGGATATAAAACCCTTAACTTGATGGCAATGAGGGCGACTTGTGTATAGCCCCGTATCAAATGTTTGGTTTGCCTTATGGACCAAAAAGGAGGAAATTTTGGAATTTAAAAAGTATCCGTTTGAGAGATTGAATGAACTCTTAAAAGATGTAGAACCAAACAGCGAATATAGTCCGGTTGCTTTGACAATCGGCGAACCGCAGTTTGAAACACCGCAATTTATAAAAGATGCTGTTGCTAACAGTTTGGATTTATTAAATAAATATCCCAAAAGCGCAGGAGAAGAGGCATTAAAAGATGCACAGCTTGGCTATTTAGAAAGGAATTTTGAACTCTCTTTGACAAAAGAGCAGATAATTCCGACTTTTGGCACAAGAGAAGTGCTTTTTAACTTTCCGCAATTTCTTTTGCACGATAAGAAAAAGCCCAAAATTGCTTTTGTAAACCCGTTTTATCAAATATACGAAGGCGCAGCAATTGCAAGCAATGCTGAAATTGTTTATTTAAAATTGGAAAAAGAGAATGGCTACAAGCCAAAACTTGACAAAAATTTGTTAAAAAATGTGGATTTGGTAATTTTAAACACTCCAAGCAACCCCACAGCAAGCGTGATGAGTAAAAATGAATTAAAGCAATGGGCAGAAGCAGCGCTTGAACTTGATTTTGTGCTTTTAAACGATGAGTGTTATGTTGATTTATATTTAGACAAGCCGATACCTTCGCTTTTAAATGCAGCACAAGAGATTGGAAACAGTGATTTTAAAAATATTATTGTGGTTAATTCTGCTTCTAAACGCTCAAGCGCTCCGGGTTTGCGAAGCGGATTTATCGCAGGCGATAAAGATATTTTAAAAGATTATATGAGATACCGCACATATTTAGGCTGCGCAATTCCTCTGCCTTTGCAAATGGGGGCAATTGCCGCGTGGAGCGATGATACTGCGCCTAAAAAATTTAGAGCTAAATATAAAGAAAATATGGAATTGGCAAAAGATATTTTAAAAGTAGAACCGCCAAAGGCCACATTTTATGTATGGCTGGAAGTTAAGCATGCAACAAGCGCTGCAAAAGAGCTTTATCAAAAATATAATGTAAAAGTGCTGCCGGGCAAATTTTTAGGTCGGGAAAAAGCCGGCAGCGGATATTGGCGCTTAGCTTTGGTTTACGAGCCAAAAATCACAAAAGAGGCGCTAGAGAGGGTGGCTAAATTTTTAAAAGAGTGGAATTGGTAAGTTAGAATTTAGGGCTGAGGATAGAGAATTTAGGTTGGGAAATTAGCTTTTCCATTCTCTTCTTTCTAAATTTAATGCAATTGCGCGCAATAGATTCTCCAAAAGAGATAGTATGAAAAAAACGCCAATAGTTTTAAAGTGGTATCAAACCTTTAGCAAATTTACGCCTGCTAGCTGCAGGTATTATCCTACCTGCTCGGAGTATGCAAGGTGGCTTTTTAAATTTGACAACCCACTTAGCGCAACTTTAAAGAGTGCAAAACGGATTGCAACTTGCAACCAGCTTTTCCCGGGGGGCATAGATTACCCCAAAGTTAAATTCACTCCGCCAAAGATTTACAATATAAAAAATTTCAAATCGCCATTTGCTAGAAAAGTGAAAGATAAAAATAGTAAACTACGAATAGAGTTTTGGCTTGTCCCAACAGGCAAAAAAAACATATACTATATACTAAAGGATTTCGATGCAACTGCAACTTACATCCCCGCTTGATATGCACCTGCACCTTCGCCAGGGCGATATGCTAAAAACCGTAGCCCCTTTAAGCGCAAAAACTTTTGCAGGCGCGCTTATTATGCCAAATACGGTGCCGCCGGTTGATTCCAAAGAGGCGCTTTTGGCTTATAAAGAAGAGATTTTAAATGCGGTTAATAATTTTACACCCTATATGACGCTCTTTTTCAAGCCCGATTATAATTATGAGTTTTTGCAAAGCGTCAAAGAAGATATTTTGGCAATAAAGCTATACCCTGCCGGCATAACCACAAACAGCGAGGGCGGGGTAGAAAGCTTCGATTTAAAGCAGTTAAAACCTGCGCTTGAAGCAATGAGCGAACTTGAAATTCCGCTCTGTATTCACGGTGAGAGCGGCGGTTTTGTAATGGATAGAGAGGCGGAGTTTATTCCGGTTTACAAGCAGTTGGCAAGCGCTTTCCCGAAGCTTAAAATCATAATGGAACATATTACCACCAAAGAGGCGGCGCATGCGCTTTTGGAGCATGAAAACCTATATGCGACTATTACGCTGCACCACCTTTATATTACGCTCGATGATGTGGCGGGCGGGCTGCTTCAGCCCCATCTTTTTTGCAAGCCGATTGCCAAACGCCCCGAAGATAAAGAGGCGCTTTTAGAGCTTGCTTTAAATGCGAACCCTAAAGTGATGTTTGGTTCCGACTCTGCTCCTCATCCAAAAAGCAAAAAGGAAGCGCCAGGTTGCGCAGCGGGCGTATTTACCGCTCCGATAGCCCTGCAGCTTTTAGCTCAGCTCTTTGAAAAGCACGGCAAATTGGATAATTTGCAAGATTTTGTAAGCGGCAATGCGCAAAAAATTTATAATATTAAGCCTTTGGAAAAAACGGTAATTTTAGAGAAAAAAGAGTCTGAAATCCCGAAAAAATACGGCGAAGTTGTGCCGTTTATGGCGGGTCAGAAAATTGAGTGGAGCATTACATGAAACTGTTAGCTTTTGTCATTCTGAGCGCAGCGAAGAATCTCTTAGGCAAAAAAACCGGCAAAAAGAGTGTAAAAAAACTTAATAATCTTGGAGACGGGACTTTAGTCCCGTTTGTTAAACCAACATTAAATCCGGTTATTTTTACGGGACTAAAGTCCCGCTTCCTAAAATTCAAAGTTTCTTCACTCTTTTGGAGCATAGCATGAAACTTTTAGAGTGCATCGGAAACACCCCGCTTGTTAAGCTAGAAACCGTAAGCCGCGATTTAAACTGTGAAGTTTACGCTAAGTGCGAATTTTTAAACCCCGGCGCCTCCATTAAAGACAGAATCGCCCTGCAAATGGTAGAAGATGCCTTGCAAGATGAGGATTTAAGCAGCGGCATAGTCGAACCCACAAGCGGAAATACAGGCATCGGTTTAGCGCTTGTCTGTGCGCTTAAAGGTATAGATTTAACAATTGTTATGCCCGAATCAATGAGTCTGGAGCGCCGCGCAACAATTGCGCATTTTGGGGCTAAATTGGTGCTTACAGACGCGGCAAAAGGGATGGCTGGCTCAATCGAAAAAGCGCAGGAATTGGCAAAAAACGGAGCTCTTATGCTAAACCAATTTAGCAACCCAAGCAACCCAAAAGCGCACTATAAAACAACCGCACCCGAAATTTACACCCAAATACCAAATACAGATATTTTCATTGCCGGGGTCGGCACAGGCGGAACAATAAGCGGAATCGGCAGATACTTAAAAGAGCAAAAAGAGCTGCAGGTTGTGGCAATTGAACCGCAAGAGAGCGCGGTAATTAGCGGAGGCAAAGCGGGCGCGCACAAAATCGAAGGTATAGGCGCAGGGTTTATCCCCCAAACTTTGGATTTAAGCATAATCGATAAAACCGTTACTGTTCCAAGCTCGCAAGCAATAGAGCAGGCAAAGCTTTTAGCCAAAACCGAAGCCCTCTTTGTAGGAATTTCAAGCGGCGCAAACATAGCTGGCATTTACAATTTGGCAAAAGAACAAGATATCAGCGGCAAAACAGTTGTAACCGTTCTGCCCGATACGGCAAGCAGATATTTAAGCACGGAACTTTTCAAGTAATGGTATAATTTCGGAGTTTGTTAGTGACAGTGGACAGTGATAGTGACAGGGGATAGTATAATGTAGGGGGCGACCTATGTGTCGCCCCGCTATTGCCTTTTACCAAAACGTTCGCTATTTTCTACTGGTTGCGAAGCTCCAGCTTCGCAACCCATTATTAGAATCAAAACAGCTTTGTGTTGTTTCCCAATATTCTAATATGCATCCCAAAGCTGGAGCTTTGGGACGAGAGAAGCTCTTAGCTCTGAGCCCTAAGCTCTAAGCTTCAAAACAAGGGGGATAAATGAATTTAATGGATAAAAACAACCGCTTCAACCTTGCCAATTCGGTAACTTTTTTAAATGTTGCATGCGGTGTTGCGGCTATGTATTTTGTAACTCAGCATCAATTTTTGCCGGCAATTATTTTAGCCTGGATAGCGGGCGGGCTTGATATTTTAGACGGGAAAATTGCGCGTAAATACAATCTTTCTACCGAATTTGGCGTTCAGCTGGATAGCTTTGCAGACTTTTTAAGCTTTGTAATTATGCCTGCATTCTTACTATACTATTCGCTAAATCTAACAAAAGGTTTTGCGGTATTTGCTATCGGTTTAATTTTTATCTATTACATAATAAGCGGTTTAAGACGGCTTGTAGAGTTTAACTTATACACCGATGCAGGGAGCGTAAGCAAATATTTTGTCGGCGTGCCGACCCCTCTTGGAGCGATTTTGCTTTGGGTTTTGTATCTGCTTCACAGTTTCGGCATTATTAGCAGTGTTTGGATTATTGCCATCTTAACAGCCGTAATTGCCTGGTCGCTAAATTCCAAAATAAAGATTCCGCACCCATGAGTTTTAAACAAAAAATCAAAGATTTCAGCGAACTTGTAGTTTTTGAGCACACCGTATTTTCTCTGCCTTTTATCTTTTTGGCAATGGTGGTTGCAGCCAAAGGGTGGTTTGGCTTCAAACTGCTTGTTTTAGGTCTTTTTGCCGCAGTGAGTGCAAGAAATTTCGCAATGGGTGTAAACCGATATTTAGACCGCGATGTAGATGCGCTCAATCCGCGCACCAAAAACCGCCCCTCGGTCGATGGCAGGGTCAGCCCAAAGGCAATGCTTGCATTTATCGCAATAAACGGCGCTGTTTTTGTTTTTGTTGCGTATCTTATTAATTCTCTGGCTTTTAAATTAAGTATCCCCATTCTTTTTATTTTAGGCATATACACCGTTTTTAAACGCTTCAGCGCCCTGGCGCACCTGGTTTTAGGCATAAGCTTAGGGCTTGCCCCCATTGCCGGAGCAGTTGCTGTGCTGGGTGCAATACCTCTTTGGGTTGTCATTTTAAGCATAGGCGTAACTTTTTGGGTTGCAGGTTTCGACTTGCTATACAGCCTGCAGGATATGGAGTTTGACAAAAAGCATAACCTCCACTCTATCCCCTCCCGCCTAGGAGCCAAAAACACCCTTACGCTGGCTCTAATTTTCCACGCAATTACGGTGCTTTGCTGGTATTTCTTTGTTAAACTTGCAAACCTGCACTCCCTAGCCCTGCTAGCCGTTGCAATTTCTGCACTAATGCTCGGATACGAACACTACTTAGTGCGCAAAGATTTCACCAAAATAGACAGAGCCTTCTTTACTGTAAACGGCTATTTAGGCTTTGTGTTTTTTATTTTAGTTACGCTGGATGTGGCTTTTTTATAAAGAAATCAAAAGCTAGGGTTGAGGGCTGAGGAGTAAGGTAAAATATAAATAAGAGACCGCTGCACAATAGTCAGTTCCAAAGTATGGTGCTAGAAAGTATCAGAAATTAAATAAAATTACTCGAAAGCCTAGCCAAAGCTAAGCCCAGAGGAATTTTTTTGATTTATGATATTTTATTAGTGCCATAATTTGGGCTTACTATTGTGCAGTGGTCTCAATAAGCCGTTTTAAGCAAAATTTTGCATTAGAAGATGTATCATATGCGTTGGCGCTTGCTAGGTGAAAAGACCATTGAGTATTTAAAATTAAAACAAAACTTCCGCTTTCTGTTTTTTGTTAAACATTTTACGCTTTAAGAGCTTGGGGCAAAGTGCTAAAAGTTAAAAGCCAAAGATAAAAACCAATAACTAATAGCCAGTTCACCAATCACCCTTTCAACTCATACTTGCTTCTAAGCCACTTATCCAGAGGATAAACTATCTTATAAATTGCAGGCACAACAAGCAGGGTTAAGATTGTCGAACTAACAAGCCCGCCTATAATTGCCAGAGCCATTGGCGAATTGCTCTCAAAGCCCGGACCCTTGCTAAATGCAAGCGGGAGCATTGCAAAAATCATTGCAAATGTTGTCATTAAAATCGGGCGCAAGCGTTTTTCGCCCGCTTCTATAATTGCGCTGTCTAAATCTAGCCCCTCTTTTACGGCGCGGTTTGCGTAATCCACAACCAAAATCGCATTTTTGCCCACCATTCCAAGCAGCAAAATAATCCCAATCATTACAAAGAGGCTAAAGTTATTGCCGCTTAAATGCAGCGCAACCATCACTCCCGTAAATGACAGAGGCATCGCCACCATAATAATCAGCGGCTGAATAAACGACTCATAAAGCGCAGCAAGTATCAGATAAATCAAAATTACCGCCAGCCCCACAGCCCCCGCAAACGCTTTTGCGGTATCTTGCATGTGCTCAATATCTCCCGTAAAACGGAAGCTGTATCCTTTTGGCAAAAGCGGTTTTAACTCTTTTTCTATCTCTTTCATTACCACATTCAGGCTCACGCCGTTTAACCCCGCGCTCACTAGCACTTTATGCTCCATATCGTAGCGGTTAATCGAGGCTAGCTTAGAGCTTTTTTCTATCTTAACAAGCCCCTCCAGCGGGATTAATTCGCCGTTTTTGCTGCGCACTTTCAGCTTTTTAATGCTTTCGATACTTTGGCGGTTTTTATCGTTTAAGCGCATTGTTATATCGTATTCGCGCCCGCCTTCTTGAAAGTAAGATATTGCGCTGTCGCTAAAATATGCTGCTGATAAAACTTTTGCAATATCAAGCGCGGTCACCCCAAAGCGCGCCGCACTCTCTTTATCGATTTTAATATCAATTTGCGGCTTTCCTTTTATTAAATCGCGGTCTATATCTGCTAACCCTTTTATCTTTTTCATTTTCTGCATCAGCTTTGCAGAAATTTCATCTAGCTTATTAAAATCGCTGCCGGTAATTACCACCTGCACGGGTGCCGAACTCTCGCCCGTCTCAAAAGGCGGAATCTTTAAAACAGTAATTTTAAGCCCCTTATATTTTGCAAATTTCTCTCTGTATTTTTTGATAATTTTAATTTGGGGCATATCAAGGCGCTGCTCTTTTGGAATTGTTTTAACATAAATTTTCGCTTTATAAGGCTCTTTAGCCGCATTATACGCAATTGAAAGAATTGCATATTTGGTTAATTTGTCGGCTCTTATCTCTTTTAAAATCGGATCACACTTTTTTTGCATCGCTTCCAAACTTGTGCCGACCGGCGCTTTTATAAGCACTTGATACTCGCCGTTATCTTCCATAGGAATAAAATCCATACCGACTTTAAGCCCAAAACTTGCAATTAAAACCCCAACCGTTATAAGCAGCGTAATATATTTAAAACGAATTATCTGCCCCACAATCGCTTTATACACGCTGTCTAACTTTTTATAAAACCCTTCGGTAATCTTAAAAAACCAGCTCTCTTTTGCTTTAAGCACCCTTGCCGAAACCGAAGGAACAAGCATAATTGAAACAAAGAACGAAAGCACAATCCCCGAAGCCACCGTAATTGCAAACGAGTTAAAAAAGAGCCCCACAATTCCGTTCATAAAGGCTATCGGAATAAACACCGCCAAAAGCACTGCCGAAATCCCCATAATCGAAAATGCAATTTCGCCAATCCCCTCGCTTGCCGCCAAAATCGCACTTTTGCCCTCTTCGAGTTTTTTGCTGATATTCTCAATTACAACAATCGCATCGTCGATAAAAATACCGATTGCTAAAGTGAGCCCAATCATTGTAAGGCGGTTTAAATCGTAACCGAGCCAATTGATAATTGCAAATGTCCCGATAACCGAAGTCGGAATAGCAATTGCCGAAACCAGAGTCGCCCTAAAGTTTCGCAAAAATAAAAACACAATAACAACCGCCAAAATCGCGCCGTAAATCAAATCGAATGTAACATTATGCATATTAACCAAGATTTTATCGGACTGGTCGTTTACCAACTGTAAAATGTAATTTTTCCCCGCTATCTCTTTAAGATGCGGCATTAAGCTTTTAACTTTTTTAATAATGCTTAAAACATTCTCGCCCGAAACTTTCTTAATAACGAGCGTAACGCCAACTGCGCCGTTTAAACTCGAAAAACTCTTTGCATCGCTTATAGAGTCTTTAATTTCGGCAATATCGCCAAGACGCACACCGGGCTTGATAATTAAATTTTTAAGTTCCTGTACGCTTTTTGCATCAGCTTGCACTTTTATTTTTATAACATTTTTACTGTTTTCTATCTGCCCAACACCTAGCGAAATATTGTTTGCTGCAATCAAATTTTGCAGCTCGCTGGCGCTTAAACCGTAAATATTAAGCTTTTTCGGGTCTAAAAACACCCTTATCTCTCTTTCTCTTAAACCCAAGATATCTACCGCGCCAACCCCTTTAATACGCTGAAGTTTTGGCTTTAATTTCTCTTTTACTAAAGTCATTAAAGCTTTTTGGTCGCCGCTTTTTGACGCAACAAATATATCAATCACCTCCCCGCCGATTCCCAGCTTTCGCACAATCGGTTTATCGACATTTTCTGGCAAGCTCAAAGAGCCCAGTTTATCGCGCACATCGTTTGTTGCTTCATCTAAATCTTTATCCAGTTCAAACTGCACGACAACGCTGCTAAAATTATCGTAACTAGAAGATTTTAACTTTTTTATTCCGTCAATCCCGCTTACAGCTTCTTCGATTTTATCGGTAACTTTGCTCTCTACCGTCGCCGCATCGGCACCTTTGTAAGTTGTCTGAATCGAAACAACCGGAAAATCGACATTAGGAAAAAGATTTACAGGCATACTTTTATAAGAAATCAGCCCAAAAACTATAAAAACCATCACCCCCATGAGTGTTGCAATCGGGCGTTTTATCGCAAAGTTATACATTATTTGGCTCCGCTTTCAATTGTTCCATCGCCAAAAAGCCCGCTTGGCAAATCAACGCCCTCTACTTCAGCTCTTGCCGTGCGTTTTTTAGCATCCACGCTTGGGTAAATTTTGCTTATTTTCCCGCTATAAACTTTGTTTGAACTATCTAATTTATACTTAAATGTATCGCCAATATGCACGCTGTTTAAATACTTTTGGTCAAACTCTAGCACAAGCTTTTTTTGCAGACTCTCGATTTTAAAAAGCATTCTTGGCGCCATAGCGCTTACAACATCGCCAACCTCAACCGCTTTAGCAGTAATTACTCCCTCAAACGGCGCTTTTAAATAACTTTTATTTAAGTTCGCAACTGCAAGATTATAATCGGCTTTTGCCTTTTTACGCTCAAAATCAAACTTGTCAAAAATCGCTTTATTTTGCACATCTTTTGCCTCAAGTGCGCGTTTAAAATTCTTATTTGCAAACTCTAAAGCCGCTTTTGCTTTAG
>JALWKP010000120.1 GCA_027081355.1 Campylobacteraceae bacterium
GTGCACCATTTGGTGGTGTTTTTTGCACAGGGGTATGAGATTGTATTTGTGGTTTTTCTTAATGTGTCCGATAAAATCGTTGCTATTAGCCTCTTTTTGCTCTTTGATGTGGTGCACATCATCTACCGCTTCGCCGCAGATTGCGCAGGCGCTTACATAGAGGTTTTTATTGTATTTAGAGCGTTTCTTTTGCCCCAGACGTTCGATTTTATCGTAACCGTCTGTCAGTTTCTTTCTGATTTTACCGGCAAGCTTTAAAAATTCGCTATCCATGTGGATAGAGCGGGCAAACTCCAAGCCGTATAGGCTGCTACCGCTGCCGTATTCAAGCTTTCGGCCGTAAATCAGCTTGTCGCTCTCTTCATCATATATTACGCTTAAATGGAGGCAAATTAGGTTGTTTAACTCTTTTATTTCGTCAAGTTCAGGCAACTGGTGCAGGTGGGTTGCAAAGATAAAAAGAGGGTTCATTTTAGATAGCTTAACAATCGCGCTTGCAACTATGCTTAAGCCGCTTAAAGTCTCGGTAGAATGGCTTATCTCGTCGCCTAAAATTATCGATTTTTCGCTTGCGCGGTTAAAAATGTTTTTAAGCTCCAGCATCTCCACCGCAAAGCTCGAAAGCCCGCGCGCAATGTTATCTGCGCCGCTGATTCTGGTAAATAGCGAATCAAAAAGGCAAAAACGCATCGATTTTACCGGCACAAAAAAGCCGCTTTGCGCCAATATTACCGCGATACCGATGCTTTTCATCAAAGAGCTTTTGCCGCTGCTGTTAATCCCGTAAAGCAGCACGCCGTTTACCCGCTTTTCAAAAATGTTAATCGGCTTTGCGTAACGCACAATTACATTTTCATTTAAAGCGGGTTTTGCCATATTTAAATTGCCCAAAACCACATCGTTTGGCACATAAACGCCCTGTTCTTCATTAAGCTCGATTATCGGATGGCGCAGCGCTTCTATCTCTAAAAAGTTATCTCCCTTTTGGCACTCGATAATTTCGGGGCAGGTTAAATTTAGCTTTTTGCTGGCTTGTATATTTGAAATTGTTACATCGATTTCGGCGATAAAGTTTACCAAATCGTTTAAAAGTTCGCCGAATTTCTCATCGTAATATTTAATTTGCTCGCGAAAAACCGATTTATTTAAACTGATAATTTTAGTCAGGTTCGATACATACCTATCTGTCACATCAGCTGTCAGCGGGCAGGTGATTTTAACATTTTGGCTCTGGATTTTGTAATTAAAATTTTTAAAAAGCAGCAGCTCGTCATCGATAATCAAGTGCGAATTTAAAAGCTCTTCTTTAATCGAAGCAAAGCGTGTTTTGGTAATATTTAAATAAAACCCCTCTTTATCCAGGCGGTTTATGCTTACATAACTTTTGCTGCCGTCTTTAAAAAAACCCTCGATATGCTCTTGCAAAATTTCAAGTTTTGAATATAGCTTTTCATTCTCTTGCACAAGTTCGTCTATCTGGGCGCTTACACCTGGCTTAATAATGTTTGCAGATATATCTTTGAGCATAAATTTTGCCGCCTCTTCGATATAAAAAGTGTGCTCAATCTGCGCTATAAAAATATCTATATCGCTGCTGCCACACGGCGGTTTTAAAAAGAGATAATCTTCCATAAAACGCACAACCTGCTTAATCGCAAGCAGCGATTCGTAAAGATAGTATGTCTCAAACGGATGCAAGCGGTTTAGCTTAATACGGCGGCTCAATCTCTCTATATCGTAAATTTGGCTCAAACTCTCTTGAATTACCTGCACATAATCGAATAAATCTTTGCTAAGTTTATAGCGGCGGTTTAATTCATCTTTATCTTTAATAGGGTGCGAAAGCCGCTCTTTTAAAAGCCTGCGCCCCATTGCCGTGGCGGTAAAATCGATAATATTTAAAACGCTCGGCGCACTTTTGCTTACGATATTAAGCTGCTCAAGCGCGCTGTTGCCAAGGTAGAGGTATTTGGTAATGTCCAGCTTAACGGGGCGGCTTAACTTTTGCACAATCTGGCTGTCGTGCTCGATTACAAAATCTATCAATACCGCCAAAGATTCGCTTGCAAGCGGAAAATGCTCCATATCCATCTCTTCAATCGGGCTCAAAAGCGACTCGATTTCAAAAACGCTTTTAAAAAGTTCGTTTTGGTAAGCAATTTTAGTGCGCGATGTGTTGATATGGTGCGGTTTGTGCGAAAGTTCAAGGTAATCTAAAATCTCTTTTTGGTTTATCTCTTTATCTAGGAATGTAACGATAACTTCGGAGCTTCTGTTTACTATGAGGTAATTAAAAACTTCATCGAGCCCAAACATTGAATCTTCGCTTGTGCCGTAAACCTCATTATAGTAGCATTTGCCGGTAGTCACATCGATAGAGCTAAACCCCACAAGGTAATTTTGTTTGATTTTATCGATAAAAATGGAGGTAATGTAATTTTCGTCGCTGCTTACGACATAATCGAAATTGGTTCCGGGCGAAATAATCGACTCTACAACCCGCTTAACTTTTGGCGGCAGCCCGACTTGCTTGATAATTACAATTGTGTATTTCTCTTTTTGAAGAATGCGGCTTAAGTGCTTCTCGAAGCTAACCGCCGGAACCCCCGCCATCAGCGGATTTTTGCGGTCGTTTTCTATAATATTTTTATTTTTGCGGGTAAGCTGGATATTCAAAAGCTCGGCAACCTCTTTTGCCTTGCCAATCTGCTCGATTTCATTATTTACTTCGTAAACTTCGAAAAAGGTTCCAATCTCCATAAAAACGATACTATCGCCGCCGTATTTCTCTTCTACAGCCTCTTGAATCTTAAAATAAGCCTCTGTCAGCAGTATCGATTTATCATTTAATATCTCGTGGATTACCTTTTTCATAGGAGAAATTATAGCTTGTGCAAATTAAAGTAGGATTGATGAGAATTTATCTTCTTGCGCATCTTAAATGTAAAACATAACTTTATTTCCTCGCAGCACAATTTTAAAGAGCCCGCAGGCTCATGGGGAAGGAAGGTTTGTTTCATTGGTATGTGTATGGAGTAGATTTATACAACAAGGAGAAGTAATAAAAAACTCTTCTTTGCCTAAAACATCCGATTTTTTGGACGCTTTTGTTGTTCTGGCAATCTAATTATATAAATAAAATGTTAATTTTTTGTTAATAGATTTACAAATCTTTAAAATTTTTTACAATTTCATTTGAAACAGAGCGGATGTGCAAATCTTGTTGAGGATATGGAATTTCGATACTATTTTTGTTAAGTGTGTTATAAATAATGGTTAAAAAGTAAGACTTTGTTCTTTTGGGTTTATCTATTAAATCACTTCCGGCAAGCCATATAAGAAGTTCAAAATTAACACTGCTGTCTGCCATTTCTGTCATAATTACTTCGGTTTTTCTTGGATATTTATCTATTATATACGGTCGATAATCACTATTTAAAACCGCCTCTTTAACTATTTTTGCCACTTTGTCAATATCGCTGCCGTAAGCCACTCCAAATGGTATGCTAAAACGGCGGATTTTGTCATTCATTGTCCAATTTATCACATTGCTTTCGATAAATTGCTGGTTTGGTATGACAATATCTATATTTTCATTAGTTTTAATAGTGGCAGAGCGCATTCTTATATCGGTTATATAACCTCTGTTATCGCCTATTTCTACATAATCTCCTATTTTAATGCTGCGCTCAAACATCAAAATTATTCCCGATACAAAATTGGATACAATATTTTGCAGTCCAAAACCAATCCCCACCGAAAGCGCGCCGGCAACAATAGCTAAAGACGAAAGCTTAACCCCTAAAATATTGAGTGATATTAAAAAAGAGATAATAATTATTAAATAATACCCTAAATTTGCCAGTAAAGTTTTAGTAGATGAGGTAAAAGCGCTCCGTTTGGTTTTTATATTTTTTATTTTGCCTTTGTAAAGAAGCCCGGCAATTACGCCTAATATAAAAACAATCAGCGCAAGAGCCATTTTAAAAATGCTAATTGGCGTGCCGTTTATATTAAATACCGGTTTGTTTATAAATTCCCATCCTTTGTAAATGACCTCTTTTAACTCCTGTTTGCTAGAACCTGCAAGAGTTTCGATTTGCCCTATATATTTTTTCTCCAAAAAAAGCAAAAAAGGTGAAAAGTAATTATTAATCTCATTCTTTGTAATTATTTTATATGTAATTGCATCTTTATATAACTCTTTTTCAATAGTAAAAGTTTCGGTATCCCTATTTTGCAAATAGTAACAAAAAAGCAAAAATTTATTTTGAAAATTGTCATAATACAAATTATGAAGCTCTTGATTTTTTTTATTTAATTTTTTCTGCAAACTTTTGAGTAATTTATTCTTATTTACAAGTTCAAGCTGTTCTAAAGAGATATTCAATTTTATTATAGACTCTTTTAACTTTTCTGCCTTTTTTAAATTTTCTGTGATAGTGCCGCTGATTTTTTCTTTATCTATGTAACAGATTTGAACAGAACCAGCTATGGTTTTTTTAATTTTTTTCAATTGAGAATGCAGCTTATCCAGCAATTTTTGGTAATAAGTTTGCTGTTTATGGTAAAAAGCATCTTGCAGCTGAAAAGATAAAACTTTAGAGCTGTTATTGTCTAATTTTGCTATCTCTTTTTCTATTGTATTAATTTTTTCCTTTTTTAATTGCAGTTTTTGCTTAAAAAAATTTATTTTTTTTACATCATTTATATAAAAGTCAAACAGTTTTTTTAAATCTTTGCTCCCTTTTGCAGGCAAAATATTTTGCTCTTTAAAAGGCGGCGGGTTGAATTTTATTATCTGCTCTAAAAGAATCTTTTCTAACGGTTTTGTTTTATTGCTTTCAGAGAGAGAATTTAGCAGTTTAGAGTAATATGTTTTATTGGCATCTACAATTTTACTATCAATTTTTGCAGAAAAAAGATACGAAAAGGTAAAAGAGGCAAATAAAATAATTTTTAGTAAATTCATCTTTAACCGGTATGTTTAAAAAATTTTCTTTTTATAATCCAAATTATAACCGAAATTACAATAATTACAGCCAACAAATGCTCTATTTTTTCTATTTTTCCAAAAATTTCCTGAGCGCTGCTGCCCAAAAGATACCCCAGCCCAACCCCCAGTATCGCCCAAAGTGTTGTGCCTATGCTTTCAAAAATCACATATTTTTTAAAAGGATATCTATCAACCCCAAGCGCAATAGGAAAAAGCAGTGCGCCGCCGTAAATATAGCGCTCTAAAAAAGCCAAAATATTCCCTTTTGTCTGTATTTTATCATTTAAAGAATCTATTTTTTCTTTCAGCGAAGGAAATTTAGAAATTACAAAAGAAGCGTAATTCCTGCCTACAAAATACCAAAACCAGTCTCCTAAAATTGCCCCGGTTATTGAGCTTATAATTGCAATCGAAAGCGGCATCAAACCCAAATAGCAAATTACCCCGACAGCAATAACCATAGTTGTGCCCTCTATCATCATACCTAAAATTATGATAATAAAACCGTAATGCGAAATTAAAGGAGCCAATTCGTTAATCATTATTCACTCTTTATCTGCTTGTTTATTGCAGTGACGAAGCAGTTTTTCCAAATCTTTTACCGCCAATTCACCGCGTTTTGATACTATTGCACCCTCTTCTTTTAATTTTTTTAACTGCATTGTAACAACAGCCCGAACCGAGCCAATCATTTCGGCTAATGTTTCGTGCGGAAGGTTGTTTATTAATTTCACAGGATAGTGGTGATTGTCTTGATAGTTGCATTTTTTGGTATGTTTTAAAATTAAATTTGCCAAGCGTGTTGTGGTGTCGTGAAAAACCAAAGAGAGGCTAAAGGTTTCTAGCTCTCTCATTCTATCGCCCAAATACGGTAGAAAAGCTTCGTTAAATTCAGGATGTTTTTCTATCCATTTTCTGGCAAGCTCAAGCGGCGTATAAATAACTTTGCAATCTTCTAAAGGAATAGGAAAAGTTATATGCTCTTTGCCGTCAAGAAGTGTAAACATATCATAAATATCACCCTCTTTTAGTAAAAACAGCACTACGCTTCTTCCGCTTTTTGGGTCTATTTGAGTAATTTTAACCCTGCCTTTTACAATTATAAAAAGATACTTTTGCGCAAGCTCATAATCGATATTTTCCCCTTTTTTCCACTCTGTCGGGGTGCAGGCTCTTACAATTGCTTTTATTTTATCTTGACTTAAATTTTTAAAAAGTTTTGTATTTTTCAAAACTTCGCAAGCGTTGTAAAAGCAGGGATTTTCGCGTTTCATAAAAAGCCTTTTTGCCGTGAATTATACCTAATGTAACTTCGATTGCATAAATATTTTTCAAAATATGATAAAATTTTCTAAAATGAGACCACTGCACAATACAGACTACAATTATAAAAGGAAATAAAATGCTGCTGGCTATATTTTCGTATCCTATTAAACTGCTCTTGACCTATGGATATATTGCACTTTTTATCTGGAGCATTTTAGAAGGAGAAATAGGCTTAATGCTATCTGGTTTTTTAGCTTCAAACAAAGAGGTTTTTAGCTTTGCAAATATAATTATTATTTCATCAATAGGTGCATTTATCGGAGATAATACTCTTTTTTTGCTTGGCAGGTTTTTCGAGCCCAAAGCCAAAAAATGGCTGGCAAAATATAAAGGCAGAGGTATTTCTATTCAAAACTATTTCCGCAAATATGGAGCATTTGTCATAATATTCGAGCGCTTTATTTACGGAACGCATATCCCCGCACTTTTAATTGTGGGGCTTTCTAAATATCCGTATGCTAAATTTTTAATTTACGATATTATAGGCATTTTGCTATGGTCTGCGGTTTTTACCTCAATAGGCTTTTACTTCGGAAACACTGCTATAGACATTATAATCTTCGCCCAAAAAAATCTTTTGGTTGTTTTATTTGTTGCTGTTTTGTTTTATCTTCTTTTGCAAAATAAAAAATAAGCTCTGCCTTGGCAGAACTGTTTTTATAAAATTTATTATGATTTATTTTATCCTATCTAATCTATTCTTATAAAAATAACTAGCGCTCTGGTAATAAGTTACTGTATCGAACAAATCCTTTTTATCTTGCGGTATCTCTTTGTATCTGTTGCTTCTTAATTTTAACTCTTCTACTTTATACTCGACAGACTTTTTATTTGGCGTAAGGATTGTAAGTTTGCCGTCTCTGTAAAGCCCCAGTTTTTGGTAATTTCCTATTAAAGCGCGTTCTTTGAAATCGTCGGCTAAAATGTTTCTGCCGTAGAATTTGCTTTTGTAACTCCAGCCCATGAGTGCAAAAAGTGTGGGTGCAAGGTCTATTTGCGAAGAGATTTTAGATACAACTTGCGGCTTTATAATAGCAGGGGCATAAACAATTAAAGGTATTTTGTATCTCCAAAGCGGCAAAGATGTCTTGCCTGCGCTGCCGCCGTTATGGTCGGCTAGAAAAATAAATATTGTATCTTTAAACCACGGTTTTTTGCGTGCATTGTTTAAAAACTCATTTATCGCATAATCGGTATATTTAACTCCGCCGTATCGCCCTGTGTGGCTAGGAATATCTATTTTGCCATCGGGATATGTATATGGGCGGTGGTTGGAAGTTGTCATAACATAACTAAAGAAATGCTTGCCGCTTTTATAAGATTTATCTGCCTCTTTTAGGGTTTTATTAAACAAATCCTCATCGCAAACGCCCCAGACATTTGAAAAAGTTACTTCGCTATCGTCAAAATCGAGCCTATCAACGATTTTAAATCCATTGTGCCCGAAATAATCATTCATATTATCAAAATATCCGTGCCCTGCGTATATAAATTTATTATCGTATCCGCGCTCTTTAAAAATCCATCCCATTCCAAACATATTGTGGTTATCGGGGCGTTTTACAATACTTCTTCCAGGAGTTGGCGGCACACTCATAGTTACCGCTTCCATTCCGCGAACAGTCCTTGTGCCGGTTGCAAAGAAATGGTCAAAAAAGAGCGACTCTTTAGCCAATTTGTCAAGATGCGGAGTCAAGTGGTGTTTGTCGCCAAATATTCCCATATATTCGGCGCTCATACTCTCTATCATAACTAAAATTACATTATAGTGTTTTTCATTTTTGCCATTGTCGATATAGCGCCAAGTGTTATTTAAATCGCTGCTTTGGAATTTGGCATTTTTGCCTTTAACCAATTTGCGGTAATTTTTTAAAACTGCATTTATATCTTTTGTAATGTAAAATTCATTATAATCAAGCTCATTATTTCTAAATGCGCTAAAGAGTGAATACCAGCCGTCTTTTGCCAGCTCTTGGTTATAAATATTTTTAGAAGCGGCTATGGCAAGGGGCTGTTTGTTTAAAAAATTAAAACTTAAAACAGGAATTGCAAGCAAAACGGCTGTCGGCAAAAGGCGGCTTTTGTAACTGCTTTTATCTTCAAAAATTTCTTTAAAGCCGTCGGTTTTCTTATATATTATGCCAAAAATCACAGCAGTTATTAGAAAGATAATAGTCATTAAAAGAGGTATAGGGTATGATTCTAGAATATTATGGATAACTTCGTGGGTATAAACCAAATAGTCAACTGCTATAAAATTAAAGCGCTTCCCAAACTCGTTCCAGAAAAACCATTCGCTAAATGCATTAAATACAACCCCGTAAATTACTCCGAAAAATATCGCTAAAGAGATAAATTTATGCACTTTAGAGTTAAAAATCTTTTGCGGCACCAAAAAGAGATAAACAACAAAAGGAATAATATAGTAAAAATATGCCACCAAATCGTAAAAAAAGCCCACGGCAAAAGTTTTAAGCAATTCAAAGAACGACTTATCTACGTTTTCAAAAGAGTAAGCCAAAAGCGAAATTCTAGTTGCTAAATTTACTATAATAAAAATTATTAAAAAGTAGTAAAGAAATTTGTATCGTTTATTCATTTTGTATCCTTTTATAAAGTGAAAAAATATTACCCTAATATTATTAAATTTTACTTGATGTTCCTCGTTCCGTATCTCCTGATGCGGAATGCATATCACAGGTTATATAATTGTTGCAATAATTTATCGTTTAATTGGTCGGTAAACCGACCCTACATTTTCTAAATTGTATTTGGGAGCATTTATCTGTAAAATACGAGCTTGATTCGATAGAAAAATCCTATAAACTCCCAAATGCAATTTGGGAGCTAGAGAGCGAGATTAACAGCAAAACAAAAAGGTGCAGCCAGAACTCTGCACCCTACAAATTTTAAATGCGTTGTTAATAAGTTTGCCCGCCAATTGTTACAGGCTTATTTTCTACCCCTAAAAGTTCGCACGCTTTGGCTTTAATATTGCCGATTGTAAAGCCGAATTTCTCAAATAGCAAGTTTGCAGGGGCAGAGGCGCCAAAGCTGTTCATTCCTAAAACCTCATCTGCAAATTTGTAATACTCAAGCGCGCGCGCTGCTTCGACTGCAAGCACTTTAGTATTTGTATCGATTACAGCTTCTTGGTATTCTTTTTCTTGCTCTAAAAACAAATCAAAACAAGGAACCGAGACAATATTTGCTTTTATACCCATTTTTTCTAAATAACACCCAGCTTTTAATGACAGCATAAGTTCGCTTCCGCTTGCCATAATTGTAAGCTGCGCGCCTTCTCTTTTTTTAACGATATAAGCTCCGCGGGCAACTTCGCCGAAATCTCTTTTTGGCTTAAGGGTTTTCAGTTTTTGGCGGCTTAAAACAAAGGCGTTTGGCGCATCGATTGTTAAAGCCTTTTTCCACGCTTCGACATTTTCGGTTGCGTCGGCAGGACGCCATACATAAAAGTTCGGCAGCGCTCTAAACTGGCTTAAATGTTCAATCGGCTCATGAGTCGGACCGTCTTCGCCCACACCTATGCTATCATGCGTCCAGATAAAGTAGTTTTTAATTTTAGTAAGCGCAGCAACTCTTGCAGCAGGTTTTAAGTAATCGCTAAATACAAAGAATGTCGCATTAAACGGAATTATTGTGCCATAAAGCGCCATCGCGTTTGTAATTGCCGCCATAGAGTGCTCTCTGATTCCAAAGTGGATATTTTTGCCGTTTGGAAAATTGCCCATATCCTTTAGCTCTGTTTTATTCGACGGCGCTAAATCGGCGCTTCCGCCCAAGAATCCTGCAACCGATTTTGCAATAGCGTTAAGTATTTTGCCGTTGCTGTCTCTTGTTGCCATCTCTTTGCTGTCGCTAAAGTTTGGCCATTCGATTTTGCTAAAGTCGGGATTTAAAAGCACTTTTAAAGCTTCGTTCTGTTCTGCCAAAGGAGCCTGCTTTTGCAGGTGAATCCACGCTTTTTCCGCCTCTTCGCCTTTTGGAATAGCTTTTCTGAACTCTTCTAAAACATCTTCTGGCACATAGAATGTTTTATCGGCAGGGAAGCCATATTTTTCTTTTGCTTCTTTAATAATTGTCTCGCCAAGAGGCGCGCCGTGGGTTTTATGGCTGCCTTCAAGCTCCATAGCACCGCGTCCGATAATTGTGTTGGCAATAATTATAGTCGGTTTTTTGGCACTTTTGACTTTTGTGAGCGCTTCGTCGATTTCATCATAACAGTGACCGTTGATTTTAAGAACATCCCACCCTTGGGCTAAAAATCTTTTTTCTACATCTTCACTCCAAGTTACTGAAGTATCGCCTTCGATTGTGATATGGTTGCTGTCGTAAATCAAAACCAAATCTTTAAGCTGCAAATGCCCCGCAAGCGAGCACGCTTCGTAACTGATTCCTTCTTGCAAATCGCCGTCGCCGCAGAAGCAGTAAATTTTATGGTCTATCAATTCGCAAGTGTCGCTGTTAACTTTTTTTGCCGTCCACTCTTTTGCCATTGCAAAGCCGACCGCATTAGCAACACCCTGCCCAAGAGGTCCCGTTGTGATTTCTACACCCGGAGTATGCCCATATTCAGGGTGTCCCGGTGTTTTGGAATTTAACTGTCTGAACTCTTTTAAATCCTCCATACTTACATCGTAGCCCCAAAGATAAAGCAGAGAATAAACAAGCGCCGATGCGTGACCGCCCGAAAACACCACCCTGTCTCTGTTTAACCATTTCGGATTTTTAGGGTTATGTTTTAAATGCTTGCTTAAAACCACGGCAATATCCGCCAGCCCCATAGGTGCGCCCGGGTGTCCGCTATTTGCCTTTTGAATCATATCAGCAGCCAAAAATCTAATGGTATTTGCCATCTTTTTCTCAAACTCGTGTGCCATTTTGTTCCTTTTTAATAGACTTGTTGCGATATAAGGAAACACCGTATATAGACTTTAAAGAAGCAATCTTGCACAAAATTTTTTATCACCATAGCTTTGGCTATGCCTCAAAAAAAGTTTTGCACAATCTTACAACTTTAAAGTCTATATACTGCGCATCCTTATATCGCAGCAAGTCTAAGAAGCTAAGAGCTCAGAGCCTAGAGCATAGAGCCAGTGGTGCGGCTAACGCCGCTTTTTAATATTTGCGGCTTCGCATACTGAAAACAGAGAAATAGAAAACTGGATTTAATCCGTTTTCTGTTTTCAGCTTTCCGTTTTCAGTATATTAGCTCTAAACTCTAAGCCCTCAGCTCTGAGCTTTCTCATCTATGTCTATAAAGATACTTATCCAAAAGCCCTCTTAATGCATTTTGAAGTTTAGAATCAAACTGCGAAAACTTTTTTTCTATTTTTTTAGCTAGATTGTCGGCGTATTCAACCGATTTTTCTAGCCCCAAAAGGTTGATAAAACTGTTTTTATCTTCATCGTTTCCTATCGGTTTGCCGGCTTCTTTTTCGCTTAAAGTTACATCTATAATGTCGTCTTGAACCTGAAAAAGCAAGCCCAAATCGAGCCCGAATTGATAAAGTTTATCTTCAATCTCTTTGCCAAGCCCTGCAATTACCGCACCCATTACCATAGAAGCGGCAATAAGTTTTGCGGTTTTATTAATGTGCAAAATCTCTGCCTGCTCCAAGGTCAATGGGGTGTTTTCGTAAGCTAAATCGATAGCCTGCCCCAAAACCATACCGCCAATACCGCCGTTTTGTGCCAGCAGTTTAATAAGCTTAATTTTTACATCTTCTCTAAAAGGCGAATTTGCAATAAGTTCAAAAGAGTATGTGTTAAAAGCATCGCCGATTAAAACAGCCGTTGCTTCGTCGTAAACTGTGTGCAAAGTCGGCTCTCCGCGGCGAAGAGGAGAATCATCCATAGCAGGCAAATCGTCGTGTATCAAAGAGTAGGTATGAAAAATCTCTACCGCCATCGCAACAGGGTAGCTAGATTCCAAAAGCAGAGGCTCGTAAGCTTGCACAATGCTTAGCAAAAGCTTAGGGCGAAACAGTTTGCCTTTTGCAGAGAGAATATGTTTTATGGCTTTATTATAATCGCTGTAAAAAGTTTCTATTTGTGGAATATTTTCTTTAAAATAATTATCAAAACTTTGCATCAAGCCTCTTTGGAAAAATTATAGGGAATTATATCAAATTTAAGTAAAACCATCTTTTATATTTGCTAATTTTAATCAATTGAAATGCCGTAAAAAAAGTTAGTAGCCTCCACAAAACCATCTACACTTCCGCAGTCAAAGCGTTTGCCTTTGAATTTATACGCTACCACTTTGCCCTCTTTTGCCAGCTCCAAAAGGGCGTCGGTTATTTGGATTTCGCCGCCTTTGCCTGCTTTTGTGTTTTTTAGCACATCGAAAATTTCGGGGGTTAATATGTAGCGTCCGATAATTGCCAAATTTGAGGGGGCGTCTTTTGGGTCGGGTTTTTCTACCATTGTCGATACGCGGTAGATATTGTCGCTGTCGTCTATCAGTTTGCCGTCTATTATTCCGTATTTATTAGTATTTTCAGGCGCCACCTCTTGTATTGCCACAACACAGCACTGGTATCTTTGGTAAATCTCTGCCATTTGCGCCAATACTCCTTTGTCTTCATTAT